>WGCW01000001.1 GCA_015493585.1 Acidobacteriota bacterium
CGTCTGGAAGGCCAGTACCGGGGCTGGATTGCTCTCTCGCGCCAGCTCATTGTGCCTCAAGTGGCAGGGATTCGTGAGGATCGGATCTGAATCGCCGGGGTGCGATCCAGTCCGGCATGGGGGAACGTCGTGCGTTTTTCGTTGTGGTATACTTCTTGCTTGAGAGAGAAACGAACGAATGGAGGTGTTCTATGAGGAGAGAAAGAGGTTTCACGTTAATCGAGCTGCTGATCGTGGTGGCCATCATTGGTATCATCGCCGCGATCGCAATCCCCAACCTGTTGAACGCGTTGAATCGTGGCCGTCAAAAGAGGACGATGGCCGACATGAGAACCATTGGGACCGCCGTCGAGCAGTACCAGGTGGACTTCAACTTCTATCCGAAGGTCGGTGGCATCGTTGACGTGTCAAATCTAGCCAGCTACATTGAGCCAACCTACTTGAAGAAAATCCCCACCCAGGATGGTTGGAACAACCCCTTTAAGTGGGACGGTGATGGTACTAACGGGCTGGATTACACGATCATTTCCTATGCAAAGGACGATAAGAGTGGCCCGACGACGTGGAAGCCTGGCAACCGGACAACCAATTTCAACGACGACATCGTCTTCTCCGATGGAATGTTTGTCCAGTGGCCTGAGGGTCTGCAGCAGTAACGCACCATATAGGTTCGTTTTCGATGGGGACGCGGAAGCGTCCCCTTTTTTGGTACCGTTCTTGCTTAAGATGCAGGAGGGGATACTGCCGTGAGACAGAGGGGATTTACGCTTGTCGAGCTCTTGATCGTCGTTGCGATCATCGGGATGCTCGCCGCGATCGCCGTTCCGTACCTGTTTCGTGCGCTCAACCGCGCGCGCCAGAAGAGATCGATGGCAGACATGAGAACGTTGGCTGGCGCCGTTGAGCAGTATGGGCTCGACATGACTTTTTACCCAAAGGTTAGCGATGTCGAGAGCCTGGCTTTAAACCTTGAGCCAACATATCTCCGGAAAATCCCGCGGAACGATGGTTGGAACCGGCCATTTTTGTACCAGACGGATCTGAATTCCGGTACCGACTATACACTTGCTTCTCTTGGGATGGATGGCGTTCGGGGGAGCTGGGTGATTGGACGACGGACGACGAATTACAATGATGACATTGTGATCTCGGACGGTCAGTTCGTTCAGTGGCCCGAAGGGATGCAGAAGTAGCTTTGGTACGGTTGGCCGTTCTGATAGCCTGAGGCCATGAGAACCGGTTTGCTCGTGGCCATCGCCGGTGTATTGGCCGCATGGCTTCCCGTCGAGGTTTTCCCGTGGGCGGGTGTCGCCGTGCTTGGGCTTCTCGTGATCAATGCAGGCCTCAGCGGGAAGGCGCTGGCTTGGGAGCGTGAAATCCTTGTACCGGCTCTCGCTATTGGTCTCTGGGTCGCGGCGGGATTGACGGTGGGATGGGACCGGGCGACGGCGGCATCGGAGCTCGGTTTGGCCGCCGTAGTTGCAGCCGTGCTCTGGCTGGCATCGAAACGCGTTCCACGAGCCGGGGTGGTGACAGCTCTTTCGCTCGGAGTGTCCCTCCTGACCTTGTGGGCGGTGTGGCAGGTGAGCTTTGGTCTCAAGGCTGACCTCACGGGTGTGGCGTTGCTTCCCGAGGGCCTGCGTGGGATGGCGCGTTTCAAGATCCTGACCGGCCGGGCCTTTGCGGCGCTCGCTCAACCCGGACATCTGGCCGTGCTTCTGGCAACGGTTGTGCCGGTTGCCATCAGCAGAATCACGGCCGGGCAGCGGCGCGGATTCTGGGCAGGGATCCTCGGCTCATGCCTGCTTGGGATCGTGTTGACCCGATCCCTGCTTGGAGCTGCGCTCGCCGTGCTTGGGTTGATGCTCGGTTGGGAGGAGAGGCACAGCCCGGCATGGAAGACAGCGTTGGCCGTTGTGCTCGGCTGTCTTGTCCTTGTCGCTGTGCTGCGGACGGATCTCACCCGTTTGGAGCCGGTGCGCCAGCGTGTTGAGAACTGGAAGGCCGCTGTCTGGGTTTGGGAGGGGGCGCCGGTGACCGGAGTAGGCCTCGGGGGTTTCGGTCAGGCGGCGCTGGGCTATCCTGGGAGAGCAGCGAATCACCCGCAACATGCTCACTGTCTGCCCTTGGAGTGGGGCGCCGAGATGGGGGTTCCCGGCTTTGGCCTGGCGCTTTTGTTTTTCCTTTGGGTTACCCGTTTGAGTTGGCGTACGTGGCGGACCGATCGAGGTCTTGCAGTGGCCGTCCTCATCGTGCCTCTCCACAACCTCTTTGATTTCTCGTTCTTCAGCTGGGGTGTTGCCATTCCCTGGGCAGTGATCGCCGGTTGGACGGTGGCGAAGGCACGGGATGGTGAAGTGCGTCACTCACGTCCGAAACGATGGGGCCGTCCGCTGCTGCTCGCCATGTTGGTGTCGATGATGTTTGTCGCGTGTCTCAACGCATTCGCAAGCTCACTGGAACAGCGGGCGGCTAGCGACCCCGTGCCGTCCGCAGCTCTGCATCTTGCCGAGCGGGCACGATTCATCGCGCCGTGGCGCCTCGATCCAGTACGGACGATCAGCCGTTCGGCCAGCGAAAATCCTGCTCTTGTGCACCGTGCGCTTCGGGATGTGGAGAAAGCTCAGTGGTGGCGTCCCCACTCTCCAGGCCTTGCGATGCAGCTTGCCCTCCTCGAGCTTGCTGCGCATAACACGCCTGGCGCCATGGAAGAAGCGGCTCGCGCCGCTGCCTACGCCCCGCCGGGTTCCGGCCTGGAGAAGATGGCCCATACGATGTTGTCCGGGCAGTAATTCGATGGACGTGCAGATACCGCTAGATCGTCTCGCGCTTTGTTACCCTTGCAGCATGCTTGAGCCTTCCCGTGCGCCGGCGCAGCGCATCATGTTCCGGAAACATTTCATGCAGCTATCGCCTTGGCTTTTGCTGGGGGCGGGAGTGTGAACCGTGCAGCGCGGACCGGCTGATTCGCCTCCAGTGATTGCGTCTCCTCAAGCCGCTGCCGTGCGCGATGTGCTGAGCTTGATCGCCGCCGGCATCGTGACCGTTACGGCTGCCGCGGGAGGCGCTTTCGATCCAACCGTGGCGGTGTGGGCAGGCGTATGTGCGGCCCTGGTCGCCGGGGTGATGGTGGCGTCACGCTCATTCGTGCCTGATGGCTTTGAGTGGGCGCTTGTGGCGTGCCTCGCCTGGGCTGGAATCGTTGCGTTCATAGACCGTTTGTCTCCGCTCGCCTCCAAAGAAGCGATCGCCGGGTGGTTGATTGCCCTGATTATCATGATGGCGGCGCGGCGGGCAGGGCAGCGATCTCGCCGGGTGAGCCTCGGACTTTTAGCCGGCACCGGTGTTGTGATCGTGATCTGGCAAGTGCTCGATGCCGTCTCAACCCGGCAGCTCCGTTCAGCGGGTCCCTTCATCGATCCAAATCTCGTGGCGGCCCTTCTCGTTCCACTGATCCCGCTCGTCATGGTCATGATCTCGAAGAAAACCGTGGCTGCTGCGCTCTTGATCGTGTTGAGCGTGGGCGTTGTTCTGACCGGCTCGAGAGCGGGGGTGGTTGCACTTGCAGTTGCACTGTTGATCGCCGCCCGGCGAGGGTGGCAACGGCGAGCTGTGGCCGTGGCGGTAGCTGCCGGGGCGGCGGTCGTTTGGTGGCGGTTCGCCGCTCATCCCGATGCGTTCGCGTGGTACCGGACGAGCATCTGGGGGGCACTTGTCCGGCTCCTCGGCGCCCATCCGGTCATGGGGATCGGCCCCGGCGGGTTCCCCGACGCGACGGGCGTTGTGCGGTTGGCACACCGCACGGGATGCGCCCTGCACGCCCGCCGGATCGGGGGCGCGGAATCGATGCTCGTTGGTTGGATCGTGCGGACGGGCACCGTCGGCGTCGCGATCGGTCTTGCAGCGATTTTGGCTTTAGGGCAGCGGCTCGCGAGCCGCCGGTGGTGGGGCGGGCGCGGTTTCGCCGCCTCCCTGGGCGCAATAGGGATCATGGCCCTATTTCACGATTTCTTTGACGTCGCTATCGTGCTCTGGTGGTGGGGGTTGCTCCTGGGCCTTGGATTGAGCAGTCCCGATGACATGCCTTCGGGTGCAGCGCCCGGCACGCGGGGACGATCCGGAGCATCCCGGGTGATCCCCGGTGTGGTGGTGGCTGGGCTGGTGTTGTGGGGGATGACACAGCCGGCGCTCGCGCGTCTCGTTGCCCGCCGTGGCGAGGATGCAACCACGGTGCGAAGAGCCGTGCGCCTCGAACCGTGGCTCGACACGGCCGCTTTGGCGCGGGTTCACGCGCTCCTTACCAAGGGGCGGTGGACATGGGCAGATGCCGCCGAAGCCAGGCGCTGGAGTGATGTTGCCGTACACGTTCATCGTGGTTCGTCTGATGCCTGGGTTCTGGTGGGTGACGTCAATGCCAGGATCGTCAGTGATCTTGGAATCTGGCCAGCCGCTGTAGAACGGGCACGAGAGGGGTACCGGATGGCATGCCGCCTCGAGCCTGAGCTGCCGTGGGCATGGGTGGCCTGGGCCCGTTTAGAGCGGACGCTCGGCCATATCGAGGCAGCGCGTCGCCTCGATCAACGCGCCGTCCTGGCCGAACCCAACTGTGTCCGCGCCTGGCTGCTGCTGGGACGGATCGATCTTGATCTCGGACGGATCGGCCGTGCCCGTCAGGATCTTGAGGCTGCACGGAGAGCCCGGAGGTGCGGCCAGGGCCGATTGCTCGAAGCGTATGACCGGGACCTGATGGCGGCGCCGGCGTGGCAGTGGAGCGCGCTCGAGGAGGCGTTGCGGTGAAGCGGCTCGGCGTGTGGTGGGTTCCGCTTCTGCTGCTGCTCGCGCCGCTCTTCGGCAGGATGCCCCTGGCCAGGGACATCCCCGGCTACTTTGTGCCGATCCGGACGTTAACGTCAGCACGCATGGCCACCGGAGAGCTCCCCTGGCTCAACGATCAGAACGGCTGCGGTGAGGCGTGGTTCGCCGATCCGGAGACGGGTATCCTCTACCCGCCACACTGGGTGTACATGGTCGTACCGGCCGGCTGGGGGATGAGCTTTGAGATCGGCTTTCACCTGGCCCTGCTGGCACTGGGCATTGGGCTGCTGGCCAAGAGGCTGGGGGCGGGGCCGTGGGGACAGCTGGTGGCGGAGGCCGCCACCTGGTCGGCCGGGCCGGTTCTCACTGTGGCGGGGATGACAAACAACCTCGATACACTGGCCTGGGCGCCTTGGATGATCCTGGCGGCGCTGAGGAAGGACCGGTGGTCCGTTCCGTTGCTCGCGCTTGCGACGGCGATGGCGTGGTTGGCGGGCGAGCCGGAGCTCTGGGCCGTGGCCGTGGGTGTCACCATCTTTGCCACACCCCACCGCGAAAAAGCGCTCGCGGGTCTTGGACTTGGAACGGCCATCGCCGCGGTGCAACTGGTCCCGTTCGTGTTTTGGGTGCTGAGCGGCGACCGGGGCTCGGGAGCCACGATGCCGTACCTCTTCGGCGCAGTCACGCCATCCGGTTGGCTCAAAATTCTTGCGCCTGGCATCCCGGCCTACGGCAAGGGAACGTACTTCGTCGAGAGTCTCTTTTTGAGCGCTCCTCTCGCCTTGTGTGCCTGGCTCGGTCTCAAAAAGCGATGGATCTGGCTTGTGCTTATGGTTGGCCTGGCCCTGCTGGCGACACTTCCCACCATCGGAGGGAGCGGTATCTATCTTTTCCTGACTCATGAGCTCGTCCGGTATCCATCCCGTTTTGCGGTTATGGCGCTCGTTCTGCTCCTGCCGTTTGTAGGGACCGGCGTGACACGTTGGCTCGGGGGTGAGGGGAGGATCGCGGGCGCAGTGCTCGGCGCTGGGGCCGTGGTGGCTGGCTTGGCGTCACACGGGCCGTGGGCCATGATCACCGGTGTGGTGACGGGCGCAGCCGTACTCATCGCTGGTGTGATGCCGCCGTCCCGCCGCCTCCGGGCTGCCGTTCTCGGAATTGGGGTTGCCGCCTGTACCGGCGCGGGTTGGCCGCTGCTCCACGTGGCTCCTGCACATTCGTTCACCCTGGATTGGAAGGGCGTTGCCGGCGATGGGAGGCTCTACACGCCTCCGCCGCCTGCAGGTTCCATCTGGTGGCTCGCTGAGGCGCGCCACGGCAGCCATCTTTGGCCACTTGGGTACGCCAACCTTCTGGGAAATGTCGATCTGGTGCGGACATACGCCCCGTTGACAGATGCCCATCTCGCCAGGCATCTCAAACGGGCGGATCGTGGTCCAGCCGGAACCTGGTGGCTCGATATGCTTGGTGCCCGCTGGCTGGTCTTGGGATCCCGCTTTGATGTTCCGGGCCTGGATCCAATCGATGTCAAGAAAGGATTGTGGCTGTACCGGAACCGGAGAGCCCTGCCGGAAGCTTCACTGTGGAGGCGGGCTCCACATCCAGGATTGATCGCCCTGGGTCCGGCGGTGATGACGATCTCCCGGCCGAGGCCGGAGCGCCTGACCGTTGCCGTGTCCTCGCCGGCGGGCGGGGATGTCGTGCTGACCGAAACCCCGGTGCGGGGCTGGCGGTGGACGCTTGACGGACGTCCGGTCACACCACACCTTGGCCCGGGCATTCTGCAGAGCTTCCGGACCGGGCCCGGTCTCCACATCCTGCGGGGGACGTACATGCCTCCAATGCTGGTTCCAGCGGCAGCGCTGAGCCTGACGGCATCGGCGGTGATCGTGATCTGGCTGATGGTGGCGGCTGTTGGCCAGAAGGATCGTGCTTTCTCAACCACGTAAGTCGATGGCCTGGTGGTAGATCTCGATCAGCCGTTCTGCCGAGCGCTCCCATGTCTGTTCGCTCGCAAGGGTAATCCCTCGTGCAGCCAGCCTCGTGCAAAGCGTCACGTCACTGGTCAGCTTCCGGACAGCCGCTGCCCATGCTGCGGCCGACGCCGTGACGGGAAGGAAGAGGGCAGCATCCCGGCCCACTTCGGGGAGTGAGGCACGATCGGTGAGAACGGGGATACACCCCGATGCCATCGCTTCCAGGACCGGGAGGCCAAAGCCTTCCCAGAGAGAAGGCAGCAGGAGCGCAATCGCGGTCCGGTACAGGCCCGCGAGCTGGTGATCGTCGACAATGCCGGCGAGCACGAGACGATCCGGGTGTTGAGCGGCGGCGCTGCGAACGAAGGAGGCTCGTGCCGCGCTGCCGGCGATTGTCAGAGGAGGCAGACCATCCGCTTCCGCGCTCGTCCACGCTTGGATCAGCAGGCTGATCCGTTTGTGAGGATCGGCTCCCCCGACGAACAGGACGTGGTTGCGGGCGGTGTCCGGACCGGGGGAGAAGATCTCGGTGTTGACGCCCCACCCGGCGACCCGCACGCGCTCCGGCCAGATGCCGAGGCCGTGGACGGCATCTGACGCCGTAGCCCGTGAAACCGCATGCACGAGCGTTGCCCGCCGGTGGGTCGTGAGGCGCTGGATGGCCCGGCGCCGCGTCCGCGCCGGGGGAATGCTTTCGGGAATCCTCAGCGGTGTGATGTCGTGCAGCGTGCTGACGACGGGAACCGGCACGCCCGGCGGAACGCCCCACGCCGGCAGGTGGAGCACATCGATGTGATGCCGCCGGAGGACCCACTTCCACGCTGGCCCGTCGAAGAAAAAAGCGCCCCGCGATGGCTGGGGAAGATGGACGATGGCCCGGGCGCCCCGGTACCATGCATCTGGAACATGAGCATACCGCGGGATAAAGAGCGTCACCTCAAGATCGTCGCGCCGGACCAAAGTCCGGGCGAGCTGGGCGGTCACCCTGCCCAGCCCCCGGTGGGGGTCGAGGATGGCCGCGCGTGCGTCAAAACCTATCTTGAGAGGTTTCACGAAGCGATTCTACCCTTGCCAGGGGCGGGCATCGGTCTTGGCGCAGGACCCTGGAACCCGAGGAGCCGGGGGGCATGAAGGTGCCACGTCCACTTTCAGTCGGAGTGCTTCATCCTACCTTCGAATCCTGGGGCGGTGCCGAGTGGTTCATCCATGGTCTCCTCGAAAGCTGGGCCGCTGGGAACGAGATGAACGCTGTGCTCTACACCTACCGCTGGAGTGACCCTCCGGGCGGCCGTGCTGACTACCCTGTCGTGACCCATGGTCTGGGAGGCATCGTGTCGGGACCGTGGGACTGGCGGGCGATCGGCCGGTTCCTTGCTCCCCGCTGGAGCGGCCACGATGTCCTCTTCGTTCACAACCATCCCGCAGGTGAATGGGTTCGGTGTTCCCAAAGCCGCCTCCCCTTCGTGTGGTATTGCCAAGAACCCCCGCGATCTCTGTGGGATCTTCAGCATGAGGTGGTCCAGCCGGGGCCCACACGGCCCCGTGATGCTCGAGAGGTCTTCCGGAGCCTCCGTCGGCTCGGACCGGGACGGGCTTTCTGGCGAGTCTCCAGCCGCTTGCGTCTTGCCCTGATAAGGGGTTGGATCGGTGCGGAAAAGTGGAGCGATCGGCTCAGAATATGGGACCGCGAGACGGTCCAAGCTGCTGCCGCCATCATTGCCAATAGCCATTTCACTGCCGGGAGGGTCACATCCATCTATGGGAGAGAAGCCACCGTAGCGTACCCTCTCCTCCCACACTTTGATGCCCAAACCCCCGTTCCGGTCCCTGATAAGGAACCGGTCGTGCTGTGGGTTGGCCGCCTGGCTCCGGAAAAGCGTCCGGAGATGATGCTTCAAGCGTGGCAAGAAACCGTCATGAGAGAAGGATGTCAACACTTCAAATTGATCATGGTCGGTGACGGACCGATGAGGCCCTTGATCGAGGAACAGCTCGCACTTCTCATTGAGAACGGCTACGCAGAGCTCCGTACCGGGGTTGCCACGCCCGAGCTCCACGCCCTGTATCGCCGGGCACTCCTGACGGTTCACCTTGGCAGGGAGGAGCCCTTCGGCCTGGTTCCCTTGGAATCTCTCTGGCAGGGGACCACGGTTCTTGCCGACTGTGCGGGGGGTGTCAAGGAAACAGTGGTGCCCAATCAGACCGGGTATTGCGTGGAAGATCCTTCGGCGGACACGCTCAGCAGTGCTCTTGTCAGATTGCTTCTGAGGCCTGAGGACCTCGTCGAGATGGGACAAAAAGGAGCGTTGGCAGTGCGTAGGAAGTTCTCCTTCGAGACCACCGTCGAGCTCATCGTCAGAACCCTCTCCGGTGCGGCCCGTCGAGATCGTTGAAAACCCGATGATAGAGGTCGATCATGGCCTCCACATGGCGTTCGAGCGAAAACTGGGGCAACCTCATGGCTGGCCCAGGTGTTGTACCATTACTTTGTGGAGGCTCTCTTTCCCGCTAGCCGCTCCGTGGTCATGAAGGTCACTGTGGAGAGTGAAATCAAGACGCTTCAACAAAACGAGACCCCGCTGTTGGCAGAGCATCAACATGGAGCGGCCCCACACCCCCTCTGTGGTTTCCGGGGCTTCCCACGGGACCCGTCTTGGCGTCTAGCACTTGGAGCTTCCTGGTTTCTAACAATAGAAAAACAAGGTGGCGATCGGCTACAGGAACACCCAGCCCACAACCGAGAAGTGCCCGCGAAAGAGGTGACTTCCCTCTCTGACCGGCGGTGTCCCGCCGGGACAACGTCCCGGTACCATACGGGCTTACTCCCCTTTTCACGGCCGCAGCGTTCAAGGATGATGCTTCCGGGGAATTGGTAATGAAAACGTTCGCCATCATCCTTGCCGGGGGCCTTGGGTCCCGCCTTGGCTATGGAACTCCTAAACAGCTTTTGAAGATTGCCGGAAAGCCGATCATGCAATTTGCGATTGAGGCCTTCGAGAAGCATCCGCGCATCGACGAAATTGTCCTTGTGGTTAATCCGGCGCTTCGAGGTCACCTGACAGGGATTGTTTCGGCGATGCGATCGGCAAAGATGGTGACGATTGTCGATGGTGGCGAAACGCGCCAAGAGAGCTCAAGGCGTGGGCTTGAGGCGATCTCGTCAGAAGATGGCTATGTTTTGATCCACGATGCTGTACGGCCCTTCGTGAGCCGGAAAATCATTGACGATATTCTTATGGCTCTCGAACGGCACTCCGCCGTGGATGTCGCGATCAAACCCGCCGATACAATCATCGAGGTCAACAAGCGGAACCTCATCACGTCGATTCCAGAACGCGACTCCTTGAGAAGGGGACAGACACCTCAAGGATTTCGCCTGCCCCTAATTCGGGAAGCCCATCGCATGGCTGATACCGATCTTGACGTCCGCGTGACCGATGATTGTGGGCTCGTAGCCCGGTACCATCTCTGCGACATTGCCGTGGTAGAGGGTGAGCTGACAAACATCAAAATTACCTATCCCCAAGACCTGTTTCTCGCGGACCGGCTCTTTCAGCTCAAATGCCTCACAGTTGGCGATGAGCTGGATTATGACAGGCTCCGTGGGCAGGTCGTTGCCGTTTTTGGAGGGACGCGCGGAATTGGGAAAGCGGTCGTCGAGCTGTTAACTTCACATGGCGCTCGCGTTCACGCCTCGAGCCGCTCAACCGGCGTGGATGTCTCCGATTCCGGCTCGGTCTCACGGTTCCTCGAGGCCGTGGCTCGCGAGGAGCACCGTATCGATCATGTGGTGAACTGTGCCGCCGTCCTGCGCGTTGGGAAACTGTGCGAACGGACGCCGGAAGGTATCAGGAGAGAAATTGAGATCAATTATCTCGGCTCTGTGAACGTCGCCATGGCCGCTCTGCCTCACCTTCGAAGAACCCATGGATCTATTGTGCTTTTCACATCCAGCTCCCACACGAGGGGACGGCCCCGGTACGTCATCTATTCCTCCGCCAAGGCAGCGATCGTCAACCTTATCCAGGGGCTCTCGGAGGAGTTGGCCGAGGATGGCATCCGGATCAACGCGATCAATCCGGAGCGCGCGGCAACCCCAATGCGGTTTGAGAACTTTGGTGAGGAGCCCCCTGAAACGCTCCTCGATCCAGCCGACGTAGCTTCGACGACTCTTGCTGCGTTGCTCTCTCCCGTGTCGGGGATGGTCTTCGACGTGAGGGTTGCTCGACAGAACCATGGGACGAACGGTTAGAAAGATGCGTGTTGGGAGGGTGGTCAGACCCCCCCTTCGTGCGCTGCTTGGGCTCACTTCCCGGAGCCGGAAGGCGATGCGCGCCTTGTGGGGGGTCCCGAAACCACGCATTCTCGTGGACTGCCTGGAACCTTTCCACTATCTTCACATCCGGCCCCTCATTGAACGGCTGCACAAGGATGCAACCGTGAGCCTTTTCTTCCTTGAGAACCCAGGGTTTTCGAGGGCGACCTTCTCCACGGACCCAATCGTTGTGGAGCGTTTTGTTTCTCCACTGTCCGTGAAGTTCCGGTCCTTTGACCTGACGATTTCTCTGGATTACGGAGAGCTGTCCTGGATTCCGCACAGGGGAACATGGCTCTTCATCCCACACGGAGATGGCATGAAGGCGAACTACACCGGATGCACCGAGCTTGGCAAGTACGACGCCATCTTTGCGCTCACAAGGTCCCAGGCGGCCCTCCAACGCCGGTTTGCGCGGACCGGAGCAGAGATTATTGAGGCCGGCTTCATGCTGGGTGACAGGCTCCTCAGACACCCATGCACAGACCGGGTACCGAGGAGGTTCGGACTCGAGCTGGGGCGGCCTGTCGTGCTCTACGCCCCTTCCTGGCATGCCCGGCCGGATCTGATCGCGATGAACGAACCCATGCTGGGGGCGTTGTGCCGGCAGCGCGAGTTCAACGTGATCGTTAAACCTCATCCAAACCTGCTCCGGCCGGAGCGGTGTGGGGGCAAGGACTGGCACAAGATTCTCGTGGAGCTGCAGAGCCGGAACGTCGTGGTCGTTGACGATCCGGACACATCGATCTACGAAATCATGTCCGCTGCCGATGTCCTGCTCTCGGATGTTAGCTCCGTGATCTACGAATTCCTCTTCCTCGACCGGCCGATTGTCGTTCACCGGTATGACAGACTCCTCCAGGCGATCGGAGGACAGCCATATCTCAATGAGGTCTTGAGTGCAATTGTCCAGGTTGAGGATCCTGCAGCGATGCTTAGAGCGCTGAATGAGGCACTTCAGTTTCCTGCCAGGAGGTCACAAGAACGGCGACGGATCCTCCAAGAGCGGTTCTTCAACGTCGGGAGCGCCACGGATCACGCCGTGAGGTGGATCTACCGTACCGTTGGAGTGTCCTGAGCTCCATCTTCCTCACCGGATACGATGGCCGTAGCCCCCGGCATTTCGAAGGCGCCACAATTTTTGTTTCCAGCGGACGAGGTATGGGAAAACATGCGGCATGGTCGCGAGAGTGCGGTACATCCAAAGCTTCCATTCGACATGGGACCACCCCAGCCCCTCACTGCTCCAGCTCTTCGCTCCCATTCCATCCCTCCTGCAGAGTGCGGCGTACGCATTCTCCCGGCACAATATGGCCATCCTTCGCCGAAAGCGGGTGGTCCCCCTCAGCTCCGGGTGCCAGACTAAGACACTGGAAAGTACCCGGTAGGTCGCCTCCGACATCATGAAATGTGCCGCGCTCGTCTGACGCGGGTGGAAGCGCACCCACACCAGTGGTTCGGCGATCAAGGGGAACGGTCCCACGAGCTCGAGGATACGGAACCAGCAGTCGTAATCCTCAGCGCCTGGCAGCCGTTCATCGAAACCGCCGGCCTCGACCATCAACCCGCGCTTGAGGAGGATTGCCTCGATTGGAAAAAGAGGGCGAAGAGCAAGTTCCTCAATTGTGACCCTGTGCGGGAGATCTGCGCCAAATAGGGGCCAGGTAGGTACCCCTGGATCTCCGGCACGGAGACGCGAGGAATCAACGGGAACGAGTGGCGCGTCAAAGGCAGTGGCCCGGCATGCCACGGCCGGCACATCATCAGCATAGGCGGCCTCGAGGAGGGTCTCAATGCAGCCCGGCTCCAGCAGGTCATCGTCGTCGAGGAACAGAACCCATTCGCCTCGCGCGATCTTGAGTCCGGTATTGCGTGACGCTCCATGCCCGCGGTGGGACTGCCGGACGATCCGGACGCTCCGGTCCGAACCGGAGAGGCGGCGCAACACGGCAGGCGTATCATCGGTGGAGCCGTCGTCGACAACGATGATTTCAATGTGCGGCCAGGTCTGCTGCTGGACCGAACGAACCGCTGTGGCGAGCACCTCCGCACGGTTCCGGGTCGGGATGACGACCGTTACGAGATCGTCCCTCTCCTGCTCAGCCTCTTCGTTATGACTTGCGGTCGCCACTGTCTCCTGATGACGCACAATGGTATCCAACGAGTCAGGGGCGGCTCTGTTGCGTTGCCGTCCTCCACGGTTCCCGGCCAAGTCCCTCCTGCCCCCTTTCACCTCGTTGACCTTACCATCGCTTGATTGCCCGTCGTATCGCCATCCGGTCTTCTCTGCGCAGGATCATCCACCATGCCACCGGCGCGAAAAGGAGGATCTCACCACACCAGATTGGGATCATGGAGGTATAGGTTGGGTGCAGCAGTGAACGGATCAGCAGAAAGTATGGCACAACGGGGAGCAGCGTACGAAACATGACTGTTGCAATCAGCTGGTAGTAGTTTCGTGCCGGCATGCCAATCGACCGGCACGTGTACACCGGCTGAATGCACATCTTGAACAGGAGCATCGGCGCGGCAGTGCCGAGAGCTACGCCGGTGAGGCCGAACCGTTTGACGAGCAATATGCTAAGGAGCAAGTTAAGGAGGCCCTCGACGATGTTCGCCACCGTGTAATAGTGATGTTTCGAGATGCCATACAGCACGCTGATACCTGGGTTCAGCATCAGCGCAAGGGTTGCCGGGACGCCTAGGATGACGAGGATCCGGTAACTCGACACATACCCCGGGCCGATCCACCGACTAATGAACTCTCTCCCATAGAGCAGGAGGTTGGCTCCGATAAAGGTTGCCGCCATCACTGAAATCCGGGAGATGTCGAGAAACCGCCTCCGGATCATGTCTAGATCTGCTCGCCCCTCGTACCAGCTGAACAGGGGGCTGACGAATCCGACGATGCTCAGCATGAAATTCGTGAAGTATTCGAGAAGCTTGACCGGTATGGCGTACAGTGTGATCGGTGCAAGGCCAAGAAACCCTCCGATGACGAAGTTGTCCAAATGGAACCGCAGGTAGTCGCCGATGCGATTGAGGAGTGTGAAGATACCGTACTGCAAGAGCTTACGCGCCTCGAGGAGGGAAAAACGCGTAGTAGAAAGGAGGGCGCTCCCGGACAACCGCCGGCCCATCAAGGTCGTCACGCCGAAGCGAAGTACGACCATCGCGGAGACGATGATTGCAAGAGAGCGAATACCTCCCCCGGACCTGAGGACGAGGACAATGAGCGCTGTCTGAGTCAGCAGGCTCCCAAGCCACACGAGGGACAGGAGATCCTGTTTGAGGCGAGCGGCAAGCACTCCCTCGAAAATCCGGCCAGGCAGGCTGAGGCCGATTCCGATGCCGACGATCATAATGAGCTTTCCAAGGAGCTGGATGTCCGGAGAATTGTGCAGAAGCTGGGGGAGCAACAGCGGGACGAGAAGCGAGAAGAGTACTGTGACAATGCCGACAACAAGGAAGAGAAAGACGGCTGTGCTGACCACGACAGCAGCACCCTCAAGATCTTGCCGGCCTAGAGCTTGCGAGACGTACCTCTGTACGGCCGAGGAGACACCAAGATCGAGTAACATGAAGTAGTTGAGGAAGGTCCCGACGAGAGCCCAGAGGCCGTACATCCGGTTGCCTAACGAATGGAGGATGAACGGCATCAGGAAGAACCCAACCGCGGCTGTGATGAAGAATGTGGCCGCACGCAGGATCGAGCCGCGAATCACCAGGCCGGATGTTGAGCTATCATCCGTTGGCTGCTGCTCACCGTTGACTGGTTTCATCCGGCTGCCTTTTCCGGGAAGAGATGTTTGCAAGGCCGGCCACAAGGCTTACTTTCCACAGCGGCCTTTGCATGCGCCACCGCCGGATAGTCCCGTACGGTGCAATGGCTCCCACGCGGCAGACGCTTTCCGGAGCCACTCCGAGGACGAGGTTCCCGCTGCCATCCAGAGTCCGGGGCGTCCAAGCCCAGCCGGTGTTCTCCGCCAGCGAACTTCAAGTCACATGACCAATACGGGAATGGCCACCTGGCCACCTTCATGCATTGCTCCTCCACTCCACCCAGCCCGCCTGTATGACTGGGGTGATTGTACCATCGGTCGTCCGCGAATCTGTTGGCGCTGCAGGAGAGGTTGTCGCGCTGTGCCCATCTTGGGGGTGGAACCGATCGGGGTTGCGGTCGGCGCTGTTTGGTTTCCGGAAGGGGATGGCATGCTGGTGGATGTGCTGCGGCGGGGTTTGCCGGCGGCCATTGTCTCCGCTGTCCTCGTCCCTGGGGTACACTGAAGCGTACGGATGGAGATGCTCACGGTTGCCATCGATGCGAAGCCGATGATGGGCCGTCCGACCGGTGTTGGACGGGTCGTGCGGGGGGTGCTCGATGGGTTGGACGATGTAGCCGATGCCAGTATCGTGACGCGTCTGCTCGCTCCCACGCGGCCTGCCAGGACCCTCCCGTGGGTGCAATTCGGACTGCCACGGCGGGCGCGTGGTGCGGGCGTGCTCTTTTGCCCCTTTTACTACCGGCCGTTTGTGACGCCGTGCCCAACAGTCGTCACCATCCACGACGTGCTCCCGGTCACGCATCCGGAATGGTTTCCACGCCGGGGAAGGCATCCATTCGCCGAGCTGCTCGTTTGGTCGGCGCGGCACGCGGCGGCGGTCATTACCCCATCTCAGGCGGTGCTGGACACACTTCAGGAGATCGTTGGGCCACTGGGTGAAAGGGGGAGGGCGATCCCGCACGGCGTCGATTCCAAGCGTTTTCGTCCACGTCCGCCGGGGGATCTGGCGCCGGTCACGGCCCGCCTGGGGATCTCCTCACCGTATCTGTTGACGGTGGGATCGCTGCACCCGAGGCGTGGGACCAGTACGGCGCTTGACGCGCTGGGTCTCCTGCTCCGTGACTGGCCTGACCTAAAGCTCGTCATCGTCGGCAAGGAAGAGCAACGCTGGGGCGCGGTTCCAGGCACGTTGGCAGAGCGGGTGATCTTCACCGGATACCTTCCGGACGAGGATCTCCCGCCGTTGCTGAGCGGTGCCGCGGTAGGCCTCTCGTTGAGCTTTGGCGAGGGGTTCGACCTGCCGTTGCTGGAGGCGCTCGCCTGTGGAGCACCCGTGGTTGCCTCGGACATCGATGTCCACAGGGAGCACTTCAAACGGTGGGTCCGGCTGGTTCCTCCGGGCGACGCGGAAGTGGTGGCATCAATGGTCGACGAGATCCTGCGCCATCCGCCGGATCTCGAGGAGCGGGAAGCACAGGCAGCGGCGATCCACCGGCGCTTCCGGTGGGAAGATTCGGCGCGGGCTCACGTCGAGGTTTGGCGCTGGGCGGCCGGTTCAGGGGCATCGCGGTGAAGCTCGGCGCGGTCGTCGTCTCATTCAACTCCCGGAATGATCTTCCGGCTTGCCTGGAGGCGTTGCTCGCGAGCCGGCCACGGCCGGAGATCGTCGTTGTCGACAACGCGTCGGTGGATGGCTCGGCGGGGTTGGTTCAGGAACGGTTTGGACGCGATGTCAGGCTGATCGCCCTTGCTCAGAACACGGGGTTCGCGGGTGGCTGCAACCGGGGGCTTGACGCGTTGCCGCCCGATGTCGAAGCCGTTGCGTTCATGAATCCGGATGTGACCGTTGCGCCAGACTGTCTGGCGCAGTGTACCGGGAAGCTGGAGGAGCATTCTGAGCTCGCGGGGATCGCGCCGCGGCTGATGCGGCCGGACGGGGTCCTGGTCGATAGCGTTGGACAGGTGCTGCGGCACTGGAACCTTGAAGTCCGCGACCGCGGGTACGGCCGTCCGCTCGACGCGGCGCTGCTTCAAGAGACCCCAGTGTTAGCAGCGTGCGGTGCGCTGGCGGTCTACCGGCGCCGCGCGCTCAATCGTGTCGCAACGGATAGCCGTGTGTGGGCCGAGGAGTTTTTTTGTTTCTGGGAAGATCTCGAGCTCGGTTGGCGGCTCAATGCCGCTGGTTTTCCCATCGTGGCGCTTCCGGACGCCGTCGCGACCCACCTGCGGGGAGGGGGAGCGGCTGCCGGACGTGGCCCTCTGCGGTGGCGGCGTCCGCCCGAGCTGGAGGCGTTGATCATCACGAACCGCTGGATCACGCTGATCCGCCACCTGCACCCGCTTGATCTTGCCGTGCGTGCCCCCGTACTCTTGGCCTGGGATGTTGGCATGATCATACTTGGTGCGATCCGTCGTCCGCGGCTCCTTCGGCATCTGATCCGGCGGGGACCGCTTCTGCGTTCCGAGTGGCGCCGGCGGCGGACGTGGCCGAAGAAACGTCTCCGGGAGCTGCCATGATCATCCGCCTGAGCCTCGGA
The DNA here is from genome assembly GCA_015493585.1 of Acidobacteriota bacterium. Taxonomy (GTDB): domain Bacteria; phylum Acidobacteriota; class Thermoanaerobaculia; order Thermoanaerobaculales; family Sulfomarinibacteraceae; genus JAADFN01. The sequence goes on from WGCW01000001.1 coordinate 17,429, forward strand.
TGCGCATTGGCGTTTCTGCTGAGCCTGTGGGCGATGCCACAGGCGAGGCGGGCTGCGCTGAGGTTCGGAATCGTCGATGCCCCGGATGGGAACCTCAAGCATCAGGAGGAACCGGTGCCCTACTTCGGAGGGCTGGCCGTTTTTGCAGCGTTTCTTCTGGCGTACGGGATGATCTTCGACCTCAACGCCTCCGTGCTGGCCCTTCTCCTCGCTTCGAGCATCGTTGCGATGGTCGGGCTGATCGACGACTTCGGCGTGCTGACGCCGCTTGCAAAAGTCGTGGGCCAGCTGATTGCGGTCTTTGTGCTTCTCAGAGCTGGGATCTCTGTGCACGTAGTGGCACTGCCCTGGGCGGTCCGAATCCTCGTGACAATCCTGTGGCTCGTTGGGCTCTCCAACGCATTCAACCTGATCGATATTATGGATGGTCTGGCGGGGAGCATCGGAACGATTGCAGCGATCTACCTGCTGGCCGTTGCCGTCATCAATGGGCGCTGGGTCGTGGCCTCGTTGACGGTTGTGCTGATTGGGGCCCTGCTCGGCTTTCTACGGTTCAACTTTGCGCCTGCACGGATTTACTTCGGGGACTGTGGCAGCCTGTTTCTGGGTATGACGTTGGGTGCACTGGCGATGGTCATGCAGTACACGCGGTCCAATCCGCTGGGCTGGCTGGCGCCGGTCTACATCCTCGCGGTTCCGCTGACAGACACCGTCTACGTCAGCGTGCTGAGACTGCGCGCGGGCAAGAAGATCTACCACGGAAGCCCCGATCACTTTCCGCTGCGGCTCCGGCGCCGGCTTGGCGGTTCGACGGTTGCAACGGTTCTCCTGATCGACGTAGCGGCCGTCGTCCTCGGCGCGTGCGGCCTGCTCGTCATGTGGCTGAGCCCGAGGGCGACCCTCTGGTTGACCGCCGGCGTCGGCGTGGGTGTGCTGGCGGTTCTCATCTGGCTGGCCCGGGTTCCGATGGAGACCGGATGAGCGGCATCCTGATTGTGGGCGGCGGGTTGACCGGCCTCGTGGCCGCCGAGCGTCTGGCCCGTCATGGCGTCGAAGCGGTTGTTCTCGAACGCGAGGCCAGACCGGGTGGGGCGTGCCGGTCGTTCGAAGAGGGAGGATTCACCTTTGACCTGACCGGACATCTCCTGCACGTTCAACAGAAGCAAACGGTCGCGTACCTGGAGGAGCTCGGAGTTTGGGATGCCCTGGAGGTTCACGAACGCCGGGCCGCGGTCGTGATTGGTGGCCGGACGACGCCATACCCCGTGCAGATCAATACGGCAGGGCTGGCTCCCGAGGTGCGCCGTGATTGCCTGCTCGGTTTCATCCGGTCGTGGTGTGATCCGCAGGAAGGAGCTGGGTCCGCCGGAACCTTTCGCGAGTGGGTGCTGGACCGGTTTGGTGAAGGGCTTGCGCGGCATTTCTTTTTCCCGTACAACACGAAGCTCTTTCGCGCAGCGCCCGAGGAGCTCGGCGTCGATTGGGTGGGCCGTTACGTCCCCAAGCCGGATCTGGAGGAGGTCATCGATGGGGCGCTGGGGCTGGAGCATCGTGGTGTGGGGTACAACGCGGTGTTCCGTTACCCTACGCGCGGTGGCATCCGGCTGTTGCCCGATACCGTTGCCAGCCGTGTGCCGGGCGTGGAGACGGGCGCAGAGGTGACCGGTATTGACCTGAAACACCGTCGCGTGACGCTTCAAGACGGCCGCTCGCTCGTCTATGAGCACCTCGTTTCGACCATCAGCCTGCCAGCCCTGATCGATCTGCTCGAGCGACCGGTGCCCGAGGCTGTGACCGCTGCGCGCCGCGCCCTGCGCTGGGTCGGTGTGCTCAACGTTGCGCTCGGCGTAGAGGGCGCCGCACCGGCCGATCAGCACTGGGTGTATTTTGCCGATCCGGAGATCCCGTTCTACCGGATCGGATTCCCATCGAATCATGGCCGGGTCGCGCCAGAGGGGTGTCACACGGTTTCGATTGAGGTGAGCCTCGCGGGGGGTGCGCGCGATGTCGACGACGTTGCGGTACAGGCCGAGTCAGCAGCGGCGGCCGCGGGCCTTCTCGATCAGGGAAAGATTCGTGTTCGCATGGTCCATGTGATCGACCCAGCGTACGTCGTTTTTGATCATCACCGGCGTAAAGCTGTGGACGTTCTCCTGCGTTTCCTCGGCGAGCAGGGCGTCATCGTCGCGGGACGCTGGGCAGAGTGGAAATACTCGGCCATGGAGGACGCGATCCTTGATGGCATGGGCGTGGCACAGCGGATCGTTGGGGATTTGAGCGCGTGACGGAGCGGCTGACCGTGCTGCATGTCATTACCCGGCTTGAGCTGGGAGGAGCACAGCGCAACACGTTGTACACCGTTGGACACCTGAACCGGACGCTCTTTCGTCCCGCGCTTGCCTGGGGGCCCGGGGGCCGGCTCGATCAGGAGACGGCTGGGCTCGAGGGCGCTGGCCTCTACCCGGTCAGCGAGCTGGTGCGTGAGATCAGACCAACCTCTGATATCCGCGCGCTCGGCCAGCTCAGGCAGATCATCCGCAGGCTGAGGCCCGATATCGTGCACACACATTCTTCCAAGGCGGGCATCCTTGGCAGGCTGGCCGCTCATCTCGAACGCGTTCCGGTGGTGATCCATTCGATCCACGGCTTCGGATTCACGCCGTTACAACCGGCACCGGTACGCGGCATGTTTCTCTCCCTCGAACGGCATGCGGCGCGCTGGACGGATCATTTCATTGCCGTTGCCAGGGCAAACGCCGCAAGAGGGGTTGCGCTCGGGTTGTTCGAACGGGACCGGGTCAGTGTCATCCGCTCCGGCATCCGGCTGAGCGAGGTGTGTTCCCCCGGTGGAGGGGAGGCGCTGCGGGACCGGCTTGGGATCCCGCGCGAGGTCCCGCTCGTGACGCAGGTGGGAAACTTCAAGCCGCAGAAAGCCCCACTCGACTTCGTCCGCGCGGCGGCAAAGATTGGTGACGCCGTTCCGGACGCGCACTTCCTGATGACCGGTGATGGCCCGCTTCGCGATGACGCCGAACGGTTGGCGAACCGGGTGGGGCTTGGCGAACGCATCCACTTTCCGGGCTGGCTCGATGACATTCCAGCCGTCTTGAGCGCGACGACCGTTGCCGTGTTGACGTCCCGCTTCGAAGGACTCCCGCGAGCTGCCGTGGAGGCTGTGGCCGCCCGCGTTCCGATTGTGGCGACCGCGGTCGATGGAACGCCGGAGGTGGTCACCGATGGCGTCACCGGTTTGCTGGTTGAGCCGGGTGATATCGAGAACGCGGCTCGTGCCGTGATTCGGCTGCTCAGAGATGAAGGGTTGTACCGGCGCATGACCTCCGCTCCGAGAAAGCTCGATCAATTCGATATTGACACGATGGTGCAGCAGCACGAGGATCTCTACCGATGGATGTCTGGCTCCAACCACTGATGCTGATCTACGCGGTGTGCGTCGGGGCCGTTGTGGGCAGCTTCCTCAACGTTGTCATTTACCGGGTGCCCCGCGGGGAGAGCGTGGTCAAGCCACGTTCCCACTGTCCGAACTGCGGGCATCTGATCCGATGGTATGACAATATCCCGGTTCTCTCGTGGCTGATCCTGCGGGGCCGGTGCCGTGACTGTGGTGCACCGATCTCAGTGCGATACCCCGTCGTCGAGCTGGTTACCGCCATCCTAACCGCCTTGATCGTCTCGCGGTACGGTCTGAGTGTCGCAATGGGGGAAGCGGTGGTCTTCGTCTGGATGTCGATTGCGCTGGGGCTGATCGATCTCGAGCATCAGATCCTGCCCGATGTGATCACCTACCCGGCGGTGGTGCTGGGTATTGCCGGTTCCCTGGCGGGAGGGCTGACGACGCCGCTTGAAGCGGGGCTCGGCATCGTTGTCGGTGGGGGGATTCCCATTGCCGTGATTGTGCTGTACAAGGCCGTGCGCGGGATCGAAGGGATGGGGTTCGGCGACGTCAAATACCTTGCTGCGATCGGGGCCGTCCTCGGGGTCATGGGGTGTCTGTGGGTGTTGATCGTCGCGGCTATTCTGGGTGCGCTGGTCGGGGTCGGACTGATGATCGCTGGACGGGGTGACGGCCGCACGGCGCTGCCTTTCGGGACATTCCTCGCCGTTGCCTCGATCGTCTACCTGCTAGTTCCTCTGCCTTGGCACCAACTCTTCCGGTTTTGACGGGGCCTACCGGTACCGCATGCGGACCTCATCGTGGGCGCTAGGCATGTAGAGAGTGAAAGCCGTTGAGCAGCTGCCGCCAGCTGGGAGGCGCCGTGTGGAGTGTCCCCCGCCAACTTTGTCATCCCGGGCCATTCTCCATCCCGAGTCATCCCGAGCCGCCCCCTTCACCCAATGTCATCCTGAGTGGTACGCCAACGGCGCTCCGCGAAGGATCTGGGTGGGGGGCTCGGGTACACCTGCCACCACTTGTCGCCTCTCTTGCCCACGAGGTTTCGGGCAGGAAACACTGGGCAAGAGGAGACAGAAATGCTCGTTTCCCCCGCCCAGATTCTTCGTCGGCTACGCCTCCTCAGAATGACAGTGGGGGGAAGGTTGCGCCTGCTCTCAACTAACAGGCATTGCATCACGTGGAAGCAAGTAGCGTAACCTACTGAGAACACCAAACTTCGAGAAACCAAAGAAACGGTACCCCAATCCCTGTTCGTCCACCGTCCCGGTGCCCCACACTGGGGCATGTCGGTGCTCAGAATGACAAAACAAAAAGGGAGAACAGTCTGCGCCTGCTCAGAATGACGGTGGGGGGAAGGCCGCGCCTGTCCAGAATGAAGCCTCCCCCTGTCATCCTGAGCCATGCTACTTCCTGCGTCATCCTGAGCCGAAGGCGAAGGATCTCATGACTGCATCTGCTGCCGGAGTTTTTTCTTGTCAAGCTTGCCGACGCTGGTCTTGGGCAGCTCCTCGACGATCAATACCCGGTCGGGGATTCCGTAACGTGGGATGATGCCTTGCTCTGCTGCCGTGGCCACGTGCTGCTGGACGAGCGCCTCGGTGAGCTCCTCCTCGCGGCCTGGCGCTGGGACGACGAAGGCCGCCGGACGCTCACCCCACTTGGGGTCGGGAATGCCGATGACAGCCACTTCGGCGACGGCCGGATGGCTGATGATGATCTCCTCGAGATCGAGGGAGGAAATCCACTCGCCGCCGGTTTTGATAACGTCCTTCAGACGGTCGACAATCTTCAAGTACCCGCGCTCATCCTGGGTGGCTAAGTCGCCGGTGTGGAGGTAGCCGCCACGCCAGAGCCCTTCTGACGCCTCTGGATTCTTAAAGTAGCCCTGAGTCAGCCAGGGGGCCCTCGTCACGATCTCTCCCCGGCTTTGGCCGTCGTTCGGGAGGACGTGACCGTCGAGGTCCCAGAGCTGCAGGTCGACGAGCGGAACGGGACGTCCGGTGCTGGTCCGAACCCGGATCTGCTCTTCCTCCGGCCAGTCCGCCATGTCGGCGGTCATGTGGGACAGAGAGAGGAGCGGGCAGGTCTCGGACATCCCGTAGCCCGTGATGACGTCGATGCCGAGGTCTAGCGCTGCTTTTGCCAAAGTTGTCGTCAGTGCCGCACCCCCGATGACGACCTTCCATTTCGTCAGATCGAGCTGCTTGACGGCTGGGCTCGCGACGAGCATTTGCAGAATGGTGGGGACGCAGTGACTGAAGGTCACCCCCTCCGTGGCCAGCAAGCGCCCGAGCATCGCTGGCTCGTAGCGGCCGGGATAGACCTGTTTGACGCCGAGCAGCGTCATCATGTAGGGCATGCCCCAGGCGTGGGCGTGGAACATCGGCGTCAGCGGCATGTAGACATCACCGCTGTGTACCCGGCAGTGCAGCGGAGAGGTGGACAGCCCAGCAATCAGCCCCAAGGTATGGAGGACGAGCTGGCGGTGGCTGAAGTACACCCCCTTGGGCAGACCGGTGGTTCCGGTCGTATAGAAGATAGTTGCCCGGGTATTTTCGTCGAGGTCCGGGAACTCGTAGTCAGGATCGGCCTTGCTGAGCAGATCCTCGTACTCACCCTCGAACGGCACGGGAAGCTCGGCGGGCTGGGTGTCATCGGTCATCAGGACGAGGTGAGACACCGTATTGAGCCGGCTCCTCAGGGCGGCGATGAGCGGCACGAAGTCGCTGTGGACGAGGACCGCCTTATCGCCCGCATGGTTCATGGTGTAGAGGACCTGCTCCGGTGAGAGGCGCACGTTGATGTGGTGCAGCACGGCTCCCATCATCGGAACGGCAAAGTACGCCTCGAGGTACCGGTGGCTGTCCCAGTCCATGACGGCTACCGTGTCCCCCGGCTGAACGCCCAGCGATGCCAGGGCGCTGGCGAGACGGCCGACCCGTTCACGAAAGGTGCGGTAGGTCAGCCGGACCTTGTCCCGGTAGACGATCTCTTGGCCGGGCGCCCAGACCAAAGGCGTATGGAGGAGCTGTTTGATCAACAGTGGATACGGATCAGCGGACTCGGTTCGAGGAATGGTTAGGTCCATGTTCACCCCCTCAGTGCTGCCACAAATATACCACCGGGAAGACGCGAGCGCCTGGGACCGCTCCCGCCCGCGATGCCTTGTCGAGAAGCGGCCGGGACTGCTTTGTGGAGCAACAGATCTCTGGGGTCCTGGTGGGCCGGAGGGTATTGAAATGGTTGCTCACAAGCCTCTTACGCTACATTCCTTGTACGTCGTGCGGATGGACAGCCATCTGCTCGATAGGTTTCGGCCGTTGGCCATGTGGCCAGCCAGGAGAAGAGAGCGGCTCGGCGGTCAAGCGGTGGCTACGGTTCGGCGATCGAACGCGCAGCGGTGATGATGCTCTCGCCGAGCGCACTGTCCTGCGAGGGGAAAACTGTTCTCAAGTCGAGGACGACCTCGGCGTTTTCGATGTGACCGATGACCGGTGGACGAACGGCGCGCAAGGCGGCGGCGAGGCGGTGGTCGCCTGGGAGGCGCAGTCCGTAGCTCGGGATGATGGCACCGGGGGTGGTTCCCCCTCCGAGGGTCGCTTCTGTTGGAGCGGCCGTTACTGTGATGCCAGCTTCATGCAGGCGCTTGACCAGACGCCGGGCGCGACGGCGGAGGGTGGCGACCGGCGTACCGAGCATGGCGTAGAGCGGGATATCGTCGAGACGTTCAGCATGATGGGCTGCAAGGACAGCGTCCATCCAGGCCAGTGTGGTCTTCCCCGGGCGCAGGGCACGGAACAATGGGTGGCGGCCGAGCGGTTCAATCCACCTGCCTGTGCCAACGAGGACACCGGCCTGTGGTCCTCCGAGGAGCTTGTCTCCCGAGAAACAGACAATGTCGGCGCCGGCTTGGAGAATCTCTGAGACCGTCGGTTCGTGGGGCAACCCCCAGCGGCGCAGATCGTGGATGGCGCCCGAACCCTGATCCATGAAGAGCGGAAGGTTGTGCTCGTGTGCGAGAGCGGCAAGCTCATCGAGAGCAGGATCGGCCGTAAAGCCGGTGATCCGGTAGTTGGAGCGGTGCGCAACGAGAATTGCGGCCGTATCCTCACGGATTGCGGCAGCATAATCGGCGAGATGGGTGCGGTTCGTGCAACCAACCTCGACCAGGTGTGCACCGGACGCCTCCATGACGTCCGGAAGCCGGAATGAGCCGCCGATCTCGATCAACTGGCTGCGCGAGACGATGACGGATCGTCCCTTGGCGTGTGCGGTCAGCATGAGGAGGACCGCCGCGGCGTTGTTGTTGACCATGACCGCGTCCTCGACCCCGAAGACGTCCGCAAGGCGGCGGCGTATCGGGGTCAGACGCTGCCCGCGCCTGCCAGATTCGAGATCGAGCTCGAGCGCCAGATACCCCTTCAGATTCGCGGGGACTGGGACGGACAGGGGGGAGCGCCCGAGGTTAGTATGGATCATGACGCCCGTTGCGTTGATGACACCGATGTATGGCTCGTGGGCCGGTGCGTCGAGTGAGGTGGCGATTTCGGAGGGAAGACGGTCGCAGGCCTCGCCGAACGATGTTTCGGTGATCTGTCCTGCGTCAATGGCGGCTCTCATGGCATCCAGGGCGCGCTGGCACGCCGTGACAACGGCAGTGTGTCCGTGACGTTGGATCGCGCCGGCGAGCTCCGGCGTGGTGAGGAGTCTGTGGACGGCGGGGAGCTGACGGTACAATGACGACATGAGATCATATTGTAACCGGCGTCGCGATGAGAGCAAGGAGGCGGGGAGCTGGGAGGGCGCTGGGCTCCGTGGCGACCTCGCCACGGGACGCACGGGAAGGTGGAACCGAAAGGCCGAACATTGATGGACGAAGCGAAGAAACTTCAGATTCTTACCCAGCAGGTGGATCGCCTGATCCTCGACTGGGAGAGGTTCTTCGCCGGTGAGCGGAAGACGCCTCCTCAGAACGAGAGGCAGCTGATCGCCAGGCGTTTGCGGCGTCTCGGAGAAGCGGGGTTCAGGACGCACGCCAACCAGTTCCGGCTGGAGCAGCTCCAGCAGCGGTTCATGACGTATAGCGCCTTGTGGGAGCGGCAGCTCCGGATGCGAGAGGAGGGGCGGCGAGCCGGCGCTCCTGTACAACCGGCAGGCGCACGACCCAACGCTGGGGGTGCGAAACCCGTACAGGGGGGTGAGGATGGTGCGCAGCGGCTGTATGAGCAGTATTGTGCGGCGAAACGTTCTCTCGGCGAAGATGTTCGACTCGACCGGGAAAGCTTTGCGGCACGGCTTGAAAAGCAGAAAGCGGCGTTGGAAAAGCGGCTTGGAAAGGCCGTGAGCTTCGATGTCGTCGTTCGGGATGGTAAGGTGAAGCTCGCCGCCCATGGGCGGAATGGGAACGGGGGTTGACGGGATGCGAACGAGTCTGACGAAATTCGTGGGTGGAGCGCTTGGTGCGCTGTTGATGGTGGCATCTCCTGCAGTCGCGCAGGAAAGGCTTCAACCGCGTCCCAAGGGGGAGCCGATCTTTTTTCACTGGTTGAACCCAAAGGCACCGAAAGATCGTGTGATCCTCGAATACTGGTCGAAGGTCAAGGCGAACAAGGCAACGCCCGCCGAGATGCTCGATCTCGGAACGATGCTCTACCGGCGCGGTTTCTCTGGGGATGCCATCAAAATCTATCACCGCACGGCAAAGGCCTACCCCAATCTGGCGGAGCCGTGGTTCCTCGCTGGGCTCGTGGAACACCAACGGGATCATCTCAAGGCGGCACGTTCGAACTATAAGCGGTGTTTGAAGCTTCTGACCGGCAACGGCTGGTGCAACTTCTACATGGGCCTCGTGGAGGAACAGCTCGGAGATCCTTTCGACGCGATGCATTACTATGACCGCGCGTTTCATTTCGATCCGGATCTCGCCAATCCCAAGGTCAACCCGGAGGTGCTCAAATCCCGGCTTCAGCTCGGCGCCTATGTGAGGCACCTCAATCAGGAGCAGTTTGCCGGAAACATGCCGATCCACTTTTTCGAGGCTCACGGGCCACAGGGGTTCAGGTTGAGCTCGGCTGCACAGAGACGCAGGGCTCTCGAAAAACCGGTGGGTGCCGTTCACCGGCCCAGGAAGCTGGCTCGCCCGCATAAGGCTCGGGTGCGGCGCCGGCCAGCTCACTCGAGGAAGAAACCGGGCACACATGCCAAGGGGTTCACACCAAAATTCGTGGTCAAGGGGGTGCCAGCTCCGACACCGAATCCGAACCGGATGCCGTGGGGGAGCTCGTGGAAACCCTCGAAAAAGGTGCAGCCGAAGACGCCTCCGAAGAAGCGTTCGATGTCCTTGTCAAAGGTTGCGCATCCGGTGGTGCCTCGGCGATCAAAGAAAAGACTGTCGACATCGGGGAAGATACGGCACGTGAGGCCGGCGCCCCCGACGCCGACGCCAGCACCGAAGAGGTAGACGGCTCCTCCTCTCACCTAAGGTTTCACCTGAGGTGTCAGATATCGATTGTCGGTGGTGAGGGAGGACTGAAGCGCCGGGAGAGCGACTGAAGGATCAGGCGCCGAATCCACCTTCGGCAGGGGGGAATCAGCAGCAGGAACCCGCAGGCGTCAGTCATCAAGCCGGGTGTCAGCAGGAGGAGGCCCGCAGCGGCGATCAACGCGCCGTCAGCGAGATTTGCCGCTGGGATGCGGCCGTTGTGGAGGTCTTCCTGGATGGCTCGCAGCACCCTGAACCCCTCCCGCCGGGTCAGCCAGGCACCGATGACGCCGGTGATGATGACCAGCATCAGTGTTGGCAAGAGGCCAGTGAGCTCCCCGATTTTGATGAGGAGGAACAGTTCCACCAGGGGCACAACGATGAAAAGGAGGATCAGCCAGCGCATCATGCGGTGAGCATAGCATTCGCGCCATTGAGCCTCCATCCGGGCCTTGAGGCGTTGATTGGATGGTTTCTGTTCGGGAAATATCACGTGTATTGGTGGGTTGCAATGGGTCCAATTGCTGATATCATGCGATTCCGATGTGTCGCTCGTTGCGTTTCCAGGACTCTGGTCCACACATCCGGCAGAGGTGGCCGAACCCGTCAGGGTCGGCTTTTTTTCTTTGGGAACGAAGAGAAATGGGAGGCAACCGGAGACAACGGAAAACGTGGAATGTGTTCGCCGCAGAGATGGGGTGCCGCTGCGGTGAATCGCTTCAATGGCGTGCATCCCAGGACAGCTCTCGTCACTGAGTGTTGGCTCGACACAGGAGGTCTGAATCATGAGCGTTGTTGGGAAAGTGTTCGTTGACAAATTCATGGATGATCTGATTGCGAAGAATCCCGGGGAGCCCGAGTTCCACCAGGCGGTTCGCGAGGTCATCGAGTCGATTGTTCCGGTGCTCGAGCGGAATCCGAAGTACCTCGAGAACAAGATTCTCGAGCGGATCACCGAGCCGGAGCGCGTCATCATGTTTAAGGTTCCATGGATGGATGACCGCGGCGAGATCCACGTGAACAAGGGGTACCGGATCGAGTTCAACTCGGCCATTGGGCCGTACAAGGGTGGACTGCGGCTGCATCCGACGGTCTACATCGGCATCTTGAAGTTCCTCGGCTTCGAGCAGGTCTTCAAGAATGCTCTGACGACCCTCCCGATGGGCGGTGGTAAGGGCGGCTCCAACTTCGATCCGAAGGGCAAGTCTGACAACGAGGTCATGCGTTTTTGCCAGAGCTTCATGACGGAGCTCTACCGCCACATCGGTGCCGATACCGATGTCCCAGCCGGTGATATCGGTGTGGGCGGCCGTGAAATCGGCTATCTGTTTGGCCAGTACAAGCGCATCACGAACCGGTTCGAGGGCGTCCTGACCGGCAAGGGGCTCAACTGGGGTGGCAGCCTGATCCGTCCGGAGGCCACTGGATACGGCGTTGTCTATTTTGCGAAAGAGATGCTCGCGACGCGAAACGACAGCTTCGAAGGCAAGCGTGTGGCGATCTCCGGTTCGGGGAACGTTGCGCAGTACGCAGCCCAGAAGTGCATGCAGCTCGGCGCCAAGGTCGTCACGCTGTCCGACTCGACGGGCTTCATCGTCATCGAAGACGGTTTGACCGAAGAGATGTGGCACGAGCTGATGGACCTCAAGAACGTCCGGCGTGGCCGCGTCCGCGAGATGGCCGAGAAGTTCCCGAACGCGATCAAGTACCAGGACGGCCGGGGCGTCTGGAACGTCAAGTGTGACATCGCGCTTCCGTGCGCGACCCAGAACGAGCTGGACGGCAACGATGCGAAGACGTTGGCCGACAACGGCTGCTTCTGCGTCGCCGAGGGTGCCAACATGCCGTCGACGCCTGAGGCGATCGAAGTATTCATCGATCGCAAGATGCTGTACGCGCCGGGCAAGGCATCGAACGCCGGTGGCGTTGCAGTCTCCGGTCTCGAAATGTCCCAGAACAGCCTGCGTCTCTCCTGGACCCGTGAGGAAGTCGATAACCGGCTGCACGGGATCATGAAGAGCATCCACACGGCGTGCGTGAACGCTGCTGAAGAGTATGGCCATCCTGGCAACTATATGGTCGGTGCCAACATCGCCGGCTTTGTGAAGGTTGCCGACGCCATGTTGGATCAGGGTCTGGTCTGATCTCTGCTTTCTTGAGAGTTGAGCGGCGGCCTGCGGGCCGCCGCTTTTTCGTGTGCATGTTCCGAATCCCACAGAATATGTTTAAAGCATGTAACACAGTGGCACTGTTTCTTGAACATATGTGAAAGCTTGACATGTATGGATTGATAATGTATCATTATTGAAACGTGGAGGCTGATATGCACCGGAGAGAAGAACAGACGAAATGGGATCCCCAAGCGAGTGAGTTGCCGTACCGCGATCAGCTCTTCAAGAGCGCGTTGAGGATGACCCGTTCGGTCGACGATGCGGAAGATCTCGTGCAGGAGACGTACCTGAAGGCCTTCAGAAGTTACGACAGTTTTTCAGAGGGTACGAACCTTAAAGCGTGGCTCTTCAGGATCATGAAGAACACCTTCATCAATATCTACAGGCGAAAGAAGGTTCAACCGTACCAGGTCAACCTGGACGATGTTCGTGAGGGGCTGGAGAGCACGTTGTCGGAGAGGATCCCAGTTGGAAATCCTGAAGAGGAATATCTCAGTACCGAGATGGATAGCGAGGTGCGTCAAGCTATTCTCGCCATGCCGCACGATTACAAAATGGTCGTGCTCCTGACTGATCTGGCGGGTTTCTCGTACAAGGAGGCCGCGGAGATCCTGGAGATCCCGGTTGGAACGGTGATGTCCCGGCTCTATCGTGGCCGCCGAATGCTCGAACGGGCGCTTTTGAGCTTCGGCAAGCGGTACAACTATCTTCACGTCCTGCCGGCTAAGCTTCGCGACAAAGGTATTGATCCGGCCACGCTGTTCAAGGATCAAGAGCCCCAAAAGGCATCTTTCTGAGCTGAGAGCCGGAGTGCTCGCGACGCACAGGAATCACGTACCACGGACGAGGGCTCGGGTTGCATCAGCGGCGCCTTGCCGTAGCTGCTGCTCAAGACTGTTCGCAGGAATCTGGCCTCCTCAGCATGTGGGTGCTCAGGACGATCCTGGAAGAACCGGTGTAGAATCCCATCGCGGAGGGTGATGTGGAATCAAACCAGCAACCAGGGTCTCTAACCGTGATTGGCGGGCAGTGGGGGGATGAGGGGAAGGGGAAGATCGTTGATCTCCTTTCCGCTAGGGTTGCTGCGGCCATCCGGTACAACGGCGGTAACAACGCTGGTCATACGGTCAAGTTCGCGGACCGGCACTTTGCGTTGCACTTCATTCCATCTGGGATCATTCATCCGCAGGTACGCTGTTACATGGGCTCATGGATGGTCATCGATCCCAAGGAGTTGCTCGGAGAGATCGATTCGCTCCAAGATCAGGGCATCGACGTGATGCGGCGCCTGTTCCTCTCGGAACGGGCAACGATCATCCTGCCAACCCACCGGGCGCTCGACGGTGCGCGCGAGGCTGCTCGTGGAGCGGGCAGCATTGGGACAACGAAGAGGGGGATCGGCCCGGCCTACCAAGACCGCGCTCAGCGGCGTGCCCTGACGGCCACCCTTCTGACCGATCCGAAGAGGTTTGGTGAGCGTGCCGTCCAAGTCATGACTGCCCATAACCGCGAGCTCGAGCTGCTCTACGACGCTGAGCCGGTCGGCCTCGATACGGCGCGGGATGAGCTTGAAGCCGCTGCTGCGAGGCTTGCGCCGCTGGTCACAGAGATAGGCCCCAAAATCCTTGAGCACCTGACCCACCAGGAACCGGTTTTGTTCGAAGGAGCCCAGGGGGTCATGCTCGATCTCTTCCAGGGGACCTACCCGTTCGTAACCTCGTCCTCCTGCTTACCCGGGGCTGCAGCGATCTCGTGCGGGATCCCGGTACAGACACTTGGTCCAACGGTCGGCGTGATGAAAGCGTACGTGACACGTGTTGGGGGAGGTCCTTTTCCGACCGAGCTGACGAACGCCGCTGGGGATCACCTGAGGAAACGGGGCAACGAGTTTGGAACAACCACTGGCCGGCCACGCCGGTGCGGCTGGTTTGACGCGGCTGCCGCGCGGTTCGCGGCGCGCGTGGGGGGGCTGGACGGGATCGCCCTGACGAAGCTGGACGTGCTCGATGATCTCGATGAGATTCAGGTTGCCGTCGGTTACCGTCATCCCGATGGAACGATCATCACGGAACCGCCGTCTGATCTCGAAAAGTTGGCAACGCTCGACCCGGTCTACGAAACGCTTCCGGGCTGGCGCAGCAACACGGCAGGGACTCTGGAGATTGAATCGCTCCCTGCTCAGGCCCGAGCATACATTTCGTTTCTCGAACGTCAGGTCGGGGTTCCGGTCGTTCTCGTTTCGACGGGGCCACGCCGGAAAGAAACGTTCGCTTTGGGGGATTCGAACTTGGCATCCACGCTGCGGCGGCTTGCAGGCGGCCTTGATCAGCCGATCCAAAAACGCTAATCTACCCTTCCGGATGGGCCGTTAGCTCAGTGGTAGAGCATCTGACTTTTAATCAGGTGGTCGCTGGTTCGATCCCAGCACGGCTCACCATATAACCTCCAAGCATTCAATACATGACAACTATTGAGAACGGGGCGTGACGCGCCATCTGTGCCAGACGTGCACGGGCACGTGCCGCACGCTTCCCGGGATGGCGATTGTTCCGGGTCACACAGAGGTTCTGTCCGGATGCAGACCGCACCGGCCTCGTACAGATCGTTACGGCTGGTAGAGTTTCAAATCGAACCCCTTGACGAGGAAGACGGCCATCTGGTCCCGTGTCATCACGTCGGAGGAACAGTAGTTGCCGTTCCCACACCCGGCCGTTACCTGGTGGGCGGCCAGATAGTGGATGTGCGGACATGCCGGGTCGGTTGGCGTGACGTCACCGAAGAGCGAGACCCCACCCGGCGTACAGTTGTACGTTCCCATCCCCTCGACGGTACCGCTTGCCGGAATAGGAGCTCCGTCAGCCATGCCCTTGGCGATGAAAACGGCCATCTGCCAACGATCGACGTTGGTGTCTGGACAGTAACGTGTCCCATCACCGCATCCAGATGTGATGTCGTGTGCGGCGATGTAGTGAATGTAGCGGCACGTCGTGCTCTCCGGCGGGACGTCAGCAAAGACCGAAGTGCCTCCGGCAGAACAGTTGTACGCCCCTTTTCCCGGTACGGTTCCGGAAGCCGGAATGGTGTTTGTACCTGCCATCGCCTTGGCGATGAAGACGGCCATTTGGGCCCTCGTGACGTCGTTCGCCGGGCAGTAGAGATCTGGACCGCACCCATCCGTCACACCGTTGTGGTAGAGCGTTTCGATGAAGGTGTAGGTCCAGAAATCTTCAGGAACGTCGGTGAAGCTGTCACCGATATGGAGGACCCATGTCTTCGTTTCACCGCTCGAGAGGGTTTCTGTGATCGTGCGGTCGAGGTGCCCTGAGGGGCGCGATGAGGAGACGAGCGCCGAGTAGCACTCCCCGGAGCCGGCGCACGAGCTGGAGCCACCGGCAGCAATCGTGCCGTACGTCGCCGACGAGCTTCCAGGGCTCAGTCCGGCGCTCATGACAGCGCTTCCGGTGACATCGGCCACGGGAAGGCTTCCGGGATTGAACCAGACGGGGGCGAGCGAAAAGACTTCGCCCGGCTCCAGGATACCGTTTGCGTTGCCCGTGGTTTCCGTGACGGAAACTGCAGTTGGCTGGAGTGTGACGTCTTCGGTCAGGGCCTGCTTGACGTCAACCAGGCCAAACCCCCACGAGTTGTTGGGGCCGTTGACGTAATCGCCGCCACAACTTTCAACGATCGAGCTCAGTCTGTAGGCGCTGCTGTTGAGCAGATCTTCGGTTGCCCCCTGATCATTCTTCAACGCCGGCTTGGCGGACCAGATCAACGCAACGGCTCCCGCGACATGAGGGCCTGCCATGCTCGTTCCGCTCATGGTTCCGTATCCGCCTCCGGGGAGCGCTGACCGGACATTGGAGCCAGGAGCGACGATGTCGGGTTTCATGAGATTCGGGTTTCCCGCATTGTTCGAAGCCGGTCCGCGGCTCGAAAACGAGGCTAAATCGTCCGATGATGTCGTCGCTCCCACCGAGTAGGCTGCATCATACAGCGCCGGCGGATCACCGACGGTTCCACAGGAAGGACCGTCGTTTCCCGCGGAGACGACGGTCATGATCCCCGCGTCACGCTGCGCTTCGACCGCGCTCTTTAAGGTGTCCCAGGAGCACCCCTCCGAAGCCGGGCAGCCCCATGAGTTGTTGGTGACATCGGGTGCCTTGTCAGGATCGCCTTCGGAGGGCGTGCCGCCGACCGGATAGGGGGCGAGGAAGAACTGGAAGCACTCGAGGTAGCGCGCCGGTGTGCCGACCCCGTTGTCCATGTTCCGGCATGCGATCCACTTTGCGCCAGGCGCCATGCCGATCTGATTGCCCTGGCCATCATCTCCGACGACCGTACCGATTGTGTGCGTGCCGTGCCCATAGTCGTCGCACGGCTCCGGCGAGTCGTTGCCGCAGGGGTTGCCCGTCGAGTCGTGGATCGCATCGTGCCAGTTGTAATCGTGGTCCGCTGACGACCCATCCCAGCCGCGGTAATGCCCTTTGAGCGCAGGATGGGTCCAGTCGACGCCGGTGTCCTGTCCGCCAACGACGATCCCCTGGCCGGTGAATCCCATCGCCCACACATCCGGCGCATGGGTGCGTTCGATGCCCCACTCGATCGAGCTCGTGCGCTCCTCGTTGAGCGAGGGGACCGGCCGGGGCAGCGCATTGTGAACGTGCGGATTCCCTTCGATTCTGAGAACATCTTCCCGTTCGGCGAGCTCATTGACGAGCGCACGGTCTCCGCGAACCAGGATTGCGTTGACGATGTAGTACGGGCGGTACCAGACGTGGTGCTGGTCAAGCCACCTGCGCAGAGGTGCCTGGGTTCTCGTCGCGAGGTCAAGCAGCGTGTGAAACACGTACCGTCCACGCTGCACCTTCGTTGGCAAGTTTTTCGCAGTGGACAGGTCAGCTTGCGCCCGGAGGACGACAAAGAATTCCGCCGTTTGGCCGTTGGCGGTGTGCGCCAGCACCCACGGGCGGACCTCACCGTGGGGTACGCTGGCCGTAACGGGAAGAGCGATCACAGTGATCCATGCCGCGATCGAGGCGCTGAAAAGGGTGTGAAACGTTCGTCTCATGGGTTCTCCCTGACGAGGGGGTTCTTAGTGGACCCGGGCTGGACTGAATGTTGTGTCCTCGTCGTACCCATGAATCATAACAAAGAAATAGGCTGCGAACGGACGATTCCCAGCATCGGAGATTAGCTCGAAGACGTGTTCATCCTCCCGTTCCTGGGGAACGGCCTGGACGAAGCTGATCTGATCGGGACGGATGAAAAGCTCACCCAAGAGCCGTTTGCCGCGGATGAGCTGGACGAGGAGCGTTTCTTCATCCTCGGCGGCGAAACGCCAGTGAAGGTCTTCATCGTCGTAGATTACCGCCTCCGGGGTGCCAGCACGGAGGATACAATTTGGATGGCCGCTGATCCAACGCCAAAAATCTTCGAAGCTCAGGCTGAATGGTGGTTCCATCACGGATCGTCCCCCTTGCGGTTCCTCATCGCGGCGTAGCTACATGTTCCGCCGGTATTGGCCTCCCACTGTGAAGAGAGCGTGGGTAATCTGGCCCAGAGAACATGTTTGAACGGCCTTGAGCAGCTCCTCGAAGATGTTGCCCCCGGACCGGGCAACCGCCTGGAGCCGTGCGAGCGCATCGGGCGCCTGGGATGCGTGCCGTGCGTGGAAATCGGCCAGATGGGCCAGCCGGGCATCCTTTTCTTCCTTGGAAGAGCGTGACAGTTTCATCGAGTCCGCCTCGTCAGCGGTTTCGGCCCCTTTGCGGAGGAAGGTGTTGACGCCGACGATCGGCAGCTCACCGGTGTGCTTGAGCCGTTCGTAGTGCAGCGATTCCTCCTGGATCTTGGAGCGTTGGTACATGGTTTCCATGGCGCCCAGTACGTCGCCGCGTTCGGCCAGGCGCTCGAACTCGTCGAGGACGGCTTCCTCGACGTATTCGGTGAGCCACTCGATGAAGTGAGACCCTTGCCACGGATTTTCATTCTTCAGCAGTCCGAATTCGAGCGCGTTGATCAGCTGAATAGCCACAGCGCGCCGGACCGACTCTTCGGTTGGCGTTGTGATCGCCTCATCGTACGCGTTGGTGTGGAGCGAGTTGCAGTTGTCCGCCATGCCCAGTAAGGCTTGAAGGGTGGTGCGGATGTCGTTGAAGTCGACTTCCATCGCATGCAAGCTGCGGCCCGATGTTTGAATGTGGTACTTGAGCTTCTGGGACCGTTCGTTACCGCCGTACCGGTTGCGGATGGCGGTGGACCAGATCCGGCGTGCCACACGGCCGATGACGGTGTACTCGGGATCCATCCCGTTGGAGAAAAAGAAGCTCAAGTTGTGGGCGAATGCATCGATGTGCATCCCTCGCGCGAGGTAGTATTCGACGTACGTGAACCCGTTGGCGAGGGTGAAGGCAAGCTGCGTGATCGGATTCGCGCCAGCCTCGGCGATGTGGTACCCGGAGATCGACACTGAATAGAAGTTGCGGACATCGTGATCGACGAAGTAACTCTGGATGTCACCCATCATCCGGAGGGCGAAGTCGGTCGAGAAGATGCAGGTATTCTGGGCCTGGTCTTCCTTGAGGATGTCGGCCTGGACGGTACCCCGGACGATCTTGATCGTGTCGGCGAAGATCTCGTCCCACTCGCCGGGTTTGAGGAGCGGCGCGAGTGCGTCCCAATTCTTGCCGCCGGCGATTGGCTGAAACGCTTCGGACGGGTCCGCCTCCAGGCGGCCTGACTCGATTAGCCGCTTCCGGGCCTGCTGACGCGCCGCGGCATTGAAGAACATCGCCAGCATCATCGGCGCGGGACCGTTGATCGTCATGCTGACAGAGGTCGTCGGGGCACAGAGGTCGAACCCGGCAAAGAGCCGTTCCATGTCCTCGACGGTGCAGATGGAAACACCGGCCTCCCCGATCTTGCCGTAGATGTCCGGCCGGGTCGCCGGATCCTGGCCGTAGAGCGTTACCGAGTCGAACGCCGTGGAGAGCCGGGCAAAGCCCTGACCGTCGGAGAGGTAGTGAAAGCGTGTGTTGGTTCGTTCGGGTCCCCCCTCCCCGGCAAACATCCTCGTGGGGAGCTCGCCCGTCCGTTTCAACGGAAAGACGCCAGCGGTGTACGGGAAGGCTCCTGGAACGTTTTCAAGCAGGAGGTACCGGAGAATTTCGCCCCAGGCGCCGGTTTCTGGCAGCTTGACCTTCGGAATACCGGTGCCGGCGAGTGATGTCGTCGTTAGCGGAACCCGGATCTCGCGGCCGCGCACGGTGTAGGAGAACTCCGTACCGGCGTACTCTTTGACGATAGTGGGCCAGGCGGAGAGCAGGTTTTTCGAATCATCGTCGAGGTTGTGGGCCAGGCGCCGGATCTCGGCGTCGATATCGGCCAGCTGAGGTTCATGCGCGGCCTTCCCGCTCGCAACCTCCTCGAACAGCTCCCACAGATTGTCATGCTCTCCCGAGCCGTTGGCGGCACAGAGGATGGCCCGGGCGCCGGTCAGCTGGTAGAGCCGGTCAGCCGTTGCAATCTGATCGCGGGCCCACGCCTTGTAGGAGCGTACGGTCCGGGCGATCTCGCGGAGATAGCCGGTTCGCTCCGTTGGGATGACCGGATGCCGCTCGGGGATGCCGGCAGGCTCGGCATGGGTCTCCTCGAGCGCCCATGCGGATCCGAAGTCCTTTTCCAGCCGGTGAACGAAGCCGAGATAGAGCGCGTTGACGCCACGATCGTGAAACTGGCTGGCGATGGTGGGATAGACGGGGAGCTCCTCGTCAGCCGGTGCATCGAAGAGGTTGTGGCAGCGCCGGTACTGCTTGCGCACATCCCGCAGCGCATCGAGCGCCTTGGGGCGGTCGAATTTGTTGATCGCTACGAAATCGGCATAGTCGAGCATCTCGATCTTCTCGAGCTGCATCGGTGCGCCGTACTCCGGTGTCATCACGTAGACGGAGAAGTCAGAGATGTCGACGATTTCGGAGTCGGCTTGCCCAATTCCAGAGGACTCAACGAGGATGAGGTCGAAGCCGGCGGCCCGGCAGACGGCGATGGAGCGCTCGATGTTCTCCGACAGCGCGCGATGGGCCTGCCTCGTCGCCAGCGACCGCATGTAGACCCGGTCCGAGCCCAGGACGTTCATGCGAATCCGGTCGCCCAGCAGCGCGCCCCCCGTCTTCCGCTTGGTGGGGTCAATCGAAAGGATGGCAACGCGCAGCTTTGGAAAGTCATTGATGAACCGCCGGGCGATCTCATCGGTCAGCGAGGACTTGCCCGCGCCGCCCGTTCCCGTCAGGCCGATGGCTGGGGCGCGATTTTTCGTCTTGGGGATCTCGATCTCGCGTCCTTCCTCGACGAGCGTGATCGCCCGGGCAACGTCAAGCCAGCGCTCCGGCGTCAACCCGGCAGCCGGGCCTCCAAGGTCGGCAGGATCGAAGTCCGAAGCCTCCATCATCGCGTCGATCATGCCGTCGAGGCCGAGCCGGCGTCCGTCCTCGGGTGAGAAAATCTTGACGACCCCGTACGCCTCGAGCTCGGCGATCTCGCGCGGGATGATGACACCGCCGCCGCCCCCGAACACGCGGATGTGGCTCGCTCCCCGCTCCTTGAGGAGATCGATCATGTAGGTGAAGAACTCCATGTGCCCGCCCTGGTAGGACGACACGGCGATGGCCTGGGCATCCTCCTGGATCGCGGCATCCACGATCTCCTTGACCGACCTGTCGTGGCCGAGGTGAATGACCTCCGCACCGTGGGCCTGGAGCAGGCGCCGGATGATGTTGATCGCCGCATCGTGCCCGTCGAAGAGGGCGGCAGCCGTGACGAAGCGAATCTTGTTGCGTGGGTGATACTGCGCGCTCATGAATCCTCCCGCAGAAGGTGATGATAGCAGCTTTCGCTGGCTCATCGCCCGCAGTATACTTCCCGGTAACCGAGGTCGACGGGGTCCCCGGCCGAGGGAGCTGGTCACAAGATGTGTGACGAAACACAGAGCCTGCATTCGAGCGGAGCGGCTGGTGGTCAGAGCGGCACCAGCGGCAGGGCGATTGGACCGGGCACGTTACTTGCCGGCCGCTTCTTTCTCAAGGAGATGATCGGGCGTGGGGGCTCGGGGACGGTCTGGGCGGCTCAAGATGTTCAGCTGAAGCAGCGCGTCGCCATCAAGGTCTTACATCCAGGGCTCATCGGCTCTCATGGTCTCGAACGGTTTCGCCGGGAGGTTCGGGCGGCTCGTGGCTCGCACCCCCACATGGTGACGATCTACGATCTTCATAGCGATGGTGATATCCATTTCTTGAGTATGGAGCTGGTTGAAGGGCGGAGTCTCAAGGAGATTGTCAAAGAGGGAGCTCCCCTCGATGTGGAAGAGGCCATCCGGATCGGGGCCCAGGTTGCTGAGGCGCTGGCGAGCCTTCACGCAAAAGGTGTGATTCATCGGGATGTCAAGCCGGGGAACATCCTGATCACGGCCGAAGGTGAGGCAAAGCTGTGCGATCTCGGGCTGGCACGGTTCGTCGGTACGGGGATGACGATCACTGAAACGATGACGGTCGTTGGGACACCGGCGTACATGGCACCGGAACAGGCGCTGGGTAAGGAGCTGACGCCGGCAGTCGATGTTTACGCGCTCGGTCTGACACTGTACGCCATGCTGACGGGAGCGCCACCGCTCGAGGATGTGACGGCGCTCTCGACCCTGATGCGGCGCCAGAAGGAACGGGCGCCCTCCGTCCGCCGCCGTTGCCCTGGAGCCCCAAGGTGGCTGAGCCGGCTGCTCTCGCGGATGTTGGAACCGGTGCCCGGCGACCGTCCGTCTGCCAGCACTGTTCAGCGGGCGCTCGAGCGTGGCCGCTACGGCATGTGGGCCCGCCGCCGGATTGTCGTGGGCGCTGCCGCCAGTGCCGCCGTGGCCCTTCTCATTGCGATTGCCATCCCGATCGTGTCCTCGGCGTACCGCCGTGGGGAAACCGTCACATTTGCAAAGATTCAGAGCGGCATCCGCGGTGTCGATGCGCACGGCCGGACGACGTGGCGCTTTAAGCTCGGCGGACCGGTTGGGAGAATGATCCGGGCCGATCTCGACGGTGACGGCAGCCCTGAGCTCGTCGTCGGCAGCGCGCCGCCGGCTGATCTCCAGGTGCGGAACGGGACCACGCCCTCAGCGTGGATCGCGGTCCTGACGCGGAGCGGCCGGGTGCTGACCCATGTCCGTGCGCAGGACGTCATTCAGTATTGGAAAGAGCCGTACCCTGAGGATCTGATGGTCTACCCGCAGGTGATGGACCTCGACAAAGATGGCATCTCTGAGGTGGTTGTCCGGTACAACGAGCGTGGCTTCTATCCCGGCGGGATTCTCGTCTACTGGCCGCGTTGGAACATTTGGGATGACGTGCTGTCGCACCGGGGCTATATCAACCAGGTCGTTCCTATCCCGGGGCGTGGCGTCGGCGTGCGGTTCGCCGGGATCAACAACAGGCTGTGCATGTTCCGCGTGGCCGGGGAGATTGGGATCGTGCCGCCGTCATCTCCCTCCGAGCGGGGAGAACGGAATGCGCTCAGCTCGCCGGAGCTCGCGCTCTCCGATACTGAGGCCTTCCACTGGCACTGGTACACGCCGTTTCCCGGATCGAGCTCCGGGAGGATGATGGGCGCGATTGTCGAGGCACACAACGGCCCGGGAGGGACCTTTATTTGCCGGGATCAAAGGGGGCGACAGCTCGCCGTCGACCGCTTCGGTAATCCGGTCGGTGGACCGGACGAGGGGCGGGATCTCCGGGCGGTGCGGCGGGCTTTCCTCTTCAACCTTGGGCACCTCGAGCAAACGGGCCGCGGGCTGACGATGGATGTCTCCCAGACACAGGCGTTCATCGCAAGTGTTCACTCCCAATGTGCCGCGTTGTTCGTGGAAAAGCCGTACCGCGTGATCCTCGCTCTCAAGGGGGGGCGTGCGCTCGCTCGTGTGGGCGATCTTGACGGTGCGATCAGGCTGCTCAGGACGACTGAGGCGGCCGTTTCAAATGAGGACGTCATCTATAGGCTGGCACAGCTCGAGGCGCTTGCCGGCCACCCGGGCGAAGCGGCCCAAGAGATCGCGCCGGTCTTGCGCAGTCCGGTCACACCCCGTGGAAACTTCGATGTTCCAACGCTCGGGATCCGGCTTGGCATTGTGCTCCATGATCCCTCCTTGGTCGGAGGATGTATTGCCCACCTCGTTCGCCTGGATCGCCGGGATGCGGAGACCGCCCGGCTGGCGGAAGCGTTCTGGGCACGCGCTCACCTGTGGTGGGACGAGATCAAACCGGCCGACCTGCAGGCGGAGACGTTCAACTACGAACCGGCTGGGGCGGCCCTGGCATGCCTGTGCCGGTGGAGGCGGGGACGCTCGAGGCCTGGGGATGTTGACCGGATGAAACGGTTGGTGGCTGCGAACCCGGATGCACTCTACGAGGGCGAGATCGCACTAGCGGCGGCCGAGCTTGCACGGCACCGGCCCACGCAAGCGCTTGCCGTTCTCGACCCGGAGATTCACGTGTTGCAGGCGTTGGCCACGGATGATTTCTTCAATCATCAGCTCCTCGAGCTGGCACTGGGGGTTCGACTCAAGGCATTGCGTGCGAGCGGTCAAACCCAGATGGCGCGCCGGGCGGCACAGCGGCTGCTTCACCAAACGGCGCCCGGCCTCCTTCCGGCGCGTCTGGCGCGCGAGGTGCTGGCCGCGACGGACTGAAACGCAAAGGTGCGAAATGTCAAGTTCTGCGGGAGGTGACGATGGAGGTTGAGGGCAAGATCGTTCTCATTACCGGCGCATCAAGTGGAATTGGGGTGGCGTGTGCCCGGGAGTTTGCCGCGGCCGGTGCACGTTTGATCCTGGCCGCACGGCGAGGGAGGCGTTTAGAGGAGCTGGCGGACGAGCTCGGGACAACTTTCGGAACAGAGATCCTGACCAGCGTTGTCGATGTGCGCGAGCGGGTCGCGGTCACGCGGTGGATCCGGGAGCTCCCCACGGCGTGGCAGGCGATTTCAATCCTCGTCAACAACGCCGGCCTCGCGAGGGGCGTCGCACCGGTGCACGAGGGCGTGATCGATGACTGGGAGGAGATGATCGATACCAACCTCAAGGGGGTGCTGTACATCACCCGCGCCGTCCTGCCCGGGATGGTGGCACGCGGGGAAGGGCACGTGATCAACATCGGCTCGATCGCGGGGCACGAGGTCTATCCCGGAGGCAATGTCTACTGTGCAACGAAACACGCCATCAACGGTCTGAGCCGCGCGATGGGGATTGATCTGCTTGGTACCGGTGTGCGTGTTTCGTCGGTCGATCCGGGGATGGTTGAAACGGAGTTCTCCATTGTGCGGTATCACGGCGATGAGGAGCTGGCGGCTGCCGTCTACGAAGGATTCGAGCCGCTCCATCCCGCCGATGTCGCGGACGCCGTGCTCTTCTGCGCGACGCGGCCGCCGCACGCCAACGTTCGTGAGATGGTCTTGATGCCGTCCGCCCAGGCGTCGGCCGTTCACGTTGCCCGGACAAGCCGTTCGTAGCGGTCTGCGGGAAGGCGGCGCCAGCGGAGGCGCGCAACGGCGACCCTCGCGAGGAAGAGGCTCCGTGCCACTCCGCGAAGGTGATCGGGGAGCAAGATGCCGTCGAGATGATCGATCTCGTGGCAGAAGGCCTGTGCCAGCGTTCCCTCAGCCGTCAGCGTCCTCCAGGCACCGTGTTCATCCTGGGCGCGGACGGTCACCTTGCGCGGGCGGCGGATCCTCGTGAAGATCCCTGGGAAGGAGAGGCACCCTTCCTCGAGGATCACGTGACCCTCGCGTGCGATAATTTCCGGGTTGGCGAGGACGGTAAGAGCATCTGGATCTTCACCGATCGAGAGATCGACGAAAGCCAGGCGGCGATTGAGGCCGACCTGGGGCGCGGCAAGCCCGAGACCTGGCAGCGTCCAGCAGGTGTGTTTCATCTCATCGAGCAGGCGGCTCAATGCCGGGCCAAACTCCTCGACCGGGGCGTTCGATGCGACGAGTCTTCTGTCGCCGTAAAGAAGGATCTTCAGGATCGTCATTTCAGTCTTGCCGGCGTTTCCGGATGATCGCCTCGACAGTTTCATGAGCCCGGCGTG
>WGCW01000002.1 GCA_015493585.1 Acidobacteriota bacterium
CGAAAAAGCCGCCCGAAGGGCGGCTGGCCTCCACGAAGATCTCACACCCTCCGGCGGGGACTCGTCCGGCATGGAAGGCTGCGGCCCGTGGGTCTCGCCGTGGGGGTCGCAGCCGCATCGCGGCGGAGAGGGGGTTGCACGGCGTAGTCCCACCCGCTGGCTCCATGGCGCGAGTCCCTTCGGCCCCGCCATCACCCGAAAAAGCCGCCCGAAGGGCGGCTGGGTGTGATGGCGGGGCCGAAGGGACTCGAACCCTCGACCTCCGGCGTGACAGGCCGGCGTTCTAACCAACTGAACTACGACCCCGCATGTCAGGCGGTAGGTGGTGGGAGGTGGGGGATTTGAACCCACGACCCCCTGCGTGTAAGGCAGGTGCTCTACCGCTGAGCTAACCTCCCAAACGGTTTCCCGTTGGGGCCGCTATCCTAAAATGTTGCCAGAAGCTTGTCAAGCGCTTCGATGACAGAAACGTCAATGTGTCCGCTGCCGGGATGCGTTACCCTTTCGCCATGAAGACGGCAGCGGTTCTCTTCGACTTCGATTTCACGCTGGGCGATTCATCGGCCGGCATCGTCGAGTGCGTCAACCATGCGTTGACACGGATGGGCCTTGATGAGGCCGCACCAGAGGCCATTGTATCGACCATCGGCCTCTCGCTTGAAACGATGTTCGGCCGGTTGACCGGTCTTGATGGCAGCCGGGCGTCCGAGTTCCGCGCGCGGTTCATCGCCCACGCGGACCGGATCATGACGAGCCACACGACGCTCTATCCGTGGACCGCTGAGCTTCTTCGTGAGCTCAAGAGCCGAGGATATCGGCTCGGAATCGTGACCACAAAGCGCAGTTACCGGATCTCGGAGGTCCTCGAACGCGAGCGTCTGAGCAGCGTGCTCGACATCATCGTCGGGAGCGACATGGTGACGGTGCCGAAGCCATCGCCCGAGGGGCTCTTGCTGGCGGTCCGGCGGCTCGGCGTACCAGCCCCTTCGGTGCTGTACGCCGGTGATACCGTCACCGATGCCGAGGCGGCGCACGCCGCTGGTATTCCGTTTGCCGCGGTGCTCAGCGGCACCACGCCAGCATTGGCATTTGAGCCGTTTACACCCCGTGCCATCCTGCCCGATGCCCGCGGCGTCCGGAGGATCATCGGCCGTTCCTCTGGCCCGGTGGCATGAAAGCTTGCGTTTGGCACGTGACCTGTGCGACCTTTACAGCCGTGCAAAAGGAGGTTTGTCATGGTTGACATCGCACGGATCCAATCGGAGCTGGCCAAGGCCGGCATGGATGGCTGGCTGTTTTACGACTTCCACAACCGGGATGCCATTGCGTACCGGGTTTTGGGCATGGACTATGGCAAGTTCACGAGCCGCAGGTGGTTCTACTGGATTCCAACCGAGGGTGCCCCTGTCAAGCTGGTGTCCAAGGTCGAGGCAACCAAGCTCGACTCCCTTCCTGGCGAAAAGCGCGAGTACCTCTCGTGGCGTGAGCTCCACGCCAGCCTCAAGGAAATCATCTCTCCGGCCCGCACAGTCGCGATGCAGTTCTCCCCCACCGCCAACATCCCGTACGTGTCGACGGTCGATGGAGGAACGATCGATCTCATCCGGTCTCTCGGATTCGAGGTGGTCAGCTCGGCGGGTCTGGTCCAGACGTTTGAAGCCGTGCTTGACGACGCCGGCTTCCAGTCGCACGTCGAGGCGGGCCGGCGCGTGCAGAAGATCAAGGATGAAGCTTACGAGCTGATCGGCGCCGAGCTGCGTGCCGGACACACGCTCACCCAGTACGACGTCCAGCAGTTCATCGCGCGCCGCTTCGAGGAAGAGGGGCTCGACTGCATGGAGGAGTACCCAATCGTCGGTTCTGACGAGCAGCAGGCGAACCCGCACTTCGAACCGACGCCGGACAACTCGCGGCCGATCAAGAAAGGTGACAAAATCCTGATCGACCTGTGGGCCAAGCTGGCTCAGCCGGGGGCGATCTTTTACGACATCACGTGGTGCGGCTACGTCGGATCGAATCCGCCCGCGAAATACGTCGAAATCTTCAAGGTTGTCTGTGATGCGCGCGATGCCGCACTCTCGTTCGTCCGCGAACGGTTTGCCTCGGGAACACCGGTGCACGGCTGGGAGGTCGACGATGCCTGCCGCGCGGTCGTCGAGAAGGCGGGCTACGGTCCATACTTCATCCACCGCACCGGCCATAACATCGGCGAGGAGGTTCATGGCAACGGCGTCAACATCGACAATCTCGAAACCAAGGACGAACGCCTGCTGGTCAATGGTGTCTGCTTCTCGATCGAGCCGGGGATCTACCTGCCAGGCGAGATGGCCGTCCGTACCGAGATCGACGTGTTCATCACGCCGTCAGGCAGCGTCGAGGTCGCCGGCCCGATTCAAAAGGAGCTGATCCTCATCGACGCCGGATGATTCGAAGGAGGTTGCCGTGAGCTGGTATCTCTACGTCATTCTCGCCTACCTGCTGGTCCTGGCTGGCTTCAACTTCTACCGTTCGAAGCAGGTCAAGTCCCAGGATGACTTCATGGTCGCCGGACGAAAGCTGACGCTGACAGTAATGGTCTTCACGCTGATCTGCACGTGGATCGGCTCTGGAACGTTCATCGCCGGCGCGGAGTACGCCGCGAAGGCGGGGTGGTCGGCGTTGTGGATGCCGGCCGGCGCATGGTTCGGCATCGCCGTGATCTACTTCCTCGCGGCGAAGATCCGGACCTTTGGTCAGTACACGGTCGGCGACATCCTCGAGGTCCGGTACGGCAAGTTCGCACGCCTCTTCGGTGCCATTGCCCTGGTCATCGCCTTCACCACCATTGTCTCGTACCAGTTCCGGGCCGGTGGTTACATTTTGAACGTCGCCACGAAGGGCGCCGTCTCGGTTGCCACCGGTCAAACGGTCTCCGCCGCATTCGTCATCCTTTTTACAGCCCTCGGCGGCATGGTTGCCGTCGCTCACACCGATCTTCCCAACGGGATCATCATCCTGCTCGCCTCCTGCGCCGCGCTGCCATTCATCGTCTATTTCGCCGGTGGCACATCGGCCGCAGCGGCGATCTTACCCACGCAGCACATGGCCGTCTTCTCCGCAGATTTCGGGAAGTACCCGATCCTCAAGGCCGGTGGTTACTTCCTCTCAACCTTCCTGCTGCTGCTCGGCATCCAGTCGATGTACCAGAAGTTCTACTCGGCCAAGACGCCTGGAGAAGCCCGCCGGGCGGTTTCTCTGTGGATCGTCGGGACGATCGTCGTTGAAACGGTCGTCGTCGCCATCGCCATCTATGCATCGGCCGCGCATTGGGCCGATATCAAGGCGTTCGAAGTCGCCGGGCAGGTCAAGAAGGGGGTTGTCACCGGAACGATCCCACCGGCCGAGGCGCCTCAGGCTGCGTTGAAGATCGCCGCTGAACAGGCGGCTTCGGGGGAGGTCAAACCCGGCCAGCTCGCGAAGCTCGACGCCGAGCTCGAAAGGGCCTTCGCCCACGTCTCGACGAAGGGCGAGGTTGCGAGCGTCCACGCCGGGATCGACCCCGCCTCGATCGTGCTGCAGGCTGCGTTCGACATCGCGTCGCGAGGAGGGATTGGCCTGCTGGTCGGCATCTTGCTCCTCGGCGCGGCCTGCGCCGTTGTCATTTCGACCGGCATGAACTATCTGCTCTCACCGACGACCAACATCATGCGTGACATCTACCAGCGGTTCATCCGTCCCGACGCCGATCAGAAAACCATGGTGGCGCTCCAAAAGACCTTTGTCGTGCTCCTCGGCGTGGCCGCGTTTCTGATGATCTTCATCCCGACCGTGATGGGTCTGCCGATCTCGGTGCTGCAGTATGCGTTCTTCGCGTACACGATGTACGGCGTCGCGATCACCCCCGCGTTGCTGGCAGCACTGACGTGGCGGCGTGCGACCCGTGCGGGTGGTTTGGCTTCGATCATCTCCGGCGCGATCATGGCGCTCGTCTTCGAGCTGATGATTCCAACGATGTGGCCGCAGGTGATGCGTGCAGGTGATCCGTGGGGGATCCCGAGTATCTACCCCGCAGCCATTGTTTCCATCGGGGCGCTCGTCATCGTCAGCCTGTTGACGCCACCACCCTCCGAGGAGGAGCTGGCACCGCTGTTCCCGAAGGACGCCTGATTCAG
Source organism: Acidobacteriota bacterium (assembly GCA_015493585.1). Lineage (GTDB taxonomy): Bacteria > Acidobacteriota > Thermoanaerobaculia > Thermoanaerobaculales > Sulfomarinibacteraceae > JAADFN01. The sequence goes on from WGCW01000002.1 coordinate 4,152, forward strand.
ACTCAGGTCAGACCCACCACCCCGCCGCGAATGCCTACCAGGCGTTCCGGCGGGGATCTGTCGGGATATCTTTCATGAGCACAGCCACCGCACGCGCAAGCTGCGTGTCCCGGTCCGCTGCGGTGTCCTCTGCCGGGGGCTGAGGCACCAGAACATCGGGGACGGCCCCGTGATGTTCCATGTTGATCCCCGACCCGGCCACGTACCAGCCGCGCAGCGGTAGGCGCACCCATGCGCCGTTGAGCAGCGTCATCCCACCCGTGGAGATGACGGCACCAAAGGTTGGCATGCCCACCAGCGGACCTCGCTTGAGCGTCTTGAACGCGTGCGAGAAGATCTCGGCGTTCGAGTACGACTCCTCGTCACACAGCGCCAGCGCCGGGCGCGTCCATGCCGCGAGCGGGAGCCGCCCCTGCGGATACGCTTTGACCTTCGGATTGCCTCCCCTCGGGATCGTGAAAGCGTGCCTCCGGACGTTCAGGACGGCCATCAGGTAATCGGTCGTCCACCCCCCGCCGTTCGAGCGAACGTCGATGATCAACCCCTGCTTGCCGTGAGCTGCCGCGTACAGATCGCGTTCGAACTCCTCGAACGACGGGATGTCCATCCCCTGGATGTGGATGTATCCGAGCGTCCCGTGAGACAGTTTGTCAACGATCGAGCGGCGCTGCCTCACCCACTGTTTGTACCGGAGCTGACGTTCGGCGCGCGCGCCAACCGGAATGACAACTGCCGTCCGCGCCGTGCCGTCAAGGCCCCTGATGCGCAGCGGCACCCGCTGCCCCACGGTATCCACGAAAAGCCCATAGATGTTGGTATGAGCCGTCACCGGATGTCCGGCGACTTCGAGAATCCGCTCTCCCGGCTTGAGGTGGACGTCCACCCGGTCGGCGGGAGAGCCCTGCAAGACCTGACGAACCTCAAGCCCCGGCCCTCCGGCGGATGGATCGAAGAGCGCGCCGATGAAACCGGTCGTATCACCGTGCCTCCGGCCCCGGTGCGAGCCGCGGCTCGGGTAATACCCCATGTGTGAGGCGTTGAGCTCGCCCAACATCAGGTTGACCAGATCGGCAAAATCGCTCTCGTCCATCCCGGGCTTGAGCCAGCGGCGATAGACGGCCTTCTTCGCCTCCCAGTCGACGCCATGGAAATGGCCGTCGTAGAACCATTCGTCGAGCGCGCGCCACGCCTCATCGAAGACCTGGCGATGCTCGGCGTCACGGTCGATGTCAAACCGGGCCGCAAACGGGATCGGGCTACCCGGTTTGCCCTTGGTGCTGACGCGCCTGATGCACCCCTTCTTGTCAATGTAGAAGATGACCTTGCCCTTCGGCCCGAGCTTGAGCGCCTCCGGCGCCTGACCGCCCTTCGTCAAGCGCTTCAGGTCCTTGCCGTCAAAGCGGATACTGTACAGATCCCGCTTCCCATCGGGTTCGCCCGTGAAAAAGATCCGTTTCCCGTCCTTCGACACGAGCGGCTCCGCCTCATCTCCTTTGAGCGCCGTGATGCCCCGCGCTCGTTGCCAGAGCCGGTCAAATTCAATGGCCACCTTGGGTACCGGTTTTCTCACCGGGCCTGAGGTGTTCGATCCAGCACCTGTTCCGGCCGTCTTCGGCTTGCCGGCCTTCGCCGAGACCTTTCCCCTCGCTTCAAAGACGTGCAGCCATCCCTCTGGCGTGCGCTCATCGTCCACCCGCCTCAGCCACACGCCCCACACGTCCATCGTGCCGGCGTGCCGCTTCGAAAGCCACACCAGCCGCCGGCCGCCAGGCGACCACACCGGCGACACGTCCTCGTCCGGATGACGGCTGACGTTATACGCGGTGCCGCCGCTGGATGGGATGATCCACACCTCGGTGTTGTACTGCATGTCAGGAATCGAATACGCGATCCACCGGCCATCGGGCGACCACCGGAACTCGGGCGTCTCCCAGTGTGTGAAGAGGACCTTCGCACTGGAACCGTCGGCGTTCATGACCATCAGATCGCCGCGTCCACGCACGTACGCGATCCGTGTCCCATCCGGCGAGAACCGGCCGAGACGCTCTTCGGCCTTCGATGCCGTCAGTCGCGTGACGGGAAATCTGAAGCTTCCGAGCCAGCCCACCTCGGGATCCCCGGGCTGCACGCGGTACAGGTCGTCATTGCCTGCACGGTCCGAGGTGAAGATCAGGCTCTTCCCGTCGGGCGCCCACCCAATGTCCTTCTCGCGGGCAGGCGTCGCCGTAATCCGAACCGTTGGCGGCTTCGCGAGCGCCTGTTCCTGCTTCGACCGGATGGCGGTCATGAACACATCGCCATGGACGACGAATGCGGCCAGCTTCCCGTCCGGGCTGATCGCCAGCTCCTCCGCGCCGGAGGTCTCCCGCCGGTGCTCGATCTTCGGCTCGATGAAGTCGGCGGGGGCTTCGATAGAGAGGCGTGTGGGCTCACCTCCGGCGACCGGTACGGTCCAGAGTCCGTCCTCGAACTCGTACGCAATCAGACGCCCATCCGCCGAGCAGCGGGGGGCGCGCACGTCAGAACCAGCGTGGTGGGTTAGCTGGGTCACCACTCCCGAGGCAATGTTGATCACAAACACGTTCTTGCGGCCGTTACGTGCCGAGAGGAACACGATCGTGTGCGGCCCCGCCCAGCTCGGAAGATCGTCGTCGCCATCGAAATGGGTCAGTTGCAGGTCCTGCCCATCTTCCGTGTGCAGCCAGATGTCCCGGTTCGCGGCTCCCCGGTATCCGCGCCGCCACCACTTCGTCACCCCGCGTACGTAGGCCAGATCGTATCCACCGGGTGAATACGCCGCCCAGTCACCGAGAGCGCCCTGCAGCAGATGGGGCGTTCCCCCTTCGACCGGCACGGTGTAGACGGCGGGCATCCATCGCACCGACTCATCCCGCCGGGAGACAAAGACGGCAGCGCCATCTCCGGGCGTAAAATCCACCGGTATGTCGCCGGACGAGGCAAACGTCAGCCGGCGTGGCGGCGCGCTGCCATCGGCCGGCATCACGAAAACATCGTCGTTTCCATAACGATCCGATGAAAACGCCAGGAGCTTCCCATCGTGCGACCAGACCGGATGCCGGTCCGCCGCTGGATTCGCCGTGAGGCGCCGCGCCTCCCCACCCTGACTGCTAACGAGCCAGATATCTCCCTGCCAGGAGAATGCGATCACCGTTCCATCCGGCGACGGTGCCGGGTGCCGCGCGAACCGAACCTCAACGGCCCCAACGGACACACCGATCAGACACACCACGATCACTCCCAGAGTAGCTCTCATCGTACGCATCTTTTCCTCCCCAGTTTCACCAACGGAGTATAGACGAGCCAGGTTGCTGACAAGAGCCAACGGGAGCAGAACCGCTGGCCGATCTGGTACCATGCATCGCGCTGTGAGCGACCGCTGAGGAGGGTGGCATGCACATTTGTGTTGTTGGAACTGGCTATGTGGGTCTCGTGACGGGGTCATGCCTCGCCGATTTCGGGATGGACGTGACCTGTGTGGACAACGATACTGCAAAGATCGAGATGCTTCAGAGCGGCAAGATCCCCATCTACGAGCCGGGGCTTGACGCACTCGTTGCCAAGAACACGGCGGCAGGCCGTCTGCACTTCACGACCGATCTGCCGTCCGCTGTCCGGCAAGCGCTGGCGATCTTTATCGCCGTTGGGACACCGCCGAAAGAGGATGGATCCGCCGATCTCTCGTACGTCGTCGAGGTCGCCCATGCGATCGCCGAGCACATGAACGGGTACAAGGTCGTTGTTACCAAGTCGACCGTGCCGACCGGGACTGGACAGTTGATCGAAAAGATCCTGCGTGAAGCGACCGGCGGCGAGCACGCCTTTTCGGTCGTCTCGAATCCGGAGTTCCTCCGCGAAGGATCGGCAATTGCTGATTTCATGCGCCCGGACCGGGTCGTGATCGGAGCGCGCGACGCGCAGGCGGTTGCCATCATGAAGGACATCTACTCGCCGCTCTACCTGATTGAGACCCCGTTCGTCATCACGAACGTCGAGAGCGCCGAGCTGATCAAGTACGCCTCGAACGCCTTCCTGGCCACGAAAATCACCTTCATCAACGAGGTCGCCGATCTGTGCGAGCGTCTCGGGGCGAACGTCCACCACGTCGCGAAGGGCATGGGGCTGGACCGCCGGATCGGCCCCAAGTTTCTCCACCCGGGGCCAGGCTACGGCGGCTCCTGTTTCCCGAAAGACACGCAGGCGTTGGCTGACATCGCCCGTCGCGCCGAGCAGCCGTTCGAAATCGTTGAAACCGTCATCCGGGTCAACGAGCGCATCAAGGCGCGCTCCATCGAGAAGGTCAAGGCGGCCCTTGGTGGCGACGTGCGCGGTAAGAAGATCGGCGTCCTCGGCTTGGCATTCAAACCGGAGACTGACGACATGCGTGACTCACCAGCGATCCCGCTGGTGACGGCGCTGATCGAGCAGGGAGCTCACGTCCGCGCCTTCGACCCGGCGGCCATGGACAACGCCCGTCCGCTCCTTCCACAGCAGGTCGAATACACGGAGAACGCCTACGAGGCCGCGACCGGCGCCGACGCTCTCGTCATCGTCACAGAGTGGAATCAGTTCCGCTCGCTCAACCTGAGCCGCATCCTCGAGCTGGTCAAGGAACCAATCGTCGTCGATCTGCGCAACGTGTACGATCCTGGCAAGATGCGTGAGGCCGGCTTCACCTACGACAGCGTCGGCCGGGCCGCACGAGACCTGCCGCCAGAATAACCATGACCGGGGACGACGCCGTCCGCCTCGACGTCTGGCTGGACGTGGCCTGCCTGTTCAAGACGCGGTCCCAGGCCCAGGCGGCCTGCAAGGGCGGCAAAGTCGATGTCAACGGCGGCCGCGCCAAACCACAGCGGAAAATCCGGCCCGGCGACGAGATCCGGATCACCATGCCTGGCGGCTGGAAGAGGATTATCGTCGTCACGGGATTGGCGGCTACCCACATCCCCAAGGCCGAAGCCAGGCTCCTCTACGAGGACCATACGCCCCAGCCAACCGCCGAGGAGCTCGAGTTGCGGCGCCTGCAGAAGATGGCCCGTCCCCCTCGCCGGCCGCGTGGCGCCGGTGCTCCCAAGAAAAAAGAACGGCGGCAGCTCCGAAAAATCAAAGAACACTGGGACAACGATCTCTGACCCCTCGCAATACGCGCGATCCGGGAACCACCATTCCCTTTCAGAAGGTGGGGACACACGATCCTTCCCCGCCCTTCTGAACAAGCCAGGCGGCTGCACCCCCCCCACCCAGATCCTTCGCCTCCGGCTCAGGATGACAAGGAAGCGGAGTCACTCAGGATGACGGCAGGGGGAGTCATCCTGAGCAGACAATGCCTTCCCTTCCCTTGTCATTCTGAGGAAGCGAAGCCTTTCCTCCGCATGTCATTCTGAGCACCGACATGCCCCGGAGGCGGCACCGAGACGGTGGACTAACAGGGATTCGGATGTCGTTTCTCCGGTTTCTCGAAGGGTAGCTTTGTCAGTAGGTTACGTTACTTGTTTCCACGTGATGCAATTGCTGTTAGTTGAGAGGAGGCG
>WGCW01000003.1 GCA_015493585.1 Acidobacteriota bacterium
CCCGGATGCGGTACGACGTTTGGTAAGGCATTTGCGCGCTCGTGGGAGAACGTGCCTCCGCAGACTCGCGCCGAGCACGACGCCGAGCTCGCCAACTGGAATCTCGCCCATGGCGAGGTCCGGTGTCAGGAACACTGACGCGTGCTCCGGATCAGAGCTGGTTTCGACACCACCGGCTCGCGAAGAGTTTGACAGCGCCGCTGATCCCACGTCCTCCGTGGGTGAGCGATTCTGAGCTCGTGATGCAGAGATGGGGCGTCTCTTTTGTTACAATCCGTGCGATGGTCAGGGTGTCATGAGGGTTGGTCAGGATGGCGCCGGCTGGGAAGTTGGGCATTTCGTCATTGCGGCCGGCGGGTATTTTCTTCTGTTTTGCGCCATTTTTTCGAGGATTGTGCTCTCCGGGAGAATCTTGGCGACCGGTGATGGCTTTTTCCACGCCCTGCCGGCCTTTCACACGGCCCTTCGTTTGTGGTCTCCTGAGATCTTCTCCGGGTACCCGGTCGCCGCGGATCCTCAGAACATGTTCTGGTATCCGTTTTCTCTCCTCCTTCCCAACGGCTTACGGTGGTTCAGCCTCTTCGTGATTCTCGGGTACACGACGGCCGCATTCACTCAGTACGTGTTCGTGTGGCTTTTGACGCACTCGAAGAGGGCAGCGGTGGTTGCCGGGCTCGTGTACGGATTGTCAGGTTTCTTCGCCGCGCACATCGGACATGTCAACTTGATCCAGTCGGCGGCATGGGCGCCGTTGTTCCTGGCTGGGATCGAGCTTGTGTACCAGGGCACGCGGACCCGTGGCGTGGCGTTGGCAGCCTTTGGTCTGGCAATGTGTACGCTTGGCGGGTATCCGCAGGTCCTCGTGATGACGCTGATGTTCGGCGGGCTGTTCGCCAGCTTCCGGGCGGTGAGCATTGGCACGCGGTGGAAAGCGTTCCTGGCGCGCTGCGCCGCGGCCGTGACGCTCGGGCTCGGGATGGCGGGCGTGCTTCTAGTGCCGCTCGCCGAGCTTGTCCACCGCAGCATGAGAAGCGCCATCTCATACGATTTTTTCGTGCAGGGTTCGTTCCCCCCGTGGCAGCTCGTGACATTGATCTTCCCAACGGTAGCCGGGGGTTGGCACACTCCCTTGAACCATGTCCCATATTTTGGCGACTGGCACATCAGCGATGTCACTGGATTCGTGGGCCTCACGGCTCTCTTCCTGGCCATCGTGGCTCTGTACCGGCTGCGGCCGCGAGGTCTCGCCCGGTTCTGGGCGGCTGTTGGGGGTGGATCGCTGATTCTCGCGCTGGGCCGCTCCACGCCGCTCGCGCACGTGCTGTACCTGACGCCGGTGATCAACAAGTTTCGCTCGCCGTCACGTTTTCTCTTCGGCTTCACGATGGCGATGCCGATCCTGGCGGGTCTCGGGCTGGCCGCCTTGGAACGCCTGCCGGCCGATGAACGGAGTAAGACCCTTCAACGCGCACTGGCCGCAATGGCCGGTATTTTGGCCGTGTCGGTGGGAATCGTCTACCTGACATCCGGAACGTTCCGTGCCCATGCGATGCACAAGCTCCACGCTGCCGCGCCGGCCGGGATTCCGTGGCGGGCGGCAGCGTTTTTCTTCCCGCTGCTTTTCTTCGCGTTGAGCGTGCTCGCTCTTTGGTGGTGGGTTCGCCGCTCAGGCTCCCGCTTCCGGAGCACCGTGTTGATCGTTGCAATCTGCCTGGAGCTCCTCCATTTTGGATGGGTCTATCCGCGGGAAGCGTTCACGACCGCCGCTTGGTTTCCGCAGACCAAGCACCGGCTTGCGCCTGTGATGGACGAGCTCGAAAGGGACGCCTCGCGATATCTTCCGTACGATGGCAAGAACCAGGATCGCCGGGATGGCGTTCCGAACCTTCCCCTCGTATGGAGGATTCCCTGCGCCAGCGGTTGCAATCCGCTGATCCTCCGGCGGTATGCCACGCTCCTTTCGATGAAACATTGGGGCGCAGTGTCGCCGGACGTTCTCAAACCATCGAACCGTGTGCTGGACCTTCTCGCCGTCCGGTTCGTCCTCATGCCGCCCAGGCGCCAGACGCTCATTCCAAAGCTTGTCAAGCAAAGGAGTGATTCGAAGACAACCGGTTCTCCCCCGCTGTCTGCCTCGTCACGATGGACGGTTTGGGGGAAGCTTGGGAAGACGACGGTGATCGAAAACCACAACCGGCTTCCAAGGGCCTGGGTCGTCCACCGGGTGCTGCCGCTTTCAGATCAAGAGATCGTGGAAGCCATCGCGACCTCACGGCTTCCCGGAGGCGAGGCGTTCGACCCGGCAAAGATGGCCCTGATCTCCCGCGGGGCCGTCCGCCATCCGCTGGTGCCGGACGCCCATGCTTCTGTCGAGCTCCGGGAGATTGACTCCGGAGACGTTTCCCTCCACGTCGTGGGGGATGCTCCTGCCTTCCTTGTCTTCTCCGGCGTTGACTATCCGGGCTGGCAGGCCAGCGTCGATGGCCGTGGGGCCGCAGTGGTGAGGACGGACGCCCTCCTCAGGGGGGTGTGGATCCCGGCCGGGTCCCACGACGTCCGGTTCGATTTCCGGCCCGTGACATTCCGCATCGGTCTTGGGCTGTCAGCCATCAGTTGCCTGCTTTTCTTCTGGCTCCTCTGGAGGGGAAGGAGGGGGGCCGGGACCACGTCCAGAGTGTAACAGCATGTGGGCGATCAGCGCCGGGGCTCATCCCGAGGGGCTATGGTTCTGAAGGGCATCATGAGGAAGGAAGCCTACCTTCTCTCAACGAACAGCAATGCATTAGGTGAGAGAAAGCAACGTAACATACTGATAACGCGCAACGTCGGGAAACTGTCTGCGAATGCCCGAGTTGGGGACAGTGTTGAATATCGCTGACGTGCGGGAGTTGTGTCTTTTTCTCCCGCCCGCCCAGGAAGTTTCTCGCGGAGAACGCGGCGAGCGCGGAGAAAGACAGTGGCTCGTCAGAATGAGAGCTCCTCGTCTCGTCCCAAGTCGAGGGTGAACGCGCCCACCATCTCCGAGCGCCCCCATAATGCTATCCAGCCACGAGCGGGGCGAGAGCCGGATCGACCATCTTCCCCCATCGCGGGACGCCCCCCTCAACGTCATCCCGAGCCACCCGGCCTTTTCCATGCGTCTGAGGCGCCCGCCTTTCCCTGTCATCCTGAGCCGTTTCACCCCCCCGCTGTCATCCTGAGCCGTTTCACCCCCCCGCTGTCATCCTGAGCCGAAGGCGAAGGATCTGGGTGGGGGGCGAAAGGTTTCGTGCTGGAAACGGTCGATACGGAAAGGGAGTTGAGTCTTCCTCCCCCGCCCAGATTCTTCGTCGGCTTCGCCTCCTCAGAATGACAGTGGGGGGAGGCTGTGCATCCTCAGAATGACAGTGGGGGGAAGGCCTTCGCCTCCTCTCAACTAACAGCAATTACGTTGCGTCGAAGAAAGAAACGTAACGTACTGATGATACGAAACATCGAGAAACCGCATCCGAATCCCTGTTAGTCCACCGCCCCGGTGTCCCGCACTGGGGCATATGGGTGCTCAGAAGATTGGAACGTGTTTCTTGAGGCCGCTGACGATGGTGCCCAACCTGTCAAGCGGGGGCCGGTGCACCGTGCGGGGAAGGACGATATCCCATCGCCGTGCGGCCGCAATCAGGGAGCGTTCTTGACCGGTAATTCGCACGGCGTTGATTGCACGATCCCACCTGCCCTGAGCCATACACCATTGGGCAGCCAGGCAGAAGAACAAGCCCGCAACGGGATCCCCGCCGGCAGCGCTCCGTGTTGCATACGAGATGACGAGCCCGGGTGACGGCAGGGAAACGGGTATTCCGGAGAGATCGTTCTCGACCGCATTTTCTGCAAGCGCAGCGGTTAAACGTCCCCCATACGCCACTTGGACACCGTTGGCTGGGATCAGGTTCGTTGCGGAAAGTTGAGACGCATCGTCATCGAGGTTGACGAGCACGGCACCGCGGGGCGGAATGACATCCCAACGGCCGAGGATGGCGGCGGCCAGGCCGAGCTCACCCAGGATCATGGGACGTCCCTCAATCGTGGCAAGTACGGATCGAACCTCGGCAAGGAGCATATGTGCGGCGTGCGTCGCTGAGACAGCCGCGCTGTGGCAGGCTCCAAGTCCTGGCGAGGAGGGGAGCTCCCATCCGAGTCTCCCGTAGACATTGTCGACGATGGCCCATGCGAGGGAACGAATCGCTGTTGGAACTTCTGGATCCAATCCTGCTTTTTCCGCGAGATGCATGGCACGGCGTGGAGTCTGGCCGGAGGGCTCTTTTCTGCGTGCCCAGAGACGCACAACGTCCCGGATGAGATCTTTGTTCTTTGACATCTCAGATGTATTTTACCTGATCGCGATTGGATTGCCAACTCGCTTGATCCGTAAAACCAACATGGTTCGTCACAGCCGGCATGTGAGATGCGATGTGCCCGGCCGGACAGGGCGCTGGTTTGGCGTATGCCCGCGACGATGTGGGTGTGTGCAGATCGCCTGAAAGTATCGTTCACCTGAGGTCTTGAATATTGAGCCTCACGAGCCGGCTTGGAAATGAGCGGCTCCGGCCGGGCCGGGGCATAATGGGCGTGATGTGGGTCAAGCTTGCTGAGATCATGTCCAGAGGCCGCGATCGTCTGAAAGATCTGCCCCGGGCGCTCGGGCTGGTATGGGAGGCCGCACGGGGATGGACCGCTGCGTGGGCCGTGCTCCTGCTCATTCAGGGGGTGCTCCCGGTTGCCCTGGTGTGGCTGACGAAAATCCTGGTCGACTCCGTTGTTGCGGCGGTCGGAGGGCACGGAAGCCTGCGCCGTCCGGTCGAGCTTGCCGCCGTCGCGGCCGTTCTGATGCTGTTGTCGGCGGTTCTGCGGGCCTTGACCCGCTGGGTGCGGACGGCCCAGGCCGAGCTGGTGCGTGATCACGTGGCTGAGATGATCCAGGCAAAGGCGGTGGCGCTCGACCTCGCGTTCTACGATTCGCCGGAGTACCACGATCGCCTGCACCGGGTGCGGCAGGATGCCCACAACCGGCCGTTGGCGCTCGTCGAGAGCCTGGGAACAATGGCCCAGAGCACGCTGACGCTGGTGGCGATGGCGGCGGTGCTCCTGCGTTTCGGCTGGTGGCTGCCGCTCGCCCTCCTTGGGAGCACACTGCCAGCGCTGGGCGTCGTCATGCGGTACGCGCTCAAGCAGCACGACTGGTGGGAGCGCACGACGGAGAAGCAGCGGCGCGCCTGGTACTACGACTGGCTGCTGACCGACAGGATGACGGCCGCCGAGGTTCGTGTGCTCGGGACGGGCGCCCATTTCCGGGAGGCCTACCGTCATCTCAGGGACGGACTGCGCGGCGAGCGCCTGGCCCTGGCGCGGAGTGAGGCCATGGCCGAGATCACGGCAGCCGGTTTCGCCCTCGTGGTGCTCGGGGGTGGCGTCGCGTGGATGGTGTGGAGGGCGGCCCGGGGTCTCGTCACCCTCGGGGATCTCGCTATGTTCTACCAGGCGTTCAGCCAGGGGCAAAGGCTGATGCGTTCCCTGCTGGAGACGGTGGGACAGATCTACTCGAACAGCCTTTTCCTCGGGAATCTCTTTGAGTTTCTCGGCTTGGAGCCGAAGCTCAAGGAAGCGGGCCGGCATGCCGTCCCGATCGCGGCACGGGGACCGTCCCTCGTGTTCCGGGGGGTCACCTTCCGCTACCCGGGCGCAGAGGATCCGGTCCTCGACGGGTTCGATCTCGAGATTCCAGGTGGCCGGATTGCGGCGCTGTTGGGTGACAACGGGTCGGGGAAGAGCACGCTGGTCAAGCTCGCGTGCCGGCTCTACGACGTCGAGGCGGGCTCGGTGGAGCTCGGTGGTGTCGATGTGCGGGAGATGCCGCTGGAGACACTGCGCTCGATGGTTTCGGTGCTGCTTCAGGAGCCCGTCCAGTACAACGAGACCGCCCGCCGGAACGTGGCGCTCGGGGACCTGACGGTTGCTCCGTCGGTTGAGAGGCTCCAACGCACGATCGGCAGCGCCGGCGCCGGGCCGGTCATTGGGAAGCTTCCCCAGGGACTCGACACGCAGCTCGGGAGATGGTTTTCCGGCGGTGTCGAGCTCAGCGTCGGGGAATGGCAGCGGCTGGCTCTGGCCCGCACGCTCTACCGTGATGCGCCGCTCGTGCTCCTGGACGAGCCGGCGGCCGCCATGGACGCCTGGGCCGAATCAGAATGGATCAAGGGGCTGAGGCAGACGATCAACGGGAAGACGGCGGTGATCGTCACGCACCGGCTGACGACGGCCCTCCACGCCGATGTTATCTTTCTGATGCACGCCGGCCGGATTATCGAATCCGGGACCCACGAGGAGCTGCTCGCCCGGGGCGGCCGCTACGCCGAGGCCTGGCACCGCGGTGTGACTGGTTGAGTACCCCGATAAACCACCTGGACCAAACCGGGAACTCCCGCAACCGGTAGTGCTTCAGTAACATCCACTACCAGCGACAGCCTAAGGCCAAATCATACGAGGAGCTCATCAGTGGCGTAGCTTTATACACCACTTGACAGGACGTGACCGCCAAAGGGGCCTTTTTCAAAAGATATTGACAGAGAACCTTCAAGCAGATAAGATAGTAATTGGTTACTAACTTTTGCCGCTGGAGGTCCTATGGCTGTGTCAAGCAAACATCTTCCTGCCGAAGAACGGCGCATGGTAACTGTTGAGACGGTGATCGAACTGGCCGCAGAACAGAATCCGAGTGAGATTACCACGGCGGCCATCGCCCAGCGCATGGGGTTGACCCAGGGGGCGCTTTTCCGCCATTTCCCCAATAAAGATGCCCTCTTACAGGCTGTGATGGAATGGGTCTCCGAGCGTTTGTTGTCTCGCATTGAAAAAGCGGTAGGCGCAAAGTCATCCCCGCTTGACGCGCTTGAAAGCATGTTCATGGCGCATGTGGCGTTCATAGGAAAGCACCCCGGCATTCCCCGAATGTTGTTTGCCGAATTGCAGAGCTCTGGGGAAACCGCTCCCAAGCGGATGGCTCAAACGCTCCTCCGCCGTTACGAGGAGCTCCTCAATCGTTTGTTCGAACAGGGGAAAGCCTGTGGTGAGATTGACGAAAAACTTGATAACGAGGCTGCGGCCACGCTCTTTATCGGCACCATTCAAGGATTGGTCATGCAATCGTTGATAGCTGAAGATGCGAGCCATATGCACCGAAACGCACCGACAGTCTATGCCGTCTATCAACGGGGTATTAGGAGTAGATCGTGAAGAAACTCCCTTTCCAAAAACGGACACTTGCGTTGTTCGCTATCATTGTTCCTCTGCTTGTGCTTTTTGTCTATGTTGCCTTGTATTCAGGACCACTTGCCCCGATATCGGTCGTTTTGACCACAGTCGAAAATAAGAGCATCTCACCGGCACTTTTCGGTATTGGAACCGTTGAGGCGCGTTATACCTACAAGATCGGCCCCACGTATCCGGGGCGGGTCAAGCTCTTAAAGGTTGACGTGGGCGATCAAGTCAGGGCGGGGCAGAACCTTGGAGAAATGGACCCGGTGGATCTCGATGAACGTATTCGGGCACAGGCTGCCGCCATGAAACGTGCAAATGCTCAGTTGCGTGAAGCGCAGGCGCGGAAAGATTACGCGCAGGCACAGGCTTTACGTTACGAGCAACTCTTTAAAGCGCACTCCACTAGTGAGGAGGTATCAGCCGCTAAACGACAAGACCTTTTGGTTGCGCAAGCCGCGTTGAACGCAGCACGGGAGGAGGTGTCTCGTCTGGATGCCGATCTCAATGCGTTGAAAGCGCAGCGCAGGAATTTGGCTCTAATTGCACCGGCTGACGGCTTGGTCGTCTCGCGTGATGCCGAGCCGGGCACCACCGTGGTCGCAGGCCAGCCGGTCGTGGAACTGATTGATCCGAATACACTCTGGATCAATGTCCGGTTCGATCAAATTCGTGCCGACGGCCTGGCCGCAAACTTGCCGGCTCAGATCGTGTTGCGTTCCCAGGGGGGCAAAGTATGGGCTGGACGTATCCTGAGAGTCGAACCATTGGCCGATGCAGTAACTGAGGAAACACTGGCCAAGGTTGTCTTTGATCACATTCCCGATCCGATGCCCCCCATCGGTGAATTGGCCGAAGTCACGGTTATTTTGCCACCACTTGCGGCAGGGCCTGTGATTCCCAATGCGGCGATTCGTCGTCTTGACGGCAAGCTGGGTGTTTGGGAGGTCGTAGGACATAAACTTCGCTATACACCGGTATCTCTTGGGATCTCCGACCTGGAGGGCCATGTGCAGGTACTAAAAGGGCTGGAGGTTGGAGACCGGATCGTGGCCTATAGCGAAGATTCGCTGAACAAGCACAAACGAATCCATGTGGTTGACCATATCCCGGGAGTGACGCAATGATCAGCTTGGCTGGACGCGACATCCTGCACGCCTGGGGCAAGTTCGTTTTTACCGGCATGGGGCTTGGGCTGCTGATCGGTATCACCCTATCAATGGCTGGAATTTATCGCGGCATGGTGGATGACGCGAAGGTATTGCTCGACAATAGCGGTGCCGATCTCTGGGTGGTGCAAAAAGACACCCTTGGCCCCTACGCTGAGCCATCAAGCATCTACGATGATATCTGGCGTGGTATTCGTGGCATACCCGGCGTGGATCAGGCAGCCAACATCACCTATCTCACCATGCAGGTGAGTAAGAAGGGTGGTGACGTCCGTGTTTTGGTGGCCGGCATGACTCCCGGAGGGCCCGGGATACCCGGCTGGCCGCCCTATCTCGTCGCTGGACGCCAGATTACGCGAAGCCATTACGAGGCAGTCGCCGATATTACTTCCGGACTCAAACTTGGCGAATGTATCAAGCTCCGCCGTAACCACTACACCATCGTCGGTCTGACCAGGAGGATGGTCTCTTCCAATGGCGACCCGATGATATTCATTCCACTGAAAGACGCCCAAGAAGAGCAGTTTCTGAAAGATAACGATGCCATATGGGCACAGCGTCGACGGACGGCCGAAAACCCCGCCTTCAACCGGCCCGGGGTGCCGGGTTTGCTTGGTGCTATCATTGCCTCGCAAAGCACGAATCCCTATGTCAATGCCATCTTGGTGCGGGTTAAAAAAGGCTATGACCCGGAACAAGTTGCTGAATCCATCCGCCGATGGAAACGCCTGACTGTTTATACCCGCAGCCAGATGGAGGAAATCGTGGTCGGTAAACTGATCGCCACCGCCGCTAAACAGATTTTTATGTTTCTAGTCATTCTTTCGCTTGTCAGCTCCGCCATTGTGGCCTTCATTATCTATACCCTGACGCTGGGAAAGATTCGTGAAATTGCCGTATTGAAACTGATCGGCACGAAGAATCGAACCATTGTTGGTCTCATCATGCAGCAGTCCATCGCCCTGGGGGTGATCGGTTTTGTGGTGGGTAAGATCGCGGCTACCTTGTTGATGGCACCGATCTTTCCCAAATATGTGCTGCTGGAACCCCTTGACTCCGTTATAGGGTTTATCGCCGTGGTTGTGATCTGCATCCTGTCGAGCATTGTCGCCATTCATGCCGCGCTGAAAGTTGATCCGGCCGAGGCCATAGGAGGCTGAGATGGGCGATAAGGGCATTCAGATCATGGGGTTGAGAAAACGCTATGGAAGTGGCAACACGGCCGTGGAGGCTCTCAAGAAAGTCGACATGCACGTTGCGCCAGGTGAAGTCGTTGGTCTGATAGGTCCTTCCGGATCCGGCAAGACCACGCTCCTCAAATGCCTGGGAGCGGTGATTGAGCCGACTGCCGGGAAAATGATACTCGGAGATGACGTCATTTATGACGACGGCTGGAAAGTGAAGGATCTTCGAGTCTTGCGGCGGGACAGGATCGGCTTTGTATTCCAGGCACCCTATCTGATTCCTTTCCTCGATGTCACCGACAACGTCGCCCTTCTACCCATGCTGGCGGGAGTGCCGAACGCCGAGGCGCGTAAACGGGCAAGAGAATTATTCAAAGCGCTTGATGTGGAACATCGCGCCAAGGTCATGCCATCTCAACTCTCCGGCGGAGAACAGCAACGAGTGGCTATCGCCCGTGGCCTGGTCAATCGTCCCCCGGTCATACTGGCCGATGAACCGACCGCTCCTCTTGATAGCGAGCGAGCGGTGGCCGTCATCCGAATCTTGAACGATGTGGCCAAGAAATTCGAAACTGCCATTATTGTCGTCACCCATGATGGAATTATCATTCCCGCCTTCAGGCGCATTTATCATATCCGTGACGGAGTCACCTATGAAGAAGCAGGCGAAGGGCGGGAGTTTGCATGAAACTCTCAGGGAGCATGTCATGAACAAGGTGATCCGTTATTCTTTGATTGGTGTTTGTGCCGTTTGGCTGACAGGGTGTGCAACAGCATGGAAGTTCCAACGCCCTGCTCCACCCGACGTATCCAGCTACACACCCACGCCATTGACCACCAATCTGGCTTCCGCCCCGACCGCGTTGGGCGAACCGCAAAGCATTGTTCAAGGAAAACGATTGACAAAATATTGGTGGCGGGCGTTAGGGAGCGAAAAATTGAACAGACTTATCAAGGAGGCCCTCAAGCACAACCCCACCTTGGTGGCCGCAGAGGCGACTTTGCGCCAGGCAGAGGAACTTTATGCAGCGCAGGCTGGTTCGACACGTTATCCGCAGTTGGACGGCAACATGAGTGCTCAGCGTCAACGCTTCAATCCTGGTACGTTAGGACAAGCCGGGGAAGCACGGGAGTTCACTCTTTATAACGCTGGCGTCGGTGTCCGATATACGTTTGACCTGGCCGGAGGCCAACGCAGGGCGTTGGAAGCTCTGGCTGCCCGAAGCGATTATCAGCGGTTCAAAATGGAAGGCGCTCGTTTGACATTGGTGGCAAATATAGTCACAACGGCCATGACCCAGGCAAGCCTGAAAAGGCAGATTGAGATCACCGAACACATCTTGAAGTTGCAGGAAAACCAACTGGAACTGACCCGGGAACGTATTCGTCTCGGTCACGGAAGGCCGGATGATGTCTATCCTTTACAAACACAGTTGGAGCAAACACGCGCCAGACTGCCACTGTTACGTAATCAGCTTCAGCAAAACAGGCACCTCTTGGCCGTTCTTGCAGGCGAGGCGCCAGCCAAGCGTCTTCCCCCATCGTTTACCCTGGAAGATTTCAATCTTCCATCGGAGTTACCGTTGCTGATTCCCTCGGAGCTGGTACGTGCAAGGCCGGATATTCTCGCTGCTGAAGCGTTGCTGCATACGGCTCATGCAGAATACGGGGTGGCAATATCCAAGCTCTATCCCCAACTCAGTCTGAGCGCGGGTTTAGGAACTCAGGCACTGACGACAGGCGCGCTCTTCGGCCCAGGTTCTGCTGTCTGGAGTTTGGTGGGACAGCTGACACAAGCCCTGTTCAATCCAGGCTTGCCCGCTGAAAAGAGAGCGGCTCTCGCCGCTTTTGATGCGGCTGCGGCCAACTACCAGGCCGTCGTTCTTGAGGCTCTTCGCAATGTAGCTGACGTATTGCGGGCGTTGGACAATGATTCAAAAAGGCTGCAAGCATTAGCCGCCGCCGATCTCGCTTCCGAGAAGTCTTTCGAGTCAATGCAGCGTCGATACAAGCTTGGAGCAATCAGCTATTACGATCTGCTTATCGCACAACAGCAACGTCTTCAGACCGAACTCGATCTGACAGAAGGCCAGGCCAAACGCCTGCTGAACACTGTCGCCTTATACCAGGCGATGGGCGGTGGTTTGTCTTAATTACCGGAAGCGTTGGTGATGTGTCAGAGGCTCAAAGTGCGAAACGAATGGCTTCGCGGTAGTTCTGGAGAATGTGCTTTTGATACTTCTCCATGACTGGATGCAGGAAAGGAAGGAGCGGAACGACGAGCTCACCACCGGTTGTAGATTAGACACATTCCCTGGTTTTGGTTGGACATTTTTTGGAGGGGCCCACGACTGGTAGGAGAGCGCGGTGTGACTGGTTGAACCCCTCCCTCGACTGCCGCGGCGAACGAGTGAGGACGCGACCGGAGCGGTTGGGTGGCTGGGAGAGGTCATGCGGGCCTATCCGTTTGGTCAGCCGTCAGCATGGGTGTATGATATTCAGGTCAGCCCCAAGGAGGTTTGCCCAATGCGCTTACATCATCGTCTCGTTCTTCTCGCGTTTGCGATCGTGGTCTCGGCTGGGTTTGCGGCGGCACGTGAGCCGTTTGCGGTGCACACGTCTCTTCGGACCCAGGCGCCGCAAGCGACCGGGGGGCCGGACCATTTTGGCTATACGTGGGACGATTCGGCGCCCTACGACTGGATCGATGCAACGGGGGGGGCTGCACTGGATCTTCGGAGCATCTGGGATGGTCCTGTAGGAGTACCGCTCCCTTTCCCTTTCACGTACTATGGCGCGACCTATTCGAATGTTGATGTCCTGTATGGTGGATGCGTCGTGTTCCAGCCAAGCGGACGATGCGCTGACTACCCACACACTCTTCCACGGCCCATCCAGCCAACAACGATTGTCGCGGCATACTGGTCAAGATTTAGTGATAACTCCGGGACGGTGTACGCCTTGAGCGGGGGCACGGCGCCTGACCGCTGGGAGGTGATCGAGTGGCATGGGATGAGCGACTACTCGGATCCGTCGCCGGTTTATACCTTTGAAGCTGTCTTCCACGAGAACGGAGATATTACTTTTCAATACAAGGAGATGACGTCGAACGACCCATCTTATTGGACCGTGACAGGGATCGAGGATGTCACCGGCTGGGACGGGCTGACCTACCAATACGGGACTCTCGTCCCCGCTGGGACCGCAATCACATTCACCCGGCCAGCGCCGGCTGTACGTGTATTCATCTATCCGCACGTGACCGGTTCATTCGTGCCGATGGGACAACACCTCAAGGTTCCGACTGACTTCTCCGGGCCGACCGTGTTCAATTCGGGCGAGTTTGGTGACGATACCTACGATCTCACCCTCAGCGCTGGATGGAACGCCGCCATCGATCTCCTGACCGATACGAACGGCAACGGCACTCCCGATACGGGAACGCTTGAGCAGCAACAGTCGCGGGCCGTCTACATCGATGTCGATACGCCGGTAACGCCGGGGGCATCGAACACAACGGTCTTGACGGCAACGTCATCGCGCGATCCCTCCGTGACGGGTCAGGCGCTGATTCAAGAGACGGTCCCGGCTCGTTTCGTGGAGGCCCACGGCAGCTCAATGCTGCTGCGGATTGCGACACCTTCCGGGACGAGCGACATCCAGCTCTCGTCTCAGAACGAGTACACCGTTGCGTCGCCGACGGTGCTCGAGCTAGGCAACGGCAATCTGCTCTATGCGTCGACACTGGATTCTTCCAACACTGGGGGGTATGACGGCAAGATCGCCTGTCAGATCCTCGACCGTGCGGGTCACGCCGTGGTGGACCGGTTTCTCGTTGGCCCCAGTAACGATGGTACGTACTTGACGAACATCTGGGATATTGCGGCGGCGGAAAGCCCGGACGGCCATGTTGGGATTGTCTGGCATCAGGACCGGTACGACAGCTCGTACAATGAAAACGACAATGTCTACCTTGCGGTGATCGACGAAACTGGGCAGGTGCTCGTGCCAGCGGTCAACGTCACCAACAATACGGCGTTTGGGCAGGATGGTGACGTCGGAGTCCCCTTCATCCGCTATACGAAAATCGCAGCGACCGCCGACAACCGGTTCGTGCTGGCCTGGCAGAAGGACTCGACCCAGAGCGCCGGGGCAGAGGAAAATGTTTACACCGCCATCTATGACACCGCTGGGACGGAGATTCAAGGGATCGTCAACCGCAGCGGCGTCGCTGCAGGCACGGGGAGCGGTTTTTCACCCGGTATTGGCGAGTTGTCCGGAAATC
>WGCW01000004.1 GCA_015493585.1 Acidobacteriota bacterium
CCTCTGCGGTTAGATGCTCCAGATGGATCTTCATGAAATGGGGACAGTGTTGAATATGAGCGCCTCGCTGCCGTGCCTTTTTGCCCGTCGGCCCAAGAGAGTTTCCCGCTGAGAGCGGCGCGGGCGCGGCGGGGAGGTTCATGCGTGAGCGGTCGTGACGGTCTTGGGTCGCGTCGCGTGCAATCCGTAGCACGGCCCATCCGCCCAGATTCTTCGCCGGCTACGCCTCCTCAGAATGACAAAATAGGAAAACTTGCGCCTCCTCTCAACTAACAGCAATTGGATCACGTGGAAGTAAGTAGCGTAACGCACTGACAACACCACACTTCGAGAAACCAGAGAAACGGTACCCGAATACTTGTTAGTTCACCGCCTCGGTGCCCGCACCCGGCGGCATGCGGGTGCTCAGAATGACAAAATAGGAAGCTGGGGTATGCACTTGTCTCCAGTAGCCACTACATGTTGTGGTTAGAGCTGTTGTCTTCAGCGTCGAGGTCGGGGACGCTAGTCTCAACAACGAAACCGACGGCCGGCCCAACGAGGGACGCTCCGGGCAAGGGGTCAACCATCATGACTTGCTGGACCAGACGGTAGAAGACCTTGCCGCGAGAGGCTGAAGTCGCGGTTGAAATGGAAAGTGAACTCATCGAGGTAGTAAGGCAGGTGCGACGGCCGAACAGCACCGTGGTAGGTTCCCAACAGCCAATGCTCGAGCAGCGAGGCAACAAGGTGCGCGAGCTGAATGTCGCGTGACGTGACGACGACGCGCGGAAAGCCGGCGTCAGGTAGCTTCCTGTACCCTTCCAATTGTCGGTGCGGATGGTCGTACCAGGCCGGACAACAGATTGCGCGAACGCTATCAAACTGGCACCTGATGCGTCGGTTAGATGTTGTAGGCGGATACGGCCGATGCCACCTTTTCCTTTGTCTTCAACCGCTATACCTACCAGGGCTTTCCCTGCTGCACCGCGCCCTCGTTTTCCCGGCTTCCTCTTTCCGCCGACGTATGTCTCGTCCATCTCAACCAAGCCACCCAGGCGGTCTCGGCCCGGCCTGACCATCGCACGCCGAAGCTTGTGCAGCCACTCCCATGCGGTGTGGTAGCTGCCAAGGTTCAAGGCACGCTGCAGGCCGAGGGCATTGGCGCCGAACTTCTGGTTGGTGATGTGCCACATTGCGCGAAACCACAGGACGATTGGTTTGCGCGTACGATGCAGGATCGTGCCAGCAGTGACCGATGTCTGCGCCCCGCAACCCGAGCAGTGAAAAAGGCCCCGCCGTGTCTGCCACGCTCGCCTGCCGGCGCATCACGGACCGACGAAGCCGTCCGGCCACCGCATCGATCGCAGGTACTCGATGCACGCGGACTCTCTGCTGAAGCGTTTCTCAAATTCAACCTGCGTCCGGGGGTAGTCCTCCTCCATCTGGACGAACACTACATCTTGTGGCTACTGGAGACAAGTGCATACCCCAGAAAATGAAATGGTGCCGAAGGCCGGACTCGAACCGGCACGGCGTAAGCCACACGCCCCTCAAACGTGCGCGTCTACCTGTTCCGCCACTTCGGCACGTCTCTATTGTACCCCGTTTCCGCCACAGGACACTCCTACTTTGACCCCTGCGAGGGGGCCGCGCTCCGGTTCGCCGGAGCAGGCTGGGCCGCCTTTTGCGCGGGCGCCTTCTTGACCGGGACCGGCTGGGCCGGCGCCGCTGGCGCCGTCTTCGCTGCGGCCGGCTTTGCCTTGTGGAGCTTGACCCCCTCCATCACCGACCGTTGCCGGCGGCCTTGGAGGATCGCGAGCGCCATCGAAAGCACAATGAACAGCACGAACGACCCGGTCGTCAGCTTGTGCATCAGAGTCGTTCCGCTCCGTGGCCCAAAGGCCGTTTGGGTTCCGCCGCCGCCGAACGCGCCGGAAAGATCCGCGCCCTTCCCCTGCTGCAACAGGACGACCATGACGAGGAAGAGGCAGACCAACACGTACAAAATCACGAGTAACGTATTCACGATGATGCTCCCGCGGCAAGATGGGCCGCAGCGCGGATAATAGCGGAAAATGACGGTACGTCAAGGCTTGCGCCGCCGATCAAGCCGCCGTCGACGTCCGGCTGTCTGAAAAGATCGGCCGCGTTGGCCGGCTTCACGCTGCCGCCATAAAGGATCCGGACCTTGTTTGCCGCCTCGTCTCCGAAGTGCCCCCGAAGCTCCGACCGCAGGAATGCGTGTGCCTCCTGCGCCTGCTCCGGGCTCGCCGTCCGGCCCGTTCCGATCGCCCAGATCGGCTCGTACGCGACGACCAGCTTCGCCGGATCCAGATCTGTGAGCACGCTGGCCTGCTGCCGCAGCACATCGATCGTCTCGCCGGCCTCACGCTGCTTGAGGGTCTCTCCCAGACAGAAGATGACCGTCAACCCTTCTTCCTGGGCGCGCCGGGCTCTCCGTGCCGCTGTCTCGTCGGTCTCGCCGAACATCGTGCGACGTTCCGAATGACCGACGATCACCCAGCCGACGTCGAGATCCGCGAGCATCGGCGCCGAGATCTCGCCTGTAAAGGCACCGCTGCTTTCCCAGTGAACGTTCTGTGCGCCCAGGCCGATGCCCGAGCGCGTCAGAAGCATCGCGGCGGCCGGCAGTGAAATATACGGTGGACAGACGACCACGTCGACGTTGCGTGGACGCTTCGCGGCCAGAAGCTCTTCGAGGAAGGCCGCGGTGTCGGCCACGCCCTTGTGCATTTTCCAGTTGCCCGCTACGAGATATCGCCGTGTCATGAGTCTGCCTCCAGAGCGTTGAGCGCCGGCAGCGGAGCGCCGGCGACGAGTTGCAGCGAGGCGCCCCCGCCGGTGGAAACGTGACTCAGGCGATCGGCGACCCCAGCCTGATGGACGGCCATCACGGACTCTCCTCCACCAACGACGGTGAATCCATCGGACGCCGCCATCGCCCGCGCGACCGCCATCGTGCCGGCCGCAAACCGTTCCTTTTCAAAAACCCCCATCGGGCCGTTCCAGAAGACCGTCCGCGCTCCCGCAACCGCCGCCGCCACGCGCTCCCGTGAGGCAGGCCCGAGATCGACGATCATGACGTCATCGGAAACGTTCTCCGGCGGGACCACATCGATCCGCGATGGGTTGTCGAGGTCATCCGTCACCACGACATCCTCAGGCAGGAGGAGCGTCACACCGCGAGCCGATGCGCGCTCGATGACATTGCGCGCCGTGCCGATCATCGCCGGCTCGACGAGCGATCGCCCAACTTCGAGACCCCGGGCGAGCAAGAATGTGTTGGCCATGCCGCCCCCGATCACCAGCGTTGAAACCTTGGCGAGCAGCGCCTCAAGCGGCGCCGTCTTGGTCGAAATCTTCGCACCCCCCACGATCGCCACGAACGGCTGGGCGGGATCGTCCACGACGCGCCTGAGAGCGGTGACCTCGGCCTCCATCAACCGTCCCGCCGCACGCCGTCCGCGGGGGAAGAGCCCGGGCACCGCGACGACCGAGGCGTGCGCGCGGTGGGCCGTGCCGAATGCGTCGTTGACGTAGTGGGAAAACGGCGCTGACAGCTCACGGGCGAAGGCCGGATCGTTGGCCTTTTCCTCACCGTGGAACCTGAGGTTCTCCAGCAGGAGCAGCTCACCGGTGGCCGATGAGACGGTCGTGCGGACATCTTCACCAATACAATCGGAAAGAAAACGCACCGGACGCCCGAGCAGCCGTTCCAGCGATGCGGCGACAGGTTTGAGCGACAGGCCTGGATTCGGCTGACCCTTTGGTTTCCCAAGATGTGAGCAGGCAGCGACGACCTGTGCCCGATCCAACAGCCAGCGAAGCGTCGGCAGCGCAGCCCGGATCCGCATGTCGTCCGCCACTGCGCCGCCGGAAACCGGCACGTTGAGGTCGAGCCGCACGAGAACCCGGCCACCCTCGACCGCCTCGAGATCTTCCAAACGTGGCAGCGTCATCCTTCCCGCTCCACCATGTACGCGAGGAGGTCCACACAACGCAGCGAGTACCCGTTCTCGTTGTCGTACCACGACACCGCACGGAAGAAATGCGGCGTGATTTCAGCCATGAGAGGCAAGTCGACGATGCTCGAACGGGTCTCGCCGATGATGTCGGAGGAAACCAGTCCCTCGCTGGAGACCCCAAGAATCCCCTTCAAGCTCCCCTCGGCAGCCTCCGTGCACGCCTCACGGAGCGCATCGATGTTCGACGCCTGCTCAGAGATGAACGTCAGATCAACGACCGAGCCGTCCGGCACTGGCACACGCATCGCTGCACCGGAAAGCTTGCCGTCGAGCTCTGGATACACCAGGCCAATCGCCTTGGCAGCGCCGGTCGACGTCGGCACGATGTTCATTGCGGCAGCGCGTGCCCGCCGCTTGTCCTTCGGATGCTGCACGTCAAGGATCCGCTGGTCGTTCGTATACGCGTGCACGGTCGTCACCCACCCGTGCGCAATGCCAACCGCCTCATGCAACACCTTGACCAGCGGTCCAAGGCAGTTGGTCGTACAGGATGCGTTGGAAACGATTCGGTGAACGGAGGGATCATAGGTGTCATTGTTGACGCCCATGACGAAGGTGGCATCGAGATCCTTCCCCGGTGCCGTGACGATCACGCGCTGGGCGCCGGCCTCGAGGTGCGCGGATGCTTTCGCCCGGTCCCGAAACAGTCCGGTCGCCTCGAAGACGTAATCGACCCCAAGCTCCCGCCACGGCAGCTCCGCCGGATTTCGCTCAGCGAGCACCTTGAACCGGTCGCCGGCCGCAACGATTTCATCCCCCTCGAGGGTAACTTCACCGGGGTACGCGCGGTGCACCGAGTCGTGCGCGAAGAGGTACGCCAGCATGTCCGGTGACGTCAGGTCATTGACCGCCACCAGATCGAACTCCTTACGTGCGAGCAGGTGCCGGGCCACGAGCCGGCCAATCCGGCCGAATCCATTGATAGCAACGCGATACGTCATCGCACACCTCCCATATGTGTCATGAAATCAAGTATAGCAACCCGGCGCCGCGAGTGCTGTGCAGTCCGAGCCCCAAAGCTGCCTCCGGCCGACGGGGCACAGCGCAACAACCTGATCGCACACGGGGGTTGCCTCATGGTTGGAAGTCTTGTACACTGCGGCTCGTGTGTGGGCCGTTAGCTCAACTGGCAGAGCAAGGGACTCTTAATCCCTAGGTTGGGGGTTCGATTCCCCCGCGGCTCACCATTTTCCTTTTCGCTGCGAAAGTGGCGGAACCGGTAGACGCGCGAGACTTAGGATCTCGTGGGGACACCCGTGGGGGTTCGAGTCCCCCCTTTCGCACCACCCGGAGAAAACATCCATGTCATATCAGTTGCAGCAACGTCCCGATCACACGGTTGAAATCAATGCCTCGTTTGAGCCCGAGGAGGTGGAGGCCGAACGGCGCCGCATCCTGATGGAGTACCGCCGCAAGGTACGCATCCCAGGGTTCCGGCCGGGGAAGGCCCCGCTCCATCTGGTGCAGGTCCGTCTTGGTGACGCCGTCAATGAGGAGCTCGAGGAGGCGCTTTCGAAGCGGGCCTGGGGCGACGTGCTCAAGAACGAAGAAAGATTCGAGCCGATCTCCCAGTTTCGGGTGACCGAGGCTACGATCGGTGATGACGGCGGATTCACGCTGACCGGCGAGGTCGAGGTCCGGCCACGGTGGGATCTGCCGCCTGTCGAGGAGATCACGCTGCCCGAGGTCGTCATCGAGATCTCCGATGCCGACATCGACGCCGAGCTGGAGAAGATCCGTGCCGAGCAGGGCGTCTGGACGCCGGCCGAGGGCCCTGCGGAAGACGGCATGCTCGTGGAGGTCGACCTCAAGGGCGAAGTGATCGACGGCGAGGGAGAGGACTTCTCCAAGGAAGGTGTTCGCTTCGTACTCGGTCATGACGCAACCTTCCCCGAGATCCAGGAGGCGCTCACGGGTGCGACGGTTGGCGAGACACGCACGGCGGAGCGTGAAATCCCGGCGGACGACCAAGACGGCGGCGACGCACCAAAGAAGATTCGCTACACGATGACGGTGACGAGCCTCAAGACGAAAGAGCTGCCACCGGTCGATGATAGCCTTGCAGACGCGCTTGGCTTCGACACGCTCGATGCCCTGAAGGAACGAATCCGCGAGGTCTTGGCCGGTGAAAAGCGGAACGAACGCCGCAACACGTACCGCCGGGCGATCCTTGACCGCCTGGAAGAGGGGATCGATCCCAACAGCGTCCCAGACTCGCTCGTCAAGAGCGTGTTGCGCGACGAGCTGAACAACTACGCCTATGCGATGGCGATACAGGGACAAGACCCGCAATCGAAGGATCTCGATTGGCAGGAGATCTCGGCAAAGATGGAGCCGGACGTGCGCAAGAAGGTGCTCGACGAGCTCATCCTTGAACAGCTCGGCGAGGCGTGGGGCATCGGTGTCCCGGAGGCGGAAGTCGAAACGTTCATCGCCGCCGAAGCCCAGCGCAAGGGTGTCCCGCCTGCCGAGCATCGCGCCAACCTCGAAAAGGAAGGCCGGGTTGAGAGTATCCGGCATGCCGCCCGGATCGCTGCCGTCGTCGACGAGGCGATCCGGCGTGCCGGTGGGGAGGTTGACTGATGCTAGTGCCAATGGTGGTCGAGCAGACCAGCCGAGGTGAGCGTGCCTATGACATTTTCTCCCGGTTACTCAAAGATAACGTTATTTTTCTCGGCACTGCGATCGATGACCAGGTCGCGTCGCTGATCATCGCTCAGATGCTCTTCCTCGAGGCCGAAAACCCGGAAAAAGATATCTTCCTCTACATCAACTCCCCCGGCGGCTCGATCACCGCTGGGCTCGCGATCTACGACACCATGCAATACGTCAAGCCGGATGTCAGCACGATCTGCCTTGGCCAGGCGGCCTCGATGGCGGCGATTCTGTTGGCCGGCGGGGCAGCTGGAAAACGGTTCGGCCTCCCACACAGCCGGGTACTGCTTCACCAGCCGCTGATGTACGGCCTCGAAGGTCAGGCGACCGACATTGATATTCACGCGAAGGACCTGATGTTGCTGCGCACACGCCTCAACCAGATCCTGGCTCGCCACACGGGTCAACCTGAGGAGAAGGTCAACCTGGATACCGAGAGGGACTTCATCCTCGAAGCCAATGCTGCGTTGGAGTACCATGTGATTGATCAGGTCATCACATCACGGGAATGAGGACCGGCAAGGGACGTGCTAGAGTGAGATACAATAGACGGAGGAGGGCCCGATGACGCACCGAGACACAGATGTCCTGCGCTGCAGCTTCTGTGGCAAGAGTCAGCACGAGGTGCGCAAGCTGATTGCAGGGCCAAACGTCTACATCTGCAACGAGTGCGTCGAGGTCTGTCTGGACATCATTGCGGAAGACCGCGCGAGCGACGCTCAAGCCCAGAGGGCGCCCCTTCCGAAGCCACACGAAATCAAGGAGTATCTCGACGAGTACGTGATCGGCCAAGAAAAGGCGAAGAAGAAGCTCTCCGTTGCGGTCTACAACCACTACCGGCGCATCGAGTACCAGGGTGAGCGGTCGCAGACCGATGTCGAGCTGACGAAGTCAAACATCCTGCTGATCGGCCCGACGGGAACGGGAAAGACGCTCCTGGCGCAAACATTGGCCCGGCATCTCGACGTCCCATTCACCATCGTCGATGCGACGACGCTGACCGAAGCTGGGTACGTCGGAGAGGATGTGGAAAACATCCTGCTACGGCTCTACCAGGCGGCGGGCGGTGACCGTGAGGCCGCGGAACGCGGTATCGTCTACATCGACGAGATCGATAAGGTCGCACGCAAGGCGGAAAACCCGTCAATCACGCGCGACGTCTCCGGAGAGGGCGTTCAGCAGGCGTTGCTCAAGATCCTCGAGGGCACCATCGCCAACGTCCCACCGCAGGGTGGCAGGAAGCACCCGCATCAGGAGTTCCTCCAGATCGACACGACCAACATCCTCTTCATCTGTGGCGGCGCGTTCGTCGGGCTTGAAGACATCATTGCCGACAGGTTGAATCAAAAACGCATGGGGTTTGGCGTTGATCTCGGCGGCAACACCAAACGCTCGACTGAGCTGCTCGAGCAAGTCCATCCCGAGGACCTGATCAAGTACGGGATGATCCCCGAGTTCGTGGGAAGAATCCCCGCGGTCGCGACGTTACACGATCTTGACCACGAGGCGCTCGTGCGGATTCTGACCGAACCGAAGAACTCACTCGTGCGCCAGTATCAGACCATGCTGTCCTTCGAGGGCGTCGATCTGACGTTCACGAAGGACGCACTCGACGCGATCGCCGATGAGGCCATGACCCGCAAGGTCGGAGCTCGTGGCCTGAGGATCATCCTCGAAGAGCTGATGTTGGATATCATGTACCAGGTCCCCGCGGAGCCCGATATCACCGAGCTTGTCATCTCCCAGGAGGTTGTCGAGCGGAGAGCTCAGCCGCTGACCGCATTCCGCAAGGTTGGCTGAAGCCTCGCGTTTACAGAGACAGGAACCCATGACACCAGACCACGAAACCGTTGTGCTGCCAATCGTACCCCTCAGGGACATGGTGGTCTTTCCACGCATGATGGCGCCGTTCGTTGTTGGACGCGCGCCTTCGGTCGAGGCACTGGCCCGGGCGTTACGGCGGCCGGACAAGAAGATCTTCCTGACCGCTCAACGGGATCCCAAGGTTGACCAGCCAGGGTTCGACGATATTTTCGCCGTCGGCGTCGTCGCCCGGGTCGTGCAACACCTGCAGTTGGCCTCTGGAAACATCAAGGTCATGGTCGAGGGGTTAGCCCGTGCCACCATCGTTGAGATCATCGATGATCCAGCGTGTCTGACCGCCCGCGTCGAACTGGCACCCGTCACGCACCCCGAGGGGGAGTCGGTTCAGCTCTTCCTTGAACAGTTGACCGGCCTTTTCAAGGAGTACGCAAAGCTCTCGCACCACCTCTCGGCCGAGGGCGCGCTCGCCTCGCTCCAGACTGACGACCCCGACCAATTCGCCGACCTGCTGGCTGCACACCTGAGGCTGCCAACGGCCGAGCGGCAGGAGCTCCTGGAAACCTTCAGGCCGTTGGAGCGCCTGGCGCGGCTCAACGACATCCTCGATGTCGAGATTGAGAAACTGCAGATCGACCGCCGCCTCAACTCCCGCGTCAAGAAGCAGATGGAAAAGGCGCAGCGGGAGTATTACCTCTCGGAGAAGATCAAAGCGATCAACGAGGAGCTCGGGAGGGGAAACGCCCAGGAAGAGCTCGCCGAGTTGAAGAAGAGGATCGAGGAGTCTGATCTTTCCGGCGAGGCGCGTGAAAAGGCGCTCAATGAGCTCAAGAGGCTCGAAGGGATGCCACCGGTCTCAGCCGAGGCCGGTGTCTCCCGGAACTACATCGAGTGGCTCCTCGCCGTCCCCTGGAAGAAGGCCTCCCGCGAGATCAAGGATATCCGGCGGGCAGAAAAGGTCCTCAACGAGGATCACTACGGCCTCGAAAAGGTCAAGGACCGGATCCTCGAATTTCTCGCGGTTCGTCAGCTCGTTCGCAAGACCAGCGGTACGATCCTCTCCTTCGTCGGCCCCCCCGGCGTCGGCAAGACGTCGCTCGCGCAGTCGGTCGCGCGGGCCACCGGCCGTAAGTTCGTCCGCCTCTCCCTGGGAGGCGTCCGGGACGAGGCGGAAATCCGCGGTCACCGGCGCACCTACATCGGCGCCTTCCCAGGCCAGATCATCCAGATGATGCGCAAGGCCGGGACGGTCAACCCCGTTCTGCTCCTTGACGAAGTCGACAAGATGGCGGCCGATTTTCGGGGCGATCCCTCAGCCGCGCTGCTCGAGGTGCTCGATCCGGAGCAGAATTGCTCTTTCCAGGATCATTTCCTCGATGTCGAGTATGACCTGTCCCGGGTGCTCTTCATCTGCACGGCGAACGTCTCCCATACCATCCCACCGGCGCTGCTCGACCGGATGGAGACAATTCAACTCTCCGGCTATACCCCGCTCGAGAAACTGGAAATTGCGCGCGGCTTCCTCGTGCCCCGCCAGATCGAGCGGCACGGGCTCAAACCGTACAACATCACCTTCGAGGATGACGCCATCCGCTTTTTGATCGAGCGGTACACGCGTGAGGCCGGGGTTCGCAACCTCGAGCGAGAGATCGCGTCGATCTGCCGCAAGCTCGCCCGGCGGGTGCTCAAAGAACATCTGGCGAAGGGGGTGGGCATCACGGTCGACACGGCTGAGGTCGAACGCCTCCTTGGTCATCCAAAGTACCGGGACATCCGGGAGAACCGGCGCCCGGAGGTCGGTGCAGCGATCGGCCTGGCCTGGACCCAAGTCGGCGGTGAGCTTTTGACGACCGAGGTCTCTCTGATGCGGGGCTCCGGAAAGCTGACGTTGACCGGCCAGCTCGGAGACGTCATGCAGGAGTCCGCCCGCGCCGCCCTTTCGTTCGTCAGGTCACGGGCCGAGAAGCTCGGCATCGACGTCGAGCGGTTCGAGAAAACCGATATCCATCTGCACGTCCCCGAGGGGGCAATTCCGAAGGACGGTCCCTCGGCTGGGATCACCCTGGCGACCGCCCTGGTCTCCGCCTTCACCAACCGGCCCGTGCGGTCCGATGTCGCCATGACCGGTGAAATCACGCTGCGCGGCCGGGTCCTTCCCATCGGAGGTCTCAAGGAGAAGGTCCTTGCCGCCTTTCGGGCCGGCATCGAGACCGTCGTACTGCCCGAGGAAAACGAAAAGGACTTGGAGGAAATCCCCGATGAGGTTCGCACCGCGTTGACGTTCGTGCTGGTTTCCTCCATGGACGAGGTGCTGGAGCATGCCCTCATGGCCGAGGCTGGAACGCCGCTCGTGGCGGCCGAGGCCGGCGATCAAGAGCCTCTCTCGCCCCCGGTCCCCCAGTAACGCCGTGGAGATCAAAGATGTTACGTTCGACAGGTCTGCGCTCCGGGCCAACGCCATTCCAAAGGGCTTTGTTCCCCACTTGGCGGTGGCCGGAAGGTCCAACGTTGGCAAGTCGAGCTTATTGAACTGGTTGTGCCGGCGCCAGATCGCGCGTGTCGCGAAGGCGCCTGGAAAAACTCGAATGCTCAATTTCTTTCTGGTCAACCGGAGTTTCTTTCTGGTCGACCTTCCGGGATACGGGTATGCAAAGGTTCACAAGGCCCTTCGGGAACAGTGGAATGTCGAGCTTGGACGATATGTGGCCGCCGAAGAGCGCCTGGCGGGCGTGATGACGTTGATCGACATTCGCCATGGCCCGACGGCGCTCGATTTGGAGCTGCAACGGATGATTCTGGACGCCGGCCGGGAACGGATCGTTGTCCTCACCAAGGCCGACAAGGTTGGCCGGTCGCATCGCAGCCGGATGCAACACGATGTGCAACACGCCCTCGGGACGGCAACGCCGCCCGTCGTCGTCAGCGTCAACTCCGGAGAGGGACGCAAGGAGCTGCTGGACAGTATGGAACGGGTTTTGACCCTGTGGAGAGAACGGCATCAAGGAGCATAAGATGGCACGAAAGAAAAAGAACGGAAACAGCCCGGAACCGGTCGTCATTCCGCTCGATATCGACGACGAGATCGAGAAGTACGAGGCCAAGGCCGCCGAGGCGGCCAAGGAGGGGCGGCTCAACCTGAAACAGCTCAAGGAGATGAACATCAACGAGCTGTCAGGGATCGCCCGGGCGCTCAACGTCCAGAACCCAACGGGCATGCGGCGCCAGGACCTGATCTTCAGAATCCTCCAGCGTCAGACAGAACGGGAGGGCCTGATCTTCGGCGAAGGCGTGCTCGAAGTTCTGCCAGAGGGTTTCGGATTCCTCCGCGCCCCGGAGTACAACTATTTGCCGGGCCCGGACGACATCTATGTTTCGCCCTCCCAGATCCGGCGGTTCAACTTGAAGACTGGGGACACAATCTCCGGTCAAATCCGCCCACCCAAGGAAGGCGAGCGCTACTTCGCGCTGATCAAGGTTGAGGCGATCAACTTTGAGCCGCCCGAGGTCGCGATCGAGAAGGTGCATTTCGATAACCTGACGCCGCTCTATCCGGAGGAACGGATCCGCCTCGAAGTTGACGGCAACATGACCTGCCGCGTGATGGACCTGATGACCCCGCTCGGGAAGGGCCAGCGCGGCCTGCTGGTCGCCCCGCCGCGCACCGGCAAGACGATGATGCTTCAGGCGATTGCCAATGCCATGACTAAGAACCATCCCGAGATTACGTTGATCGTCCTGCTGATCGACGAACGCCCGGAAGAGGTGACCGACATGGAACGCTCGGTCCAGGGCGAGGTGATCTCCTCGACCTTCGATGAGCCCGCCACCCGGCACGTTCAGGTTGCTGAGATGGTCATCGAAAAGGCCAAACGTTTGGTGGAGCACAAGCGGGACGTTGTCATTCTGCTCGATTCGATCACCCGTCTGGCGCGGGCCTACAACACGGTCGTGCCGCCCTCCGGCAAGGTTCTCTCCGGAGGCGTCGACTCCAATGCGCTGCAAAAGCCCAAGCGTTTCTTCGGCGCCGCCCGGAATATCGAGGAGGGGGGCAGCCTGACGATCATCGGAACCGCCTTGATCGACACGGGGTCAAGGATGGACGACGTGATCTTCGAGGAGTTCAAGGGCACCGGCAACATGGAGGTGCACCTCGACCGGAAGCTCGTTGAAAAGCGTATCTTCCCATCGATCGACATCCATAGCTCGGGAACCCGGAAGGAAGAGCTCCTCATCGACGAGTGGGAGCTCCGGCGAATTTGGGTCCTCCGGAAGGTCCTGGCCCCGCTGTCGACGATGGAAGCGATGGAGCTTCTCCTCGATCGCCTGTCCAAGACCAAGACAAACCGTGAGTTCCTCGAAGCGATGTCACAGGGCTGACCGGCCGCACCGTCATGTCTTCACGAAACGAGAGGGACACGATCCTTTCGCGGGCGGCTGCCGGTCAGCGGCTTGGACGCGATGAGCTGCTCGAGCTCTTCTCCGCGCCGCTGTTCGACCTCGGCTGGGCCGCCAACGTGGTCCGGCGGCGCCACACAACGCCTGGGACTGCGACCTACATCATCGACAGGAACATCAACTACACGAACGTCTGCGTCTACCGGTGCAGTTTCTGCGCCTTCTATCGCACCCCCTCGGCACCGGACGCGTACGTCCTGAGTTTTGAGGATATCGCCCGGAAGGTAGCCGAAACGGTCGCCTCGGGCGGGACCGGCATCCTTCTCCAGGGTGGAGTGCATCCCGACCTGCGGCTTGACTTTTACGAGGGACTGTTACGCTTCCTCAAGACGACGTTTCCCTCGGTTCATCTCCACGCCTTCTCCGCGCCGGAGATCTTGTTCGTCGCCAAGGCTGAGAAACGCCCCATCCGCGAGGTGCTCCAACGGCTGATGGAGGCCGGGCTCGACTCGATCCCCGGTGGCGGCGCCGAAATTCTCGAAGATGACACCCGCCGCCGCATCCGTTCCCAGGCGAAGGCCTCGACCGCCGAGTGGCTCGAGGTGCATCGGGAGGCCCACCGGCTTGGGCTGCGCACGACCGCAACGATGATGTTTGGCGTTGGGGAACCGTTCGAGGCCCGCGTCGATCACCTCCTGGCGGTCCGCGGCCTCCAGGAGGAGACCGGAGGGTTTACGGCCTTCATCCCGTGGACGTTTCAGGACCAGCACACCGGCCTCGAGGGTGAGGTGACGAAGGCCGGCGGCTACGACTACCTCCGCACGCTGGCGATCTCCCGCCTTGCCCTCGACAATGTCGATCACGTCCAGGGATCATGGGTCACGCAGGGGCCAAAGCTCGGACAGGTCTCACTCTTCTTTGGTGCCGATGATCTCGGGTCGATCATGCTCGAAGAGAACGTTGTCGCTGCCGCTGGCGCCCATCACCGGATGCTTCAAGGCGACATGGAACGCCTGATCCGCGATGCTGGATTGACGCCGCGCCAGCGCCGGACCTTGTACGAACCGCTCTGATGACGGCACACCGGATCCTCTTCATCTGTGTCGGCAACACCTGCCGCTCGATCATGGCAGAAGCGATCTGTCGAGATCTCGGCGGAGCGGACGTTGAAGTTTTCTCGGCCGGGCTGGCACCGACAGGCCGGGTGACGCCCCGGACGATCGAGGCGCTCGAGCGGCTCGGGTACGCGACCAGCGGTCTCCGGTCGAAGCCGCTCGACGAAGTTCCGCTCCGCGAGCTCGACACGATCGTCAGCCTGATCGGCCCAGCCGCTGTGGCGTGGCTCCCGCGCACGCTTCCCGCCCGCCGCATCATCTGGAACGTGCCCGACCCCTACGGCGAGGACCAGGAGACGTTCGACAGGACCGCCCGCCGGATCGAGGCGCTCGTCCGCTCGCTGCTTTCAGACTCCCAACCTCGTTGACCGCTACAGCCGGGCCCGGCGTTTACTGCAGGTAGCCAAGGCTCTCGAGGAGCTTGAGCTGCGCCGCCCCTTCCCGCCGCGATGCGTGCGCCGCGAGCGGGGGAGGAGGACCATACTCCATCGGCCGCAATGGCCCTGGACCCCGAACCCCGGACAGGTCGCGGCGCACCCGGCCTCCAAGCCCCGCCGCCGGTGGTAAGCCCAGCGCGTCCAGGCAGGTTTGAACGAGATCGGAGGGCTGGAGCGGGGCGACCTCGGTCCCGGAACCACCGGACCACATCACCCAGCCTGGGTGGCCTGGCCTGAGACCAATCAGGCAGACCGCATACCCGCTCTGCCGCACATACGAGAGAACCTGACCGAGCAACGCGAGGTGCGGCCGGACGGCAGCCGCTTCCAGGAGCACCGGCGCCGGCTGCCGGTGCACCTCCAACCACCAGCCGGGAAAGTACGCCATGAGCAGACCGTGCCAGGAAGCTGCTGTCCCCATCACGGCCTTGGCCGCGCGGCGGTCGATGTCGAGCGGGGTGCTCCCCGGACACGATGGCAGTAGATCGGCGGCCGCCATCGGAAAGAGCGTGTCTGGCGAGCGCTCCCCCGTCAGGAGCCACCGTTCGGAGGCGACGAGCCCGCGGACCCGGCGTGGCGGGAAACTGCCCCACCACCCGAAGACACGGACCCGAACCCCAGCCCGCGACGCCATCTCCCACAGCGTTGGCGCCAGACGTGACGCGGCAGGAACCGTCCGCTCCTGCACCAGGCCGGTCCAGCCCCAGATCCCGTCAAGGAGCCACCTGAGCCCCGGGCTCAGCAACAACGTCTGGCCGAGACCGCTCACGCGCACCTGGCGCAAGGTTGTGACCCCATGACGGTCGTGGCTCAACCCGGTTCCGAGCGTGATCCAACGGACCGGGAGCTCAGCATCCGGATAGGCACCTTTCAGAGGCGCCCACGGCCATCGCGCCACATCACTTCCCCCCAGCGTTGGCCCGAGCAGCAGAATCTCCCGCCGGCTCGCGCCATCGACGCCAAGGACCGCCACCTTCCGGGCTGATGGCCGCACCCGAATGGGCTCTGCGTTGGACGTGGTTGCCACCCGGCGCCCGGCCAAGCCAGCGGCGAGCGCAAGCACCAGCGTTCCTGCAAGCGTTGCCGCCAGCACCGTTCGTAACCTTGGACCGGAAATTGATGGGTCGAACCTGCGTCGAAGCAGGCGAGCCGTGATCCACCGGGCAAGCCCACCGGCGACGCAGAGCTCTCCCAACACGAGCGCGGCCAGCGCGATGACGAGCCGGCCCAGCGAAGGCGCAGAAGGCCCGGCGACCAGGACGATCCAGCCTGTAGCCACTGCCAGCCCTGCAGCCGCAGCCGCGCCGGCTGCGACGTGGACGACCGCAAGCCCCCGCCGGTGGAGCCATTCCGACACGCCGGTCACCAGCCATCCGCCCGCACCTGCCGCGGCGAGCACCGCCGGAAGCAGCAGAAGCCAGACGCCACCCCACGTGGCTGGTGACGCGGGAAGCGCTCCACCAATCGCCATCGCCAGACCGGTCACTCCCGCGCCGAACAGAAAGATCACCCAGGCTAGCAGCCGATCGCGCACCGGCATCCCCGCACCTGGGCCACGCTTCAAGTACCCACGATCGCGCAGGACCTCGACCGCATCGGCGACCCGATCGCCGGCGGGACGCTCAGGCGTCACGGGTCACCACCCCTTCGGCGAAGCGTTTCAGCGTGTCCGCACGATCCCCGAAGAGATCGAGCGCACCGGATGCCGTCTCCGCGAGATCCCGTGCAAGCCGGCGCGCTGCGGCGACACCCAGCAGGTCGACGAATGTCACACGGCCGGCGTCCTTTCCGGCCGGTTTTCCGAGACGCTGCGGGCGCCCCGTCACGTCGAGGACATCATCGATGACCTGGAAGGCGAGGCCGAGATTCCGTGCAAACGCCTCGACCGCCTGACGTTCCACACCGGTTGGGCGGCCCGCGAGCGCGCCCCAACCCGCTGCGAGCACGAACAGTGCTCCCGTCTTGCCCGCATGAATCTCTTCGAGCTCCTCGACGGTCGATGCGGCGGCCTCAAGGTCGCGAACCTGCGCCCGGCAGAGGCTGTCGATCACGCGATCGAGCTCGAGTTGGGCTTCGGCCAGGCGGCGCCGCGGGATGCGGGCACGCTCGAGCGCTGCTGGGAGTGATGCGTGTGCCCGGCTGAGAAGATCGAACGCCGCCAGGATGGCCGCCGCCTCGCCGTACGCCATGTGAAGGCTCGGACGTCCCCGCCGGAGAGGCGCATCGTCCATCGACGGAAGATCGTCCAGCACGAGCGAAGCTGCGTGGATGACCTCCGGGATCAAAGCGAGCCCGATCAACCGGTCCGGATCGACCCGGTACAGCTCCCCGGCGAGAAGGGTCAATACCGGCCTGACGCGCTTACCAGGAGAGAGCAACGCCTCCCGCATGGCGGCGCCCAACACCCCTTCACCGGATAGGTGAGCGGCGGCCCACTGACCGAGAGCGGTGTCGACCTTCGCCCGAAGACCCGCCATGACGGCGGTCGCTCTGTCCATGGGTTGCATCATAACGCGGCGTCACCCACTGGCCGGAACGCCTCCGTCACCCCGGCCGGACTGAGCTCCTGCCCCAGAACCGGTCACGAGAACGCGGCGAGAGCGCTCTCCTCATCGTCGAAGACATCGAACACCGTCACCAGCTGCGTCACCTGCAGGATGTCGTTGATCTTGGGCGAAAGGTGCAGGAGGGCCAGCCGTCCACCGTTCTTCGCAACCGTCGTGTACGCCGCGACCAGCTCGCCAATACCTGACGAATCGACCGCCTTGACATCACCGAGGTCGACGAGGATCTTCTTCTTCCCGTCGTCGATTGCGGCGTGAATGAGATCCCGCATCGTAACGTCGCCAGCGCCGATTGTGATCTTCCCGCTCAACTTGATCGTTCGAACATCTTCATGATCAATCACTTCAGACTTCATGATCCAACCTCTCGTCTCTCTGTTGTGCCCAGATGGCGTTCGAGGACAACGGTCGTCCCGCCGCCTGATGCTCGTGAAAACTCCACGCGGTCCATCAGTTGCCGCATGATGAATATACCGCGGCCTGAGGGCTTGAGTAAATTTTCTGCCGACGTCGGATCGGGGACCGACGCGACATCGAATCCGTTTCCTTGATCGGTGATGAGGATACGGACCAGCACGGGGGATACCGTCGCCTCAATCTCGACACGGCGGTCGAGCTCCCCGCGATTTCCATGACGGATCGCGTTGGCGACACCCTCCCAGAGCGCCCGGATCACGGGCTGGATGGCCTCCTCGCCGAGACCGGCATTGATCATCAGGTCGCGCACAACCCTCTCGACCAGCTCGATATTCTCGAAACGGCTCGTGATCGAGATCGCAGCGTTGACGGGCTTCGAATGCGGCATCGGCAGAGGTAGTATACCAGCGGACCCAGCGCTCCGAACGGCGCCGGACATCATGAGAGGGAGGCAGACCGATGAAAAAGCTCGTCACCGTCTGGACCGTCATCATCATCGTGACGCTCAGCATGGCCGGGTTCGCCGGCCAGAAGGGAAAAACCATGGATACCCACCCACGCGTCCTCCTTGACACCTCGATGGGGCAGATCGTCATCGAGCTCGACCCGGCTAAGGCGCCAAAAACCGTCGCAAATTTCCTCACATACGTCCGCTCCGGTTTCTACGACGGGACAATCTTCCACCGGGTGATCCCCGGATTCATGATCCAGGGCGGCGGATTCACGGCCGGCATGAAACAGAAAAAGACGCGTGGCCCCATCGTCAACGAGGCCGGCAACGCGTTGAAGAATCTCCGCGGCACCATCGCTATGGCCCGGACAAACCGCGTTGACTCCGCAACCAGCCAGTTCTTTATCAACCTCGTCGACAACAGCTTCCTCGATCACCGGGACAACAGCACACGTGGGTTCGGATACTGCGTTTTCGGCCGCGTCGTCAAGGGCATGGACGTCGTCGATGCGATCGCCAAGGTGCCAACGGGAACGGTTCGTGCTGGAGGGATGCCGTTTGCGAACGTCCCGAAGACGCCAGTCATCATCAAGAAGGCATCGATCATCACGGAGACGGATTCGCCCCACGCCTGATCCGTCCGTGCCCGGCAACCCCCTCCCCGCTGGCGCTCTCGGGAAGATCACGGGTGAGCCCGTGAGGAGGGGGCTCGCCTTGAGCTCATCGCCGCAGGTGCCACACAGGAGCTGGAGGAGACGGCAGGCGCACGCATAGCCATGTTGAGGGGATGCGGCCTCGCATGGAAGGTGCGCGGCGAGGCAGGTGAGGCCCGCGGCCACCCGGCCCTTATGTTGGCTTGTCGTCCGAATCTGGTTCGGCGACCATCTCAAGCACCCACCGGTGGAACGCCGCCTCGGCCTTTTCAGCTGGGAGCGCCATGATCTCGGGCAGCTCGTAGGAGTGCAGCTCCCGGATCGCCGCTGATACGTCGTCGAAGAGCGCCGCCGGCGTCTTGATCAGCAAGAGATACTCGGTGTCCTCGCAGATCTTGCCCTTCCAGCGGTAAATGGAGCGGAGACACGGAACGATGTTGACGCACGTGGCGAGGTGGCGGCCGATCAACTCCTCGGAAATCTCCACCGCCTGTTGTTCCGTACCGACGGATGTCATGACCAGCGAGATCGGTTCGAGAGCCGTCATAGGTGCACGCTAGCGAACTCCCGCCGATCCGTCAAGGCCTCCGGCGGTCTGATTCACCGCTTCAAACGTACCGGCGCAGCAGTCCGACGACAACGCCTTGAATCACGACGTGTGAGGCCGGCACGATCAGAGGCGCCATCGCAGCATTGGCTGGCTGGAGCCTGATGGAGTCACCTGGCCCACGGTAGAACCTTTTGAGCGTGACCTCGCCATCGATCAACGCCACCACAACCTCTCCCTCGCGCGCACCCGAGCTCGCCCGGACCACAACGACGTCTCCGTCAAGGATGCCGTCGTCGATCATCGAGTCCCCACGGACCTTCAGCGCGAAGTGCTCGCCTTGGCCGGCGAGGTCAGTGGGAACCTGAATCGGTGTCGCATCGGGAAGAGACTCGATCGGCTGTCCGGCCGCGACGAGGCCGAGCAGCGGCACGGCTGCCTCCCGCTTCCGCCGCCCGGTGAGATTCTGCGCAGGGAACAGCCCCCTGTGACGGCCCTTCGGGCGGATCAGGTAGCCCTTTTCCTCAAGCGCCACAACGTGTTTCTGCGCACCGGCTGGGCTGGCGAAACCGAAGTGCTCGGCGATCTCCCGCAGGGTCGGCGACACCCCACGGTCCGACCGGTAGGTGAGGATAAAGCTCAGCACTTCGCGCTGCCGAACCGTCAACGGCACCATCGGACCATCGTCGTGCATCGACCCCCCAGGTGGTATAATAACACGCTAAAATTGGCGCAGGGCACGCGGTATCGCCGCAGCGGCGCAAACCACGATTGGGTCATGAGCTGGGGAGGGGAAACTGGTCGGGGCGAGTGGATTTGAACCACCGGCCTCACGGTCCCGAACCGTGCGCTCTGCCAGGCTGAGCTACGCCCCGACGGCGAGTTAGTCTAGCCCAAGATGCCTCCAAAGGCAAACGCCCCTCACCTCCGGTTGTTGCGCTGTGCCCCGTCGGCCGGAGGCAGCTTTGGAGCGCGGACTTCAGTCCGCATCTTTTTGTACCAGAACGCGTTGAGCGTACGATGCGGACTGAAGTCCGCGCTCCCTCGGGCGCTCTCCCCGCGACCGGTTGCCTTGGCATTGGGGTGAGCCTGCTTCGATCGTGGTCGTATCCGCTGGGATCACACGGGTTCCGCACAGCGCAACAACCTCAACTCCGGTATCAACAGCTAGCTGACGAGTTTCGAAACGAGGATGACGCCGATCAATGCCGGACAGATCCATCTGATGAAAAAGATCCACACGGCGCGGAACCGGACAAAGCCTGGCGATCCGATCTCGATTTCCGATGCGGCATTCTTGAGCCCCCACACGGCGATGGCGAACACACAGAGGAGCAAAGAGCCGATCGCGAGGGAGAGGTTTCCCCACAGGAAATCCATGGCCTCGAGGAACCCGTGTTTCCCGAGGATCGTGATCGACGTCCATGGCGTGATCCCGGCGAGATCGAAGGCGGATGGAAGGCCGACGATGAATGCGGCGGCCCCGATCGTCCAGACCGAACGCCGCCGGGACCAGCGGCGCTCATCGACGAAATACGCTGTGACCACCTCGAGCAGGGAGACCGTGGACGTTAACGCTGCCACACAAAGGAGGAAGAAGAAGACGATGCCGACCACCGCGCCGCCTTCCATGCCGCCAAACACCTTCGGCAGAACCTGAAAGATCAACGTCGAGCCGGCCGCAGGATCCCCACCGAGGGCAAAGACCGCCGGAAAGATCATGAAGCCGGCCAGGATCGCAATCACGGTATCGAAAAGCACGACCGACGTCCCGCAAGTGACGATGCTGTCCTTCCTCGACAGGTAGGACCCATAGGTCAACATGGCGCCCATCCCGAGCGACAGGGAGAAAAACCCCTGCGACATGGCGTTGAGGATCACTCGCGGCGTGATCTTTGAAAAATCAGGCGTGACGAACCACTTAACGCCCGCCATGGCGCCTGGAAGCAAGAGACTCCGTACGATGATCGCGCCCATGATGACAACGAGCAAGGGCATCAAGATCTTGGTCCACCGCTCGATGCCCCGTTGCACGCCGCCGCTGACGACGAGAACGGTCAAGATCAGGAACAGCGCAAAGTAGATGACGACTTCAACGGTTGCACCGCTGTAGACGATGCCCTCGCCGAGCACGAGCTTCCGGACGTACAGGGCGCAGTAGGTCAGCACCTTGCCCGCAATCACCGAGTAATACGAAAGGATGCCGAGACCCGTCAGCAGCGCGAGATAGCCGAGGAGGCGCCACAGGCTTCGTGGCGCGACCGCCTTGATCGCCCCGACGGGGTTCCGGTGCGTCGCGCGGCCAAGACTGATCTCGAGAAACATGACCGGGAGTGCAATGACCAGCACACAGACGAGGTAAACGAGAACGAACGCGCCGCCCCCGTTCTGCCCAGCCATGTACGGGAAGCGCCAAATATTGCCCAGTCCGACCGCTGACCCAGCCGCGGCGAGGATAAATCCGATCTGGGAGCCCCACTGGCCACGACGGGGCGACTGAGCGCTCATCCCCGGCCTTCCCAGAACAGGATCACTTACGTCCTCCGATGCTGCGCCACCTGAAGCCTCGTGATGGCCATCTGAAGCTTTGCGCGCATCTTTTCGAGCTCGACCATGTCAACGGTCTTCAACGCTGCCTCGGCCTCGTGTTTGTCCTGCTCCGCCTGGCTAACATCGATTTCCTCGGGCGTCTCAGCCACGGTGGCCAGCACGGTGACGCGGTCAGGCA
Source organism: Acidobacteriota bacterium (assembly GCA_015493585.1). Classification (GTDB taxonomy): domain Bacteria; phylum Acidobacteriota; class Thermoanaerobaculia; order Thermoanaerobaculales; family Sulfomarinibacteraceae; genus JAADFN01. The sequence continues at coordinate 21,812 of WGCW01000004.1, forward strand.
GGATCTCTGCAAACCCCCATTGAATCGCGAGGTAGCTTTCACGATGGTCTATCCGGTACATCAGCTCGCCAATCCCCAGCGAGGTCAGCAGCGGAGTGTGCCCAGGAAGGACCCCCAACGCTCCCAGGGTTCCCGGAAGCTGAACCTCGTCGACCTCGAGATCGAGAAGCCGGCGGACCTGGGTGACCACCTCGAGATGGAGCCGATTGGGCACCTCAGGCCTCCGCCTTCATCTTTTCAGCCTTCTCGATCGCCTCCTCGATGGGGCCAACGTAGAGGAACGCTTGTTCGGGCAGGTCGTCGAGCTCGCCATCGACCAGCATCTTAAAGCCGCGAACCGTATCCTCAACCTTGACGTACCGTCCCTTAAAGCCGGTGAATTGCTCGGCGACGTGGAACGGCTGCGACAGGAAGCGCTGGATCTTCCGTGCCCGGGAAACCGTCAACTTGTCCTCGTCGGAGAGCTCGTCGATCCCGAGAATGGCGATGATGTCCTGCAGGTCCTTGTACCGTTGCAACACTCGCTGGACCTCACGTGCCACACGGTAGTGCTCGTCGCCGACAATCCCGGGGTCGAGAATTCTCGACGTCGAGGACAGCGGATCGACCGCGGGGTAGATACCGAGCTCGGCGATCTGCCGCGAAAGCACCGACGTGGCGTCGAGGTGAGCAAACGCTGTCGCGGGCGCCGGATCGGTCAGGTCGTCCGCGGGCACGTAGATCGCCTGCACCGAGGTAATCGACCCCTTCGACGTGGACGTGATCCGCTCCTGGAGCTCGCCCATCTCGGTCGCCAGGTTCGGCTGGTAGCCAACGGCGGAAGGCATGCGTCCGAGGAGAGCCGAGACCTCAGAGCCCGCCTGTGTGAACCGGAAGATGTTGTCGATGAACAGAAGAACGTCCTGGCCTTCGGTGTCCCGGAAGTATTCGGCCACCGTCAGACCGGTCAGGCCGACCCGAAGACGTGCGCCGGGCGGCTCGGTCATCTGGCCGTAGATCAGGGCGACCTTCGACTTCTCCCAGTCGTTGGGGTCGATCACGCCAGCTTCCTGCATCTCGAGCCAAAGGTCGTTCCCCTCACGGGTGCGCTCACCGACGCCGGAGAACACGGAATAGCCGCCGTGCTGCAAGGCAACGTTGTTGATGAGCTCCATAATCAGAACGGTCTTGCCAACGCCGGCGCCACCGAACAGCCCGGTCTTTCCACCCTTGGAATACGGCTCGAGAAGGTCGATGACCTTGATGCCCGTCTCGAACATCTCGATCTCGGTCGACTGTTCCTCCAGCGACGGCGGCTCGCGGTGAATCGGCAGGCGCTGGTCCGCCTCGACCGGCCCGCGCTCGTCGACCGGCTCACCGAGAACATTGAGCACGCGGCCCAACGTGTGCTTGCCGACGGGAACCGAGATCGGCTCACCGAGATCGATCGCCTGCATCCCGCGGACCATCCCGTCTGTGGGCTCGAGCGCAACGCAGCGGGCACGGCCCTCGCCGAGGTGTTGTGCAACCTCGACCGTGACGTCAATCGGCACCTCGCCGAGCTTCTCCTCGTCCACGATCTTAACCGCGTTGTAGATCGACGGAAGGTGTTTTTCCGGGAATTCCACATCGACGACGGGACCGATGACCTGGACAACGCGTCCTTCAACCTGTTCGCTCATCTGGATTCGCTCCTACTCCTCCAGCGCCTGCGCGCCGGATACGATCTCAATTAGCTCCTTGGTGATAGCGGCTTGCCGCGTTCTGTTGTACAGCAGGGTCAGCCGGTCGATCATGTCGTTGGCATTCTTCGTTGCGGCATCCATCGCGGTCATCCGCGCGGCATGCTCGGCCGCCGATGAATCGTACAGCGCCGTCTGCACCTGGACCTCAATGTGACGCGGTAGCAACTCTCCGAGCAACGTCGCCGCATCCGGTTCGTAGATATAGTCGATGTTTGGCAACGTCGCCTCATCGCCCGCAGGTGGCTCGACTGGCAACAGCCGTGCCAGCACCGTCTCGTGGCGAATCAAGGACAGAAACCGGTTGTACACGACCCAGATTTCATCCGCCTCGCCGGCCGTGAACGCATCGATCAGCGAGGCTGCGATTCTGCGGCCCTCGGCCGCCGTAATGTTTGACATCACGTTGGGCTCAGCCGCGGCCACGGTATACGCACGTTTCGTGAAGAAATCGACGGCCTTCTTGCCAATCGGTACAACCTGCGGTGACGCCCACCGGTCCGAATCGAGGAGCTGAGCTGCGTAGCGGAGGAGGTTGTGGTTGAACGAGCCGCACAACCCCTTGTCCGACGTGATGACCACAAGCCATACGCTTCGGACGTCCCGCTGCTGCAAGAGCGGGTGCGTATGCTCGGTGCGCTCCGCCAGGCTCCCGAGGACGCGGGAGAGCGTCTCGGCGTACGGCCGCGCTTGGAGGATTCGCACCTGGGCGCGGCGGAGCTTGGCCGCCGCGACCATCTTCATCGCCTTGGTGATCTGCTGCGTCCCCTTGACGGACCGGATGCGTCTGCGAAGATCTCTAGTGTTTGCCAAGGGCGGCCTCCGGGTTTTCCTTCTTGAAGCGCTCGACCGCAGCACCAATCACACGATCGAGCTCCTCGCGGGTCTGATCATCGAGCTTTCCTGTTGAGGTGATCCGCTCGAGCGTGTCTGGAGCCTCGTCGCGAACCGTTTGGTGAAGGAACCGCTCGAACACCAGGATAAACGAGACTTTGAGGCTATCGAGGAAGCCCTGAGTTCCGGCGTAAATTGACACGATCTGAAGCTCGACCGGGAGCGGCTTGTACTGCCCCTGGCGGAGGATCTCCATCAGCCGCTCGCCACGTGCAAGCTGCTGTTGTGTGGCCTTGTCGAGATCGGAGCCAAACTGGGCGAACGCAGCGAGCTCGCGATACTGAGCAAGGTCGAGCCGCAGCGAGCCGGCGATGGCCTTCATCGCCTTGATCTGGGCGTTACCGCCGACGCGGCTGACCGACAGGCCAACGTTCACGGCGGGCCGCTGACCGGAGTAGAACAGGTCGGACTCGAGGTAGATCTGCCCGTCGGTGATGGAAATGACGTTCGTCGGAATGTAGGCTGAGACATCGCCCATCTGCGTTTCGATCACCGGGAGCGCCGTCAGGCTTCCGCCACCGAGGTCGTCCCGCAACTTTGCGGCGCGCTCCAGAAGCCGGGAGTGAAGGTAAAAGACGTCGCCGGGGAACGCCTCGCGGCCCGGCGGACGCCTCAACAGCAGTGAGATCTCACGGTAGGCCTGTGCATGCTTCGACAGGTCGTCATAGAAGCAGACCGCGTTCCCGTTGTTGTAGAGGAAGTACTCGCCCATCGCACACCCCGCGTACGGCGCCAAGTACTGCAACGGTGCTGGCTCGGAGGCGGTTGCCGAGACAACGATCGTGTGCTCCATGGCGCCGTGCTTCTCCAGGGTCGCGATGACCTGCGCAACCGTCGACTTCTTCTGACCGATCGCGACGTAAATGCAGATGTTGCCCGTGCCCTTCTGATTGATAATGCTATCGAGAATGATGGCGGTTTTCCCGGTCTGCCGGTCTCCGATGATCAGCTCACGCTGACCGCGCCCGATCGGGATCATCGAGTCGATCGCCTTGATGCCCGTCTGCATCGGTTCTTTCACCGGCTGGCGCGCGACAACGCCGGGGGCAATCCGCTCCACCGGATAGTGGTCCTCCGCCTCGATCGGCCCCTTCCCGTCGAGCGGCTGTCCGAGAGGATCGACCACGCGGCCGACCAGCGCTGGACCGACCGGCACCTGGATGATCCGCTTGGTGCGGCGAACCTGGTCGCCCTCTCGAATCAGCTGGGTTTCACCCATCAGCACGGCGCCGACGTTGTCCTCTTCGAGGTTGAGCGCCAGGCCGTAGACCCCGTTGGGAAATTCGAGGAGCTCCCCAGCCATGGCGCCGTCGAGCCCATAGACTCGCGCAATGCCATCGCCCACGGAGATGACGGTTCCGATTTCGGCCATGTCGATGGTGGTCTCGTGACCCTCGATCTGGCGGCGGATGATGTCGGCTATTTCGGAGGCTTTGATCTGCATAAACTACCTCAAGGTTGTGGTCAATGTTGCTACGTTCTGACCTGGCGGACCAGCTGTTCGAGCTGTCCTGCCAGCGAGCCATCGAAGACCCTGGATCCCAGGGTCGCGCGAAAACCGGCGAGTAGGGCGTCGTTTCGCTCGAAATCGGCGACGATCTCAGCGTGGACGACTCCTGCCAACGTATCGACGATTCGCTCCTGCTCCGACCGGTCGGCCTCACCGGCGACCTCGACCTTGGCACGGACCCGGCCATGATGCCGGTCGACGAGCTCACGGTAGGCAGCGACGATCGATGCCATATGGAGGAACCTGTAGTTGCGTTGCAGGACGTGTGCAAAGCTGCGGGTTGGCTCCTCGATCTTGAGAAGGTCGAGGAGGCCCTCGACAATCCCGGTCTTTTCTTCAACCGTAATGTTCGGTGTGACGACGGCGCGTCTCAGCTCCGGCGAAATCCCGATCGCCTGGGACAGGCGGGACAATTCGTCCGCCGCTGCTTCCTCGCGCTCAGGCGCGCGGTCGAGGATCACCTGGTGAAACGCCTTTGCGTACGGTACCGGCCGGAAATACCCCATCGTCAGCCCTTCTCCTCCAGCGAGCGCAGCGCGGCCAGGCTTCGTTCGAGCAGTCGCGCGCGATCCGCATCGGTCATCTCCTTCGACAGGAGCTCGCGCGCCATCTGAGCCGTCAGCGCGGCCGTATCCTCGGCAAGCCGCCGGCGCACGTCCGCTGTCCGCCGCGCAATCTCCTCATCAACCTTACCGAGAAAGCGTTTCTCCTCCGCTTCGGCCTCGGCCTCGATCCGCGCGACCTCAGCCTTGGCCTCCCGTTCGGCCCGCGCACGGAGCTGCTCGAGCTCCTTCTGGACGCTCGCCAACCTCTCCTCAACCTCGGCGCGCAGCGCTTCGGCCCGCTCGAGTTTTTCCCGCGCATCTTCGAACTGCTGGCCGATATTCCTCCGGCGAGCATCGAGAAAGCGGCCAAGCGGCCGGCCAATAAACCAGATCAGAACGGCCAGGAAGGTCAGGAGATTGAGAAGCTTCCACCATGGATCTGGAATCCCAAAGGTCGTCCCTTCTCCCGCCCATGCCGGCGCCGCGACGAGCGCGAAAGCTGCTGCCCCAACAAACGCCTTCCTCATGAGGCCACCTCACGTTCGAGCAAACGGGAGGCGAGGATCTTCGCCAACTCAGACGCCTTTTGCTTGAGCTCGTCTCTCGCGGCAGCGCTCGTGCGATCGAGTTCACGAAGTGCTTCTTCCAGCCGCCGGGCTGCGTCTGCACGCGCCTTTTCAAGCCGTTCCTGCCGCGCGTCGAGAGCCTTCTGGCGAAGCTCGGCGCGGTGTTTCGCCGCATCGCGTGCCGCACGGTCGCTCTCCTCCTCGAGCCGTGATGTCGCATCGAGGTACTCCTGATGGCGTTGCGACCACTCGGCCTCGGCGTGATCGAGCCGCCGCGTGCGTTCGTTGACGACCTCGGTGACCGGCTTGATGAGGAAGTGGTTGATGACCCAATATGCAACCCAGAAGCAGATCATGATCAACAGGAGAGAATAGTTCGGTGTAATCATAAACCTCGTCCGCCAGCCTGCGTTTCCCCGCTCTGGGGCGCCTCAAGCTAACAAACCCCGAAAAACCCGTCAAGTTTTCTTAATATGCGCTGCCGCCTTATTTGATCCGCCCTCCGGGGGCACAGCCTCCATGGCGACGCGGCCCTCCAGAAACGCTCCTTCTTCCATCACGATGACTGGGCTGTGGATGTCGGCCCAGACCTTGGCCGAGGCGTGCAGCGTCACGGATTCCGAGGCGTCAACACTCCCACGCACGCTGCCGCCGATCAAACAGCGTGCGACATGGATTTCCCCCTCGACGACCCCCTTGCCTCCGATGATGAGCTCGGAGCTGGAGTGAATCGTTCCCTCGACGTGGCCATCGACGCGAAAGGCATTTTCGAAGGTGACCTCTCCCTTAATCCGGCAACCGGAATCTACGAACCCGTTGAGCGTATCACTGTTCTTGGTCATTGCCGTCCCCTCCCATCAACAGATCAAACACGCGGAGGAGCTGCCCGTGATCGTGACAGTGAATGACGATACGCCCCCCCCTCCGCCTTTGTTGAATGCTCACCCTCGCGCCGAGCCGCAGACTCAACCGGTCCTCCGCCACCTGGATATTCGGGTCCGGTTTCGCCGCCGGCTTGGTCTTTCGCCGCCTGGCACCCCCTTCCGGACCCGCGGCGGCCGCTCGCTCGAGATCCCGCACCGTTGCGAGACCCTCGGCGGCCCGGCCGGCCCACATCAACTGCTCATCAGGATCATCGAACGCGAGGAGGGACCGTGCATGACTGGCCCCGAGATGTCCGGAGTCCACCATTTCTTGAATCTTGGGGGGAAGCTTGAGCAGTCGGAGCGCATTGGCGATCGAGCTGCGATCCCGGCCTACCTTGTCCGCAATTTCGGCCTGCGAAAGCCCCGCGATCGTTCGCAGCTGTTCGTAGGCCCTCGCTTCCTCGAGCGGCGTCAGATCGCGCCTCTGAACATTCTCAACGAGTGCAAGCTCAAGCTCCCCACGCTGATTCAGCCGCTCGCGAATGACGGCGGGCACGGTTCCAAGCCCCGCCAGCCTTGCTGCGCGCCACCGCCGCTCTCCGGCGATCAGCACGTAATGTCCCTCTGTGTCCTCGCTGACGAGGAGCGGCTGGAGAACCCCATGCTCGGCGACTGAGGCGGCGAGCTGATCCAGCGCCTCAGGATCGAACCTGTGACGTGGCTGATTGGGGTTCGGCCGGATGGCATCGACCGGGATCTCGGTCAACCCGCTCCTGGCCCGCGGCGTGTCGGGGATCAGTGCCTTGAGACCGCGCCCGAGAGCCTGCTTACGCCCCACGACCGCCTCCAAGCCGCTCCAGGTACTCGCGGCCCGCTTCCAGATATGCCTGCGACCCCCGGCTTCTCAACGCGTAGGCGTGGATCGGGCGTCCGAAGGACGGCGCCTCGGCGAGCCGGACGTTCCGTGGCACCACGGTCGTGAACACATCGTTGCCAAACACCGATCGTACCTCCTCGGCCACCTGTTGCGCGAGATTGGTCCGCTCATCGTACATGGTCAACAGGATGCCGTCGAGCGCGAGATCAGGGTTGAGGAAACGGCGGACCTGATCGACCGTCCGCATGAGATCGGACAATCCCTCCAGGGCGAAATACTCACACTGTATCGGCACGATCAGGGCGTCTGCGGCCGCCAGCGCGTTGATGGTCAACAGGCCAAGGGACGGTGGACAGTCGACGAGGACGAACCGGTACTCCTCAATGGTATCGAGCGCATCGCGAAGCCGAAACTCTCGTCCCATCATTCCGACGAGCTCGACCTCAGCGCCCGCGAGATCTGCGGTCGCCGGCACGATTGCCAAGTGCGGGAAGCTGGTCGCACGGCTGGCTTCCGCGATCGACGCCGCGCCGGTCAGCACCTGGTAGCTCGTCGGCTCATCCTCATCAGGCTCACAGCCCACGCCGGACGTACAGTTCGCCTGAGGATCAATATCAATGAGCAGCGTTTCCTGCTCGTACGCGGCCAAAGCCGCACCGAGATTGATGGCGGTGGTCGTCTTTCCGACGCCGCCCTTCTGGTTGGCCACGGCCACAATACGAGGTTTCACGTGAAACATGGTTGAAATTCTGCCAAGCGGCCCGTCTCAAGCCCGGGCAGCGGCCAGCTTACCATACGCCAGCCCGCGGTTCCCTCGAACCCGTCCAGAGCCCTCTCCGTCGTCCAAAGCAACAGTTTTCCGCCGGGGCGGAGCCGTTCCCGCCACCACTCGAGCAGAGCCCCAGGGTTCCCCAATGCTCGCGACACGACCACGTCGACTGCTTCGGGGCCCAGGTCGAGATCCTGGTACCGGTGTTGGACAGCCTCGGCGTCGAGACCGAGCTCGCGGATGACCAGTCTGAGAAATGCCCACCGTTTCGTCCTCGGCTCGATCAGCACCCCGTGCCATCCGGGCTTGGCAACGAGGAGCGGGATCCCGGGAAATCCGGCCCCGGAGCCAACATCGGCGAGAACACCGTTCTTCCCCTCGATGTGCGGCGCACCACGCAGCGATTCGACGATGTGCCGTTCGATCAGCTCCTCCCGGTTCCGGACCCGCACGAGGTTATGTGCGGCGTTCCATCGCTCCAGGAGCTCGACGTAGACCGATAATGGCGTGATCAACGCTGGATCGACGTCCGCGCGCCGGAGGAGAACGTCGGCGCGCTCAGGCACGGTCCACCCCGCGGCGGGAGAGGATCCTCCCGGCAATGATTGCCATCGCGGCTGGCGTCACACCCGGCAGCCTCTCGGCGTCGGCCAGCGTGCGCGGACGGTACCTGATGAGCGCATCCCGCACTTCCCTTGAAAGACCCGGCGCGCCCTCCTCGATCAAGGCTGAAGGGATCGCGACCGCTCCGAGGCGGTGCACCCGCTCGATCTCCCGCACGTGCCGTTCGAGATACCCCGCGTACCGCAAACGGGAGACGACGATGTCACGATCTTCTTTGGCGAGATGCGCCAGAGGCTCGATCTGATCCGCCAGACGCTGCGGATCGGCATCCTGGCGCCTGAGCAGCTGCGCCCACGTCGCCGGGCGCGTAAAGTCTATCCCGGCCGCGTCCCGCAGCCATGACCGCGTCTCACGATCCGGATGCAGTACGGTGGATTCAAGCTCGTGAGCGGTTCGTGCGCGACGCTCCCACCGCGCCTGTTCCACGTGAAACATCTTCTCCGGGACAAGCCCCAGATCAACTCCGCGCTTCATCAACCGTTCCCGCGCCGAGTCAACCCCGAGTAGAAGACGATGCTCCGCCCTTGATGTCAGGATCCGGTACGGCTCCCTGTGATCCCGCACCACGAGATCATCGACCAGTACACCGATATACGCTTCTTCCCGGCCAAGCACGAGCGGTTCTTCGCCCCGCAGCGAGCGAACCACGTTGATCCCCGCCATCAGTCCGAGCGCCGCCGCCTCCTCGTAGCCGGACGTCCCAAGGAGCTGACCCGCCAGGTACAGCCCGGGGACCGCTCGCGCCTCAAGTGTGTGGCGCACCTGCTGTGAGGCGACGACATCGTACTCGACGGCGTAGCCGTAGCGGAGAAACTCCGCACGCTCGAGCCCAGGCGTTGCGTGGATGATGGCTTCCTGAACGTCGATGGGCAGGCTCGTCGACAGGCCGTTGACATAGATGCTCTCCCCACCCAGCTCCTCCGGTTCCAGGAAGACGGTGTGCTCCTCATGGTGTGGAAACCGGACGACTTTGTCCTCGATCGAGGGGCAGTACCGTGGCCCAACCCCCTCGATCACTCCGGAAAAGAGCGGTGAGCGATCGAGGTTGTCGCGGATGATCCGCTGCACCACCGGCCGCGTGCGCGTCACCCAGCAGACGATCCTGTTGCGCACCTCTCGGGTCCGCCACGAAAACGCCCGCGGATCCTGATCACCGTGCTGCACCGTCACGCGCCCGAAGTCGATGCTCCCCCGGCGCAATCTCGGAGGCGTCCCCGTCTTGTACCGCCGAAGCTCGAGGCCGAGACGTTCCAGGCTTCGACCGAGGCCGTTTGCGGGCGCCTCGCCGTACCTCCCACCGGGCCGCCGGTTCTCACCGGTGTGAAGAATCCCGCGCAGAAACGTGCCCGTTGTGACGAGCACGTTTCGTCCGGAAAACCGCCGCCCATCGGCGAGCCGGACCCCCTCGATGCCACCATCCCCGGTCATCACGCCGGTCACCTCGCCCTCGATTAGCTCGATCCCGGGCACCGCCTCCAAGAGCCTCCGCATCAGCAGCGTGTACCGCCGCTTGTCACACTGCGCCCGTGGGCCCCAGACCGCCGATCCACGCGAACGGTTGAGCACCTTGAACTGGAGCCCAGCCCGATCCGCAGCCCAGCCCTCGACCCCGCCGAGCGCATCGATCTCCGCAATCAAGTGCCCCTTGCCAATGCCACCCATCGCCGGGTTACACGGCATCTGCGCGATCGTCGACCGATGCAACGTCACAACGGCCACCGATGCTCCCATCCGCGCCGCCGCGAGCGCCGCCTCACACCCGGCGTGTCCCGCACCCACGACGATTAGATCAAAGCACGCTCCCATCGCCTACTTCCCCACGCAGAAACGCGCAAAGACCTCGTCGAGCACGTCCTCGCTTCCAACAATCCCGACCAGCTCATCGAGACTCGCCAGCGCCGCCCGGACCGCTTCAGCCGCAAGCTCGGGCTCGTCGAACCGGGCACCCTCAATCTCATCGAGCGACGTCTGCAGCTTGGCACGATGGCGCCGGTTGATGACCGCCGCACCTTCCAACTGCTCGACATCCCCACCGGCCAGCCTCTCAAGTGCGGCTTCGACATCGTCAAAGCCTTCACCGGTTTTGAGCGAGACCGGCACCCAGCCCCCACGGACGAGCCTTTTAGACGGTGGCGCCAGGTCCGTTTTAGTCAGGATACCCACCCACGGCCGTCCATTAGTGATGCCGTTGAGGTCTCCCGGCTCTGGCTGATCGCATGGGTGCACGACCAGCAACGCATCGGCATCGGCCGCCGCCATCCGCGCCCGCCGCACTCCCTCCATCTCCACCGGTGTTTCTCCTGGCCTGAGCCCAGCCGTGTCTACAAGCTTGACGACGAGACCGGCGATCTCTGCCTCCGCCTCGATCACATCCCGGGTGGTCCCTGGGTGCGGTGAGACAATGGCCCGCTCCGACTTCAAGAGCGCGTTGAAGAGCGTGCTCTTGCCCGCGTTCGGGACACCGACGATGGTCATGCGGATCCCCTCACGAATCCTCTCGCCGCCGGCTGCCGTCGCCAGGAGCGCCCCAATCTGGGCAACGATGGACCTCCGCACCGGCTCGAGTTCGGAGGCTGGCGTGATAATCCCCTGCCCCGCGAAATCGATCCCAGCCTCAATCCGGGCCAAAAGACCCGTCAACTCCTGACGGAGCTGCTGGACACGGCCGGAGAGACGGCCCTCCATCTGAGCGCGCGCCACCTTCAGTTGCCATGAGGTCTCAGCTGCGACAAGGTCTGCGATACCTTCAGCTTGGATGAGATCCATCTTTCCATTGGCGACGGCGCGCCTCGTGAATTCACCGGGCTCTGCCGCCCGGCACCCGGCGCTGATCAACGCGTCCATCACCGCGTTCGTCACCGCGGGCGAGCCGTGAACAATCAGCTCGAGCATGTCCTCCCCGGTATAGCTCCGTGGCCCGTGATACGGGATGACAACGCCGCTCTCGATCCGTTCCCCGGCAGCAGAGGTGAGGCCCGTCAGCTGAGCAAACCATGCCTTCGAAAAATCGAGACGAGGACAGACGGCGGCCGCAACTTCTCGAACACCAGCGCCGCTGACGCGCAGGATGGCGAGCGCACCCCTGCCGGGCGCCGTCGCCGGGGCGACAATGGTGTCAGCGTTCCCGGCGAGGCCGGACGACCACACGCTTGAGAAAGCCATGCCCCTCAGACTCGGTTTCCACCCTGGGATCTTCGGCCAGGGCCACGTGCACGATCCGGCGAGCGGCCGGCGCCATGGTTGGTAATGTGACGGGTTGACGTTTTCGCGCTGCCCGGTCGGCCGCATCGAGCGCCATGTCTTCAAGCTTGACGGCTCGCCTCTGCTTGAATCCAGATGTGTCGAGATGGATTGGGAGGTGCTGGCGTCCACGGCGATCCGCGACCCGGTTTGCAAGGTACTGAAGCGCATCAAGCGCCTGGCCACCGTTTGTTGTCAGCAACGTTGTGTCTGCCCCTTCGAGCTCGCCCTTGAGCACACCGTCCTCCTCGGCCAGTTGCACGCGCAGCGCCAGCGAACCGGCGGCGAACATCTCCGCGAAGAAGAGCCCGAGGACGGCGACGGTGTCGATATCCGCCTCGATGGTTACACCGTCCGCGCCCTCTCTGAGAACGTCGTACCGGATCTCTTCCATCCGCGCCCCGAGGTCGCGGCAGGCCGCCGAGAGCGCCTCGTCCAGGCTCGAACCGTGAAACGTCTTCATGCCTTTTTCCTCTTTGGCTTTCCGCCCTTCGCCGCGCCCTTGCGCTCTCCCATCAAGGCGAAGGTCACCTCTTGCTGAAGGATGGTCAGGACGTTGTTCGTCAACCAGTACAGGACGAGACCCGATGGAAATCCAAGAAACATGATGCCGAAGATCAGCGGCATCAGCCGGAACATCTTCTGTTGCTGGGCATCTCCGGCCTGCGGCGCCAGCTTTTGCTGGAGCCACATCGTGAAGGTCATCAGGATTGGCGTAATGTAGTAGGGATCCTTTGCCGAGAGATCGTGAATCCACCAAATGAACGGGGCGTGCCTCATCGTGATCGAGTAGGCGAAGAGCGTGTACAGCGCCCACAGGATTGGGAGCTGAATCAACATTGGGAGACACCCGCCCATCGGGTTGACCCCCTCGACCTTGTACAGCTCCATCATCTCCTGGTTCATCTTGGCCCGCATCTGCGGGTCGCCCTTGTGCTTCTTGTACTTCTCCTGAATCGCCTTGACCTTCGGCTGGACCTTCTGCATCTTCCGCATCGAGACGGTCGACTTGTGCATGAAGGGGAAGAGAACAATTCGGATCAGCAGTGTCAGGAGAATGATTGCCAGCCCATAGTTGCCAACCCGGTCGTAAATCCACCGGAGAACCTTCAAGAAGAAGACGGAGATCGGATTGAAAATGCCGAAATGCAGCGTTTTCTCGATCCCGTGATCGACCTTCTGGAGCAGGTTGTACTCCTTGGGCCCGGCAAACAGCTCCCCATGAAGAACCGGCCCCGGCGCCCCGACGAGCACCTCAAGAACCGTTCGCTCTCCAGCCTTTTCCTTCTTCTTCTTTGCCGACGCGGTGACCTTCTCCGGCTTCACAGGAAGCTGGAGCGGAACGATTTGAACGCTGGCCCCTTCCCCAATCGGTCGCAGGACGTTGAGAAAATACGTGTCCTCGAATCCGGCAAACCCCATCGGCGGAACGGCGAGCGTCTTCGTGCCGTGGACCTTCTTGCGCTTGAACCGCTCGAGTTTGCCGTTCGCGTAGACCGCCACGTTCCCCCACGTCGCGAAGCGGTTGGCTTTTTCGAGCTTCCCGATGTTCCGCATCCCGGTTCCAACCGACATGACTGGCGCCGGCTCGGTACCGGCGACCGTAATTTCGACCTTCACCTGGTAGGACTCTGGGACGAGTTGGACGATTTTTGTTACTTCGGCCTTCGTGTCACACCAGTGGAACCGGACACCGCCCTTGATCTTCTCGACTGAGTACAGGCGCTCGTCCGGCTGTCCGCCGTCAACGAGCTGCAGCGGGTAGGTCCGTGCGGCGAGGTTGACACGCTGCACGAGATCAAGCGGATTTCCCTCGTCATCATCGTATTTCTTCAGGATCAACGATGTCACGTCGGCTCCACGATTGTCGAGCCTCAGCTTGACGAGATTGTTTTCGAGGACCAGCGTTTGCTCGCGATCCGCGGCGTCCGGTGTCGTCGAGCACGCTGCTGTGCGCGTGACTGGGGAGGTCTCTGCAGCTGGGTGCCCGGTTCTTGGAACGGCGGGAGGCACGGGTTCTCGCTTGGCCGTCGCTGCGTGCGCCGCCACCTGCTTGCCTACCGCCGTGGCTGCCTGCCGCGGTGCCGGCTTCGGTGGGGGAAAGATGATCGTCCACACGGCGAAGATGATCGCCGAAAGAAAGAAGGCCAGTACGAGTCGTTTTTCCATGGTTCCTCTCTCTTCTCAGGGAACGGGATCATACCCCCCAGGATGAAATGGATGGCACCGCAAGATGCGCCGCAGACCCATCCATCCTCCCTTGAGCAGGCCGTACTTTGCGATCGCTTGAGCGGCGTAGACCGAGCACGTTGGCTCGTAGCGGCAGGCGGGCGGGAGCAGAGGCGAGATCCACCGTTTGTACCCGGCCAGTACCGTTACCGCCGCTCGAGCTGGGAGCGAATTCTTCTCAGACATGACTGAAACTCCGTGACGAGATCGTTCCACGGAGCATTTTCACACCCCCTTCGCGCATTGATCACCAGCTCCGCCGGGGGGACCATGTCAGCACGGTGAAGCCGGTACAACTCCCGGATACGGCGTTTACAGCGCGAGCGCACCACCGACCCGCCGACCTTCCGCGATGCCGTGACTCCCAGCCGTCCGTGGCTCTCAGACGGAACGGCAAAAACGACAAGCCACCGCCCAGAGGCCCGCACGCCATTCGTGTAGATCCGCCGGTACTCACGCCGTTTGAGCAGCCTGTCAGCACGCCTGAAACGCGCCTTCGTCAGGGCGTTAGACGCGCTCGTCCCTTCCGCCTGCGGGCGCTGAGCACTTTCCGGCCGTTGCGGGTCTTCATCCTCGCGCGAAACCCGTGTTTTTTCTTCCGTCGTCTGTTGTTCGGTTGAAACGTTCTTTTCATCGTTCATCACTCTCCAACGTCAGGCGCGTCAATGTATCCCAGCATCGTCGGCGTGTCAAATGAGGTTGTTGCGCTGTGCCCCATCGGCCGGAGGCAGCTTTGGAGCGCGGACTTCAGTCCGCATCTTTTTCTACCAGAACGCGTTGAGCGTACGATGCGGACTGAAGTCCGCGCTCCCTCGGGCGCTCTCCCCACGGCCGGTTGCCTTGGCGTTAGAGGGAACATGCTTCGATCATAGTCGTATCCGCTGGGATCACACGCGTTCCGCACAGCGCAACAACCAGTACCTCGCCACTGTCCGGTTCATGATATGCTCTCTCCTTGCAATGAAGCCTTGGGATGACCTGCTCCCGCTTTTGCGTCAGATGCTCGGTGAAGACGAGTATTTGACCTGGATCGAACCGCTGACACCTGTCCGGCTCGACGGCACAACGCTGACGCTCGAATGTCAAAACGAGATCATCGGGAACTGGGTTCGCGATCACCTCCTTCGTGACATCGAATCGGTTGCCCGCAGCCGGTTCGGCCCAAACTTTGCCATTGAGCTTGTCTATGCCGGGAACCGGCCACGAACCGCCGGCCGTAGCAACCGGCCGAAGGATTCCGCTGACCTCCCCATTGCGACAGACTTGCGGACGACGCTCAATCCAGATTTCACGTTCGAGAGGTTCGTGATTGGGCCGTCAAACCAATTTGCCTGCGCGGCAGCCGAAGCCGTCGCCGATCGTCCCGGCCAGACCTACAATCCCCTCTTTCTCTACGGTGATTCCGGCCTTGGGAAAACCCATCTTCTCCATGCAATTGCCCACCGGCTCCTCGATTCCAAGGGCACGCCCCCCAAGGTTCTCTATCTGACCACGGAACAGTTCGTCAACGATCTGATCAACCGCATTCGGCGAAAGGAGATGGACACCTTCCGAAAAACGTTTCGCGCCGTCGACGTACTTCTCCTCGACGACATCCAGTTCATCGCTGGGAAGGAACGAACTCAGGAAGAATTCTTTCACACGTTCAACACGCTTCAAGGAGCACGCAGCCAGGTCGTCTTCACGTCCGACGCCCGTCCGGCTGATATCCCTGGGCTCGAAGAACGCCTCCGTTCCCGCTTTCTCCAAGGTCTTCTCGCCGACATTCAACCACCCGATCTCGAAACCCGGTGTGCCATCCTGCGTGAGAAGGCACGTGCGATCGGCTGGGATCTCCCCGAAGATGCTGTGATGTTCATCGCCCGCCGGGTTCAGAAAAACGTTCGCGAGCTCGAGGGTTGCCTCAACCGGACCATTGCCTATGCCCAGCTGACAAACCGCCCCATTACCGTTGACCTGGTCCGTTCCGCACTTGCCGAGCTTCTCCCGGAGGAGCGTGTCACAACCCCAGCTGACATCATCCGGTTCGTCGCGCATCACTACGGTGTGCGAGTGAGCGATCTCAAAGGCCGCTCAAACCGGCGCTCAATTGCGCTGCCAAGGCAGGTCGCGATGTATTTGATCCGCACCATCCTCGAGCTTTCCTACCCCGAAATTGGGAAAATCTTCTCCAAGCATCACTCAACCGTCATCTACGCCGTCGACAACATCAACAAGACGCGCAGGTCAAATCCTGACTTCGATGCGACCCTGACCTCGTTCAAAGAACATTTCACCGTGTAAAGCACACGTCGTTCACCTGTTGAAAACGATCCGTTGCGCTGTGAAAAGCTGTGAAAAAATCACCGGTCTTCTGTGGCGCGCTGTGAAAAACCTCTCTTTTCCACACCCGCCCACAACGAGTCCTCACAATCTCTCACACCTCCTTTTTCATCTATCTTCAATCGTGATTCAATTTAGACTCACCTTCCACATTTTCACAGCCTCGACGACGATGATGATATATGCTATATTTAACATCATGAGAGACTTAGTCGTTCTTCGAAGGGGCTGTCAATGAATCTTGTACTGACAAAAAACGATGTACTTGAAGAGTTATCCGTGTTGCAAGGAGTCGTCGAGAGACGAACGACGATTCCCATTCTGTCCAATATTCTGGTCGAAGCCGAGGCTGGGCGGCTGAAGTTGATGGCGACCGACCTCGACATGACGATCATGACGAGCTGTCCTGCGGAGGTTGAGGGAAGCGGCCGGATCACCCTGGATAGCCGGGTCTTTCAGGAGCTTGTGCGCAACTTGCCAGAGGATCGCTTCACTCTCCAGGAAGAGGACGGGAGCGTTGTGATCGTCAGTGGGAGGTTCCGGTCGCAGATGCAGGTTGCCGACGCATCAGAGTATCCGACGTTACCCGAGCCTCCGGAGGGCGGTTCGTACGAGCTGCCGCTCGATCTCTTCAAGCTTCTCATTGGACGGGTGGCGTTTGCCATCACGAAGGATGATCCAAAGTTTCAGCTCAACGGGGCGCTGGTGAAACTGTTGCCCGGTGAAATTGAAATTGCTGCGACTGACGGTCACCGGCTGGCGGTCGTTCGTGCCAAGGCGCCGGACGATGGGATGCCGTTTGAACAGCAGCTCTTTCCACGGAAGCTTCTGTCGGAGTTTGGGCGGTTCAACGATCAGACGGTCCAGTTTTCGGCGGGTGATAACCACCTCGGCTTCCGCATGGGTGACCGGCACGTGATTTCTCGAGTCGTTGAGCTGCGTTTTCCACAATACGAACGCGTGATTGTCAGGGACAACCCAAACCGTGTCAGGGTCGGGAGGGAAGATTTCCTCGGGGCCTTGAGACGGGTGAGTTTGATGGCTCACGACAAGGCCAAGGGCGTTCGTTTGAAATTGATGCCTCCAGATGAGTTGAACTTACTGAGCGTTGGGTACGACGCGGGAAAGGCAGAGGAAACACTGCCCGTCGTCTATCAGGGTGAGAGCTTGGAGATCACCTTGAATGCTGCATACATGATTGACGTTCTTCAGGCATTGGATTGCGACACGGTCGAGGTTCAGCTTCGCGACGGCAAGACTCAATGTGTCCTGGTACCGGTCGAAGATGATTCTAGGCTGGAGGAGTACATCTACGTTCTGATGCCGATGAGGATCTGAGAATACGTGCGCCTCGCCGCCATGCAAACCTCGAATTTCCGCAATCTCACCGGGGAGCGCCTCGTGTTTTCCAAGGGAATCAATCTTATTTCTGGCCGGAACGGTGAGGGGAAGACAAATCTCTTAGAGGCGATTGCGACGCTTGGAAATGTGCGTTCTTTCCGGACGCGAAACGTTTCAAAGATCGTCGCGCAAGGGAAAAACCGGTTTGCCGTACTCGGGGAAGTCGTGGGGCGCGACGGCAAAGTCATTCTTGAGACATCGGTTGATGTTGGTCCTCCTGTACGGAGGCGGTTGAGCGTCGGCCACAAGTCCGTCAGTGCGCCTGAATATCTCCTCACATTCCCGGTCGTCGCGCTGACGAGGGAGGATAGCGATCTCGTGATGGGGCCGCCGCAAGGAAGGCGCTCGTTTCTCGACAGGCTGACTTTTCAGCTTGATCCCGGTCATTACGATCGTCTGATCCGGTATCGCAAAGGGCTGGCGAACCGGAATGCCGCGCTGGGCGTTGGCGCCACCGACCGGGAGATTGAGGCGTGGGAAGTCGAGCTGGCCAGGTACGCCGCTGCGGTGATCATTGCGAGGAGGACAACGCTCGAACGGATTTCCGAGCGATTCAGCGCCGTGTGGGAGGCTCTCAGTGTATCTGAATTTCCCAGGCTGACGTTGAGATACAAAATGGAAGCGTGGGGTGAGGAGAATAGTCATGAGGAGCTGGAAAAGCAGTACCGGGAGCGCTATGCTGGGCAGCGCCGGCGGGACCGCGATGCGGGTTTCACGTTGAGCGGTCCGCATCGGCACGACGTGGCGATTGAGGCAGCGGGCCGGCTGGCGAGGGACCATCTCAGCACCGGGCAGATCAAGCTGGTAGGAGCAGGTCTGCGAATCGCCGCGCTTGAGCTGCTTGAAGCTGCGCGCGGGGAAACATTGCCGGTTCTGATCGATGATGTCGATGCCGAGCTGGATCAAACGAGCGTTCAACGGTTGATGATCCGTGCCAGCTCAAACCGGCAGCTCTTTGTGACAAGTGCGAGGATGCGTCCGGCGGCCTTTGCACAGCTGGAGGCGACGCGGTTGAGGATGGAAGGTGGCGTGTGCCGGGCGATAGGAGAAACTGCGAATGAGTAACACGTACACGGCGAAAGATATTAAGGTTCTCAAGGGACGTGATGCCGTTCGGAAGCGGCCCGGCATGTACATCGGCGACGTCGATGACATCGCTGGGTTGCATCATATGGTTTGGGAAGTCGTCGACAACTCGGTCGACGAGGCGCAAGCGGGCTACTGCACTGAAGTTTCCGTGACTGTTCATGCTGATAACTCGGTGACCGTGGCAGACAATGGCCGGGGCATTCCCGTGGATCAACACAAGGAAAGCGGCCGGTCGGCGGCGGAAGTCATCATGACCGAGCTCCACGCTGGCGCCAAATTCGATAACAATTCCTATAAGGTTTCTGGTGGGCTGCACGGAGTCGGTGTCAGCGTGGTCAACTTTCTTTCGGAGTGGTTGAGGCTTGAAATCTATCGCGATGGGCGTGTCTGGGAGCAGACGTATCATCGCGGCGTACCCGACAAGGACCTCGTGCCGGTTGGAAAGACGAAGAAGACGGGAACCACAATTACGTTCAAGCCCGATCCGGAGATCTTTAGCGTCCTTGAGTTTCATGGAGATCTCCTGGTCAAGCACCTGCGTGAGCTCGCATTCCTCAATTCTGGTCTCCGCGTTTCGTATTTCGACGAACGGACTGAACGCCGGGAGACCTTTTCATTTCGCGGCGGCGTTGCGGAGTTCGTGCGCTACCTCAACCGTTCGAAGAGCGTCCTTCATCCCAAGCCGATTCATCTGATCGACACCAACGAGAAGGGCGAGCGGGTCGACGTCGCCCTCCAGTGGCACGATGGGTACAGTGAGAATGTGCTCGCTTTTACCAACACCGTGTTCAACCGCGATGGTGGCACGCACGTGTCCGGCTTCAGGGCGGCGCTGACGAGAACGATCAACACCTATGCCGCGTCGCGAAACATGCTCAAGGGGATGAAGGACAACCTCTCGGGAGACGATGTGCGCGAGGGGCTGACAGCAGTGATCACCGTCAAGGTACAGGATCCCCGCTTTTCCAGTCAGACGAAGGACAAGCTGGTGTCCAATGCAGTCAAGGGCTGGGTTGAGTCGGTGATCAACGACCGGCTTGGCACGTTCTTTGAGGAAAATCCAAAGGTTGCAAAAAAGATTATTGGGAAATGTCTCGAAGCGGCGAGAGCGCGCGACGCCGCGCGCAAAGCGCGTGAGCTCACGCGGCGGAAGACGGCGCTTGAGAACTCGTCCCTGCCGGGCAAGCTGGCCGATTGCTCGGAGAGGGATCCAGAGCATGCCGAGCTCTTCCTCGTCGAGGGCGACTCAGCGGGCGGATCGGCCAAGCAGGGGAGAGACCGCCGTTTTCAAGCAATTCTTCCTCTCCGCGGGAAGATCCTGAACGTCGAGAAGGCTCGCTTTGACCGGATGCTCGCGAATGAAGAAATCCGGACGATTATTCAATGCCTGGGAACGGGCGTCGGCTCCGAGGAGTTCGATGTCACCAAGCTCCGCTACCACAAGATCATCATCATGACCGACGCCGACGTCGATGGTTCTCATATCAGAACGCTGCTGCTGACACTCTTCTACCGCCAGATGACGGAGTTGGTCCGCCGGGGCTATCTCTTTATCGCACAACCACCGCTGTACAAGGTCACCCGTAAGAAGCGAGATACGTATCTCAAAGATGACGAAGAGCTTTCGGCTTTCCTGCTCGATCGCGTCGAAGACGAGTTCGTCCTTCGCGTTGCGGGGACGAACCGTCAGCTTGCGGGTGAACGGCTGCGCGCTGCGGTTCTGACTGCGCAAACGTGGTTGGGGAGCCTTGATCATCTTGAGAGGCGGGGATGGCCCCGGGACGTTGTCCGGGCGGCGTTGGACCAGCATCTCAGCGTGCTTTCCCTCGCAAGCCGTGAACCTGCCGGCGCGTTGGCGGCCGAGCTCGCCGATCTCGGCTTCGAACAGGTCGAAGTGGAGCGCGATGAGGAGCACGAGCTCTGGACCGTCACATGCCGCGCCGGTCAAAACGGACGCTCGTGGACCGTTCGCGTTGGCCGCGAGCTGCTGACGAGCTGGCACTACCGTCAGCTCGAGTCGCTCCTACCCGACATCTCGCCACTGCGGCCTGGACCGTACCATCTCGAGCGCAACGGCGACCGGGAAACGTTCGCGTCGCTGGCCGATCTGATCTCCAGGGTGTACGAGGTCGCGAAGAAGGGCCTCAACATCCAGCGGTACAAAGGGCTCGGCGAGATGAATCCGCACCAACTCTGGGAAACGACGATGAATCCGGAGTCGCGGCGGCTTCTCAAAGTGACGGTCGAGGATGGGGATGCCGCCGATAACCTGTTCACGATTCTGATGGGCGACGCCGTCCAGCCGCGGCGAAGCTTCATCGAGACCAACGCCCTCGAAGCCCAAAACCTGGACATTTGATATGAACGAACACCGCATTCAAACCGCCGGCGATCAGAGACCGGTGACGATCGAAGAAGAGCTCAAGAAATCGTACCTCGATTATGCCATGTCGGTGATCATCGGGCGCGCCCTCCCCGACATACGGGACGGTCTCAAACCGGTTCACCGGCGCATTCTGTACGGCATGTGGGAGAGCGGAAACACCTCGGGCAAGCCGTACAAGAAGTCTGCGCGCATCGTTGGCGACGTCATGGGGAAATACCACCCGCATGGAGACTCCGCAATTTACGACACCATCGTGCGCATGGCGCAGGAGTTCTCGATGCGCGTGCCTCTGGTGGACGGGCAGGGTAACTTCGGTTCGATCGACGGTGACGCAGCGGCCGCGATGCGGTACACCGAGGTCCGGCTGACGAAGGCTGCCGAAGAGCTGCTCGGCGACGACATCAGCAAAGAAACCGTCGACTGGCTGCCAAACTATGACGGATCGCTTTCGGAGCCGGTCGTTCTACCGGCGAGCTTTCCAAACCTGCTCGTCAACGGTTCATCGGGGATCGCAGTCGGGATGGCGACGAACATCCCACCCCACAACCTTGGCGAAACCATCGACGCCTGTATCGCCGTCATCCGCAATCCCAGCCTCTCGATCAACGAGCTCATGCAAATCATCCCCGGCCCCGATTTCCCGACCGCCGGCTTCATCCACGGGAAAAAGGGCATTCTCGACGCGTATCAGACCGGACGGGGCATCATCCAGATGCGTGCCCGAGCGGTGATCGAACACCGGCAACGCGCAAAGCGAATGGCAATTGTCGTGCGCGAGCTGCCCTTCCAGGTCAACAAGGCGCGGTTGATTGAACAGATTGCCAAACTCGTCCAGCAAAAAAAGCTCGAGGGGATCTCCGACCTCCGCGACGAATCCGACCGCGAGGGGATCCGCCTCGTCATCGAGCTCAAGCGGGATGCGGTGCCGGAGATTGTGCTCAACAATCTGTACAAACACACACAGATGCAGAGCACCTTCGGCATCATCCTGCTCGGCGTGCTCAACAATCAGCCGAAGGTCTTCACACTGCGGGAGTTGATCGATCATTTCATCGATCATCGCAAGGAGATCGTCGTCCGCAGGACCGAGTACGACCTCAAGAAGGCCAAGGAAAGGGCCCATATCCTCGAAGGGCTCGTGATCGCGCTCGATCATCTCGACCAGGTGATTGCGCTGATTCGCGCGGCATCCGATCCGCAGTCAGCGCGGACTCAGCTGATGGAGCGGTTTGGGCTCACCCAGATCCAGGCACAGGCAATCCTCGACATGAAGCTGCAGCGGTTGACGGGGCTCGAACGGGACAAGATCATCAACGAGTACAACGAGCTGCTCAAGACGATCGCCCATCTCGAGGAGATTCTCCACAGCGATCAGATGGTCCTCGACATCATCGTCTCCGAGCTAGAAGATATTAAGGCGAGGTACGCGGACGAACGCCGGACGGAGATCATCGCTGATACGAACGACTTTTCCGTCGAGGATCTGATCGCTGAGGAGGAGATGGTCGTGACGGTCAGCCGCGGCGGCTACATCAAGCGTTCGGCCCTCTCCGCATACCGTGCCCAGCGCCGCGGCGGGCGGGGCCGTCGCGGGATGGCGACGAAGGAGGAAGACGTCGTCGAGCATCTGTTCGTCGCGTCGACGCACGCGACGGTGCTCTTCTTCACATCGACCGGGAGGGTGTTCGCGCGAAAGGTCCATGAGCTCCCGTCGGTTGGTCCGGCCTCACGAGGCCGGGCGCTGGTCAATTTCCTGCCGGTTGACAAGGGAGAGCGCGTCGCCGCCCTGCTCGCCGTACGCGATTTCGCCGAGCTCGAGGATGCGTACCTGACATTTGCGACACGACTCGGCAAGGTCAAGCGAACGCGTTTGAGCGAGTACTCCCACATCCGGTCGACCGGGATCCGCGCCGTGGCGATCGACGAAGGCGATGACCTGCTCGCCGTTCACCTGACGCGCGGGGACAGCCATATTTTCATCGGCACGCATCACGGCATGGGGATCCATTTTGCCGAGACGGACGTTCGTCCGATGGGCCGGGTGTCTGCGGGCGTGCGCGGAATCCATCTCCGGGACGGCGATTGGGTCGAGGAGGTGGCGACCTTCGATCCGGCCGATGCGGGGGACATTCTCGTCGTCACGGACCTGGGTTTTGGCAAGCGGACACCTGTTTCCGAGTTCAGGATCCAACGGCGCGGCGGTTATGGCATCACGCTCATGAAGCTGATCGATAAGAACGGTTCGGTCGCCGGAATCCGTCACGTGCACGATGACGATCAGATCATGGTGGTCACGCTTCAGGGGATGCTGATCCGGATGAACGCCGCCGAGATCCGCCGGATCGGGCGCGCGACCCAAGGCGTGCGGATCATCCGGCTCGATCCGGAGGACCGGGTCGTGGCGGTTGCCAAGCTCGCGGAGCGCGAGGAGGAGGACGAGGCTGCGGCGGAGGAGCATGACGAGGTCTGACGGGGTTGTGACGGGGGGACCGGCCGCAGGCCGGGTGTGAGCGGTGCCGCCTCGTGGATCTGATCCCGAATCGAAGCCCGCCGGACCGGTGAGGATTGATCCACGTGCGGTCGTCCATCAGGAAGGGATCATCGGCCTGATCGCCATCGTTGGCCTCGGGTTGCGCGATGGCTCTCCGGTGGCCGGGCTCCTGCCAAAGCATGGCTGGCTCCCGGCGCTCGCCGTCGGCGTTGGTGCCGGGCTCCTCACCTTCCTGGCCGTGTGGGCGTTGAGCTGGATCCGCTCGGTTCACCGGCTCGAAGCGTGGCAGCGCGAGATGGTTGGCGCCTGGAGCGCAACCGATACGGCTTCCGTCGCACTGATCTCCGGATTGATGGAGGAGGCGCTCGTCCGTGCCCTCTTCCAACCGATCGTTGGGCTGATTCCGGCCGCCCTGATCTTCGGCGTGCTGCATGTTGTCCCCGACCGCAAGGCGTGGATCTGGCCGCTGCTGGCAACGGTCCTTGGGATCGGTTTGGGGGTGCTCTTCGAGCTCTGGGGCTACCCGGCTGCTGCTGCGGCGCACGTCACGATCAATCTCGGCGGGTTTTGGAGGCTTCGGAAACAATATTTTCACCGTGAAGACGAACCCGAGCGGCGTTCGGGGGTAGAATGAAGGCGTCTACGGACCACGGGTGGGGTCTTCGTGTCTCGATGGACCGCTGCCCCTGGTTCCGGATGGTCTGATCTGGAGGCGAAATGATGCAATTCGATGATCCGAAATTTCGTGTGAAGGTCGGTCTAGCTGAGATGCTGAAGGGCGGCGTGATTATGGACGTCACAACCGCCGAGCAGGCCAAGATCGCCGAGGATGCGGGCGCTGCGGCCGTGATGGCGCTCGAGAGGGTGCCGGCGGATATCCGGGCAGAGGGCGGCGTGGCGCGGATGTCGCCTGTCGAGAAAATTCGGGAGATTCAGGAAGCTGTCTCAATCCCGGTGATGGCCAAGTGCCGGATTGGGCACGTTGCCGAGGCGAAAATTCTTGAGGCCCTCAAGGTCGATTTCATCGACGAGAGCGAGGTTCTGACGCCGGCCGATGAGGAGAACCATGTCAACAAGCACCCGTTTACCGTCCCGTTCGTCTGCGGGTGCCGGAACCTCGGGGAGGCGCTGCGGCGGATCGGCGAGGGCGCCGCTCTGATCCGGACAAAGGGAGAAGCCGGGTCCGGGAATATCGTTGAGGCCGTACGCCACCTGCGGACGGTCCAGCGCCAGATCAAGACGCTGACGATCCTCGACGAGCACGAGCTGATGGCCGAGGCGAAGCAGTTGCAGGCGCCGTTCGAGCTCGTGCGGTGGGTGGCGGAGCATGGGAAGCTGCCCGTTCCCAACTTCGCGGCTGGCGGCGTCGCGACCCCGGCCGATGCCATGTTGTGCATGATGCTCGGGGCAGAATCGGTCTTTGTCGGCTCTGGGATCTTCAAGTCGTCGGATCCGGCCAAACGCGCGAGTGCGATCGTCGGCGCCGTCACCCACTGGCAGGATCCGGCGAAGGTCGCCGAGCTTTCCGTCGGGTTGGGCGAGGCAATGTCCGGGCTCGATATCGCGAAGCTGACACCGGAAGAGATGCTGTCGCGCCGGGGATGGTGATGCGCTGTGGGGTTCTGGCCCTGCAGGGCGACTGGGCGGCGCACATCGGCGCGCTCGAACGCGCCGGGGCGGCGGCGAGGCCTGTCCGAACCGCCACCGAGCTCGAAGAGATCGATGCGCTCGTGCTTCCCGGCGGTGAGAGCACCGTGGTGCTCCGCCTGCTCGAGCGCGAGGGGTGGATGGAACGTCTCGTTGAGCGGCTGCGCAACGGGCTTCCGGTCCTGGCGACCTGTGCCGGGATCATCCTGCTCGCCCGTGACGTGACGCCGGAGCAGCCCAGCTTCGGCCTGCTTGACATTGGGGTACGCCGCAACGCGTACGGGCGTCAGGTTTCCTCCACAATCGTGCCCGTGCGGCTCTCGGAGGCGTTCGCGGGTCCCGCTGAAATGGAGGGCGTGTTCATCCGCGCGCCCCGGATCGAGCGCGTGGGCCCGGGTGTCGAGGTGCTCGGATGGCGGGGCGATGACCCGGCGCTCGTTCGTCAAGGGGCGATCGTCGCGGCAACTTTTCACCCGGAGATCACCGGTGATGATCGTGTCCACCGGTACTTTCTCGATGTTGCAGGAGGCACACCATGACGACCTCCCCCATCCGTACCGTCGAAGGTGACGGGTTTGTCCACGTCATCCTCGATCACGGGGTCAACGCGATCGACGATGAGCTCCTCGCAGCGCTGAGTGGGACGCTCGCTGAGTTGAAGGGGCGAGGCGCGCCGCCGCTGATCGTCGAATCCTCCCACCCGCGGATTTTCTCGCCCGGGTGGGACCTCAAGGCGCTCTACGGCGCGCCGCGTGAAAAGATTGGGGCCTTCCTCGAGCGTTTCAACACAACGGTGACAGAGCTCTTCTCCTACCCGGGTCCGACCGCCGCAGCGATCGGGGGGCACGCCATCGCCGGTGGCTGCGAGCTGGCGCTCGCCTGTGACTTCAGAATCATGACGGCTGGCCGTGCGCGGATCGGCCTTTCCGAGGTGAACCTCGGTGTCCCGGTTCCAGCCGCCGTGCTGACGATGCTTCGGGCGCGGCTGAGCCCGATGGCGGTAGAGGAGCTGGTTTTTCATGGGGATGGCTGCACGGCTCAACGCGCCCATGACCTGGGCATCGTGCAGACGGTCGTTGTCGATAGGAGTGTCGTCGAGGTCGCCGAGCACGAATTGAGAACGCAGCGGGCGAAGTCGCCGCTCGGGTACCGGACGATGAAACGTGCGCTGTACGAGGAAGCGTGGGACATGTGCCGGGCCTCCGTTGGAAAGAACACCGGGGATTTCCTTCACTGCTGGTTTGACGAGGCGACTCAGGACAGGCTGGCGATTGTCGTCCGGGGTTTGGGCGGTTGACGGGACCGTTCGTTTCACCCGCCGTACGCGCGGCATCAGCGCTCAGGCGGCTCCCGTTGAGATTGCGTGCCGGTGCCCGGCCGGGCGAGGACGATCCGTTGACGCGCGGCTGGTTGGCCGGGCTCGAGGAGGGCGCTTTAGTCCTCGAACGGCTGGTTTCTTCGCCCGTCCGCTGGGGCCGTGCCCTTGGCCTGCGGTGGCCGTATGCCATCACATCCGGATGTGTGGTTGGTCCCGGCCTCCCCGTGGCCGCCTGTCCAGAGCCCGAAGAGGGCCCCGATGGGGTGTACACCCTTCGGAACGAAGCGGTTTTCAGGGAGGCGGTGGGAACGGAGGGGCCGTTCTTGGGGCTTGACGGCGTAGCGCATCGTTCCGGGAGCGCCAGCCCCGACCTCCTCTGGTTCGGGCTGACGGAACGCTTTGTGCTTCGAGGCGGGGAGCTCGAAATTGAGGATCTCTTCAGCCGGGTGACGAGTCCGGTCGATGCCAGCGCGCTTGAGGAGATGCTCGTCCGGCGGGGACGTTTTCCCGAGGCGCTCGTTTCCGGTTTGCCGGTGGGAAGGTCGCCGGCCCAACCTGCGGTCGAGGTGCGCCGGGTGCTCGATCTCGTCCCAGCCTCCTGGCAGGATCCAGCCGTGCTCTTGTCGCGCCGCGAGGGCGTCGCCAGCGGTCACCGGGAAGGTGCAACGGTCGCTCTCGACCTTGAGGATGGGGGACACGTTGAACTGGTGGTCGATGAAACCGGGACTGGGTGGTCGGCCGAGCTGCGGACCGGCACGCTGCCGTGGCGCACGATCACGGCCGAAGCCTCGGATGGTGTGTTGCGCTACCGCGCCGTGCCAGCGCCAGGTCTCAACCCGCTCGATCCCGGTGTGCGTACACGGATCGCCTTCGATCTCCTCTCCGATCTCGTGTTACTCGGCAGCTGAGCGCTCAGAGCTCGTAGGTCCGGCCCTGCTCGAGCAGCTCGACCCGGTGCTCGAAGCGGGTGGCGGCGATTTCGGCGTTGATCTCATCGATGTAGGGAGGCTTGAAGTGGTAGAGCGCGATGGGGATGTTGGTCTTGACCTTGGCGAGCTCGGTGAGCAGCGTGACCGGGGTGAGGTGGCGGCTCAGGTCGGCGATGTGCTGGAGGCGCGATGGGAACGAGCACTCGGTGATCAGCAGGTTGAGGTGCGGCGCAGCGTTGGCGGCCTCCCAAATGCGCTCTGTTGGCCCGGTGTCCGAGGTGAACAGGATCTGGGAAGGCCCCTGCTCGATCAGGAACCCGACCGTTGGAACGGAGTGACTGACCGGAATCGCCGTGACGCGAACGGGCCCCGATGGCGGACCGTTGATCGTAAACACCCGCCCGGCTTCGATCTCGGTAAAGCGCAGCCGGGGGTAAAGCTCGCTTGGGATCTGTGAAAAATCTGGCCAGATATCGTTGTTGAAGAGGTGCGTCCGCAGGTTGGCCAGAATTGGAGCGGTGCTATAGATCGAGATCGAAGAGGCGCCGGCGGCGAAGCTGTTCTCGATCAGGTACGGTAATGAGGCGACGTGGTCCATGTGTGCGTGCGAGAGCAGGATGTGGCGAACCGCGCCCTGACGCTCAATCGAGAGCGCTGAAGTAATCGAGCCCGCATCCACCGCCAATGCGCCGTCGATGAGAAACGACGTCATCCGGCATCCAGGGGCGTCCCCGCCAAAGCTGCCGAGAACTTGAAACCTCACCCTGTCAGTATACAGATCTTTGGCAAGAGGTTGGTGCGGCTGATCACATCTGCGTCTGCCGGGTTAGGATGGGAGCGTGAACCGCGAAGAGACGTGGAGGATGCAGCGGCTCGGTCTCCTACTGGCCGGATTGGGGCGCCGTGAGCGGCGTGCGTTTGCCGATGGTGCGGGCACCGTTGAACCGTTCGATCTGTTGCGGCGCCGGGGAGTCGCGGCGGGTGTGCTCCGGACGGCGGAGGAAGCGTCACGTCGGGAGGCTCCGGCGCTTCTCGAAAAGCTCGACCGGCTCGGCTGGCACTGGGTGACGCCGGAAAGCGAGGAGTTCCCAGAACCGCTTGGCCA
Source organism: Acidobacteriota bacterium (assembly GCA_015493585.1). Classification (GTDB taxonomy): domain Bacteria; phylum Acidobacteriota; class Thermoanaerobaculia; order Thermoanaerobaculales; family Sulfomarinibacteraceae; genus JAADFN01. The sequence goes on from WGCW01000004.1 coordinate 50,341, forward strand.
CATCTCCGATCCACCGCTTGGGCTGTTCGTTCGTGGACGTCTCCCGGGAGGGCCGTCGGTGGCGATCGTCGGGTCGCGCAAGGCGACCACTTACGGGCGGCAGGTGGCTGACCTGCTAGGCCGGGAGCTTGTGGCGGCGGGGATTGCCGTCATCTCGGGGATGGCGCGAGGAGTCGATGCGGCGGCACACCGGGGGGCGATCACGGCAGGGGGAGTGACGGCCGCCGTGTGGGGCACCGGTCCAGACCGCGTCTACCCCCGGGAGCACGCACGGCTGGCGGAGGAGATCGCTGGCTCAGGCGCACTGGTCACCGAATATCCCCCTGGAACGCCGCCCCGCCGCTACCACTTTCCCGAACGCAACCGGATCTTGGCCGGCATGACGGCGGCGACCGTCGTCGTCGAGGCTGCTGCGAAGTCGGGCGCGCTCGTGACCGCACGATTCGCCCTCGAAGAGGGGCGCGAGGTTTTCGCAGTTCCCGGGAGCATCCTGTCGCCGATGTCGGTAGGTCCGAACACGCTGATCAGCCTCGGCGCCCAGCCGGTCTTGACCCCACGAACGGTGATCGATGCCCTCAAGCCAGATGCCACGCCGGTTCGAGGTGAGCGTCAGCTCGACGCCGGACCATGGAATGGTCTGCTGGGGCCGGGGGAGGCGCTGTCGGCCGATGAGATCGCCGAGCGGGCCGGCCGGCCGATCGCCCAGATCCTCGCCGAGCTTCTGGAGGGGGAGATCGCGGGTACCGTTCTCAGACAGGCCGATGGCCGTTACGTGCTCGCCCACGTGAGGAGGGCCGCCGGAGAGCGGCTGTGATACGGTAGCGCGCCGAGCCGGGGTCAATCCGGCTGCCAAGGGAGAGTGTAGATGGCATCAAAGCTGCTGATCGTCGAGTCGCCCGCAAAGGCCCGGACCATCGGGAAGTTCTTGGGCAAGGACGTCGTCGTCAAGGCCTCGGTCGGCCACGTGCGCGACCTTCCCAAGTCCAAGCTCGGTGTCGATGAGGCGCACGGGTACCTGCCGGAATACGAAATTCTTCCCGACAAGGTCAAGATCGTGCAGGAGCTCAAACGCGCGGCGAAACAGGCATCTGAAATCTATCTGGCGGCCGACCCGGATCGCGAAGGGGAGGCAATCTGCTGGCACCTTGCCGAGATCCTGAAGAGCGCTGACAAACCGCTGCATCGCGTTGAGTTCCACGAGATTACGAAGCGTGCTATCCGCGAGGGGTTCGAGCACCCGCGCGACGTCGACATGAACCGGGTGAACGCGCAACAGGCGCGGCGGGTGATCGACCGGCTCGTCGGCTACCGGTTGTCACCGTTGCTGTGGGAGAAGGTCAAGCGCGGGCTGTCGGCCGGCCGGGTCCAGTCGGTCGCCCTCAAAATGATCTGCGACCGGGAAGCGGAGATCGAAGCGTTCCAGCCGGAGGAGTACTGGCTAGTCGATGCCCGCGTCGCCGCTGAGAACCCTCCCCCGTTCGTCGTCAGGCTGGCCAAGCGGAAGGGCCGCAAGTGGCGGCCGGGAAACGCCGAAGAGGCGCACGCGGTCGAAGCCGTTCTCCGGGAAGGGCCTCTGAAGATCAGCAAGGTCGCCCGCCGGACGAGCACTCAGCGGCCACGCCCCCCGTTCATTACGTCGCACCTGCAACAGGCGGCCGCCCGCCGGCTGCACCTGCCGGTCCGGCGGACGATGCGGATCGCGCAGCGTCTCTACGAGGGCGTCGATCTCGGTGACCGTGGCCGGCTCGGGCTGATCACGTATATGAGAACCGACTCCGTGCGCGTGGCTGGAGAGGCGATCACGGCCGCGCGGGAGCTGATCGGACGGAGGTGGGGGCCCGATGCCCTGCCCCCGAAGCCGAACGTGTTCAAGAACCGGTCCTCGGCGCAGGATGCCCACGAGGCAATCCGTCCCACTAACGTCGAGCTGACCCCCGAAGAGGTCGCGCCGTTCCTCAAACCCGACGAGCAGCGGCTCTACCGGATGATCTGGGAGCGCTTCGTCTCGTCACAGATGCGGCCCGCGCTCTTCGACGTCACGCAGGTCGAGGTGACCGCCGGTCCGTACACGCTTGCGGTGACGGGAAAGGTGATGCGGGAGGCGGGATTTCTCAAGGTGTGGCGTGAAAACGGCGATGCAAAGGGGGGACGCGACGCCGTTGCATTGCCCGGCGGGATCGAACAAGGGCAGACGGTCAAGCTCGAGGATGTGATGCTCGAGCAGAAGCAGACCCAGCCGCCCCCGCGTTACAGCGAAGGGATGCTGGTCAAGGTCCTCGAAGAAAATGGCATCGGCCGGCCGTCAACCTACGCGACGATCATTGCCACGATCTCCGGCCGGGATTACGTCATCAAGCAGAAGGGAACCTTCCGTCCGACCGAGCTTGGCAAGCTGGTGACCCGGCTTCTGACCGGCTCTTTTGCCCGCATCATCAACGAAAAGTATACGGCGAGCCTCGAGGCGGAGCTCGACCGCGTCGCTGGCGGGGAGGAAGATTGGCAAGAGCTCGTTCAGACCTTCGCCACGGCGTTCCAGGCGGAGCTCGAGCGTGCGAAGACCAGCATGGAACAGGTCAAGGGGAAGGGCGTGGAGACCGGCGAAACCTGTCCGAAGTGCGGGGCGCCGCTCGTCATCAAGTTCGGACGTTACGGTGAGTTTCTCGCGTGCACTAACTACCCGGAGTGCAGGTATACGCGAGATCTCGCCGAGACCCCGGACGGGGGGGCTGAAGCTGAGGAAGAGGCCCCGAAATGTCCGGAGTGCGGCGCGCCGATGGTCAAGAAGCGTTCGCGGTTCGGGCCGTTCTGGGCATGCTCGCGGTACCCGGAGTGCAAGGGAACGCGCCGGATCGGCAAGGGGGCTGCCGCGGCTCCTCCGAAGCCGACCGGTGTCCCCTGCCCTCGCGAGGGGTGCGATGGCGAAATCGTGGCGCGGGTCTCGCGCCGTGGGCGGACGTTCTACGGGTGCAGCCGGTACCCGAAGTGCGACTTTGTCATGTGGGATCCTCCCGTGCAGACCCCCTGTCCCGGTTGCGGTTTTCCCATCATGGGGCTGCACGTGACGAAACGCCGTGGCCGCGAGCTCGTCTGTCCGGTCAAGAGCTGCGGGCATCGTGAGCCCGCTCCGGAGGGGCTCGAACCGGCGTGAAGGCCCCGGCCGTGCTCGTCATCGGCGCTGGTTTAGCCGGGAGTGAAGCGGCGTGGCAGCTCGCCCGGGCCGGCATCCCGGTCGATCTGATCGAGATGCGTCCAGTGACGATGACTCCGGCGCACCGCACGGGCAATTTTGCGGAGCTCGTGTGCTCGAACTCGTTGCGGAGCGGCGTGGAAACGAACGCCGTTGGCCTGCTCAAGCGCGAGATGGAGGCGCTCGATTCGATCGTGATGCGAGCCGCCCACGCTGCCGCCGTGCCTGCGGGAAGCGCACTTGCCGTTGACCGGCAGGTCTTTGCTGAGACGGTAACGGAGGCGCTGGCCAGCCATCCGCTGATCCGCGTGCGGCGCGATGAGGTGACGGAGCTGCCGGAGGGTCCGGCCATTGTTGCAACGGGGCCGCTGACCTCACCTCCCTTGCACGCCGCGCTCGAGTCGCTCCTCGGGGAGGGCGCGCTCGCCTTCTACGACGCCGTGGCGCCGATCGTCACGGCGGACAGCCTGGACCGCACGAAGCTCTTCGCCGGATCGCGCTACGCGAAGGGGGGCGGCGACGACTACCTCAACGCGCCTTTGACCCGTGGCGAGTACGAACGGTTCGTCGACGAGTTGCTGGCGGCGGAGAAGGTGCCGTTCCGGGCGTTCGAGAGTGAGGCGATCCACTACTTCGAGGGCTGCCTGCCGGTCGAGGTGATGGCCGAGCGGGGACGCGACACCTTGCGGTACGGGCCGATGAAACCGGTGGGCCTCGTCGATCCGCGAACTGGGACCCGGCCGTGGGCGGTCATCCAACTGCGGCAGGACGATCTCGCGGCGGAACAGTGGAACCTGGTTGGCTTTCAAACGAAGCTGACCAAACCGGAGCAGAAACGGGTCTTCCGTATGATTCCCGGGCTGGAACACGCCCGTTTTGTCCGGTACGGAATGATCCATCGCAACACGTTCATCAACGCACCCGCGCACCTCGATCCGTTACTGCGGCTCAGGCTCCGGCCCGATCTCCGGTTGGCTGGACAGATCACCGGGGTCGAGGGGTACGTGGAGTCGGCCGCGATCGGGCTGCTGGCAGGGCGGATGGCAGCAATGGAGCTGACGGGCCGCGCGGTCGAGCCGCCACCCCCGGCGACGGCGATGGGAGGGCTCATCCGGCATCTCACGGCCCGCCGCGCAGGGCGCTTCGAGCCGGCCAATATCAGCTGGGGGCTGATCCGCTGTCCCCTTGAGCTGAGCTCGATCCGGGACAAGCGGGAACGCCGCCGGCAGCAGGGGGCCGCCGCTCTCGATCTGATCCGCAGGTGGGCCGCCGGGGAGCACGTGTAGCTGTCCGCCGGCCGTCAGCTGCATGACCGGCGTGCGCCAACGCAGATCGGCACCGTGCTGACGGGAGCGCTACTGCTGATGGCTCGTGGTACCGGTGGCTCCGGCTGGTTTGGCTGGTTTGGCTGGCTCGGCGGGCAGCGCGGTGACCCGGTGCCATGTCGCGTTCCGCCCAAGGAAGGAAAAGCCGATATACCCGCGGACCTTGAGCGTGTCGTTCCCCTCGAGCCACATCTTGCACTTGTAGGTCTTGCCTAGGTTTGGGTCGTAGATCGTACCCTTCTTCCAGCGGTTATGCCCTTTGTACACGAACCCCTTGAGCAGCTCGAGCCCCATGATTGGGCGGTTACGGAGGAGAGGGTTGGGGTTGTGGAGATCGGCCTTGGGTTGTCCGGGGCGGGGCCCGTTGGGGCCGTAGATCGGTTTTTCGAGCCAAACGATCCGGCCGTTGAAGATCTTCCCGTTGCGTGTAATTTTGACGATGGCACAGCCGTTCGGGTTGGGTTCGGTCTTCCACAGACCAACGATCGCGTCTCCGTTGCCGGCGGCGCGGGCGAGCGGAGTGATCAGGGCGATGATGGTAAGGGCAATCAGGGCTTTTTTCATGGCAACTCCTCCAGAGCGCTCGGCGATCGTGCGGTAGTATAACGCGGACGCTGGAGGACCGCGGCGTCAGATGGGGGGAACGGTGAGCTGGAAACCGGAGCTGATTCTGCTCGATCTCGATGGAACCCTCGTCGACTCATTTCCGGCGATCACGGCTGCGCTCAACGAAGCGTTGGCTGCCCGCAGCCTGAAGCCCGTCGATCTGGACTGGGTCCGCCGCCACGTTGGCCGTGGCGCGCGTGCCCTCCTCGCCGATGCGTTGCCCGGCCCCGGCGATGAGGCGGCCGTGGCCGATCTACTGCGCGGCTTCCGGCAGAGCTACGAGCGGCTCTTTCTCGATGCGACACCGCCGCTTCCCGGTGTTCCTGAAACGCTTCAGATCCTCGCACGAAGAGCCCCGCTGGCGCTCGTGACCAACAAGCCGGATGCCTGGGCCGCCGCTTTGATCGATCACCTCGGCTGGAGGCCGCTGTTTGCTGCCGTTCAGGGTCCCGAAGCGGCCGGCGCACGCAAACCCGATCCGGCGATGGTGTCCCGCGCGCTTGGCGCCGTTGACGCCCGTGCGTCCAACGCCCTGCTCGTCGGGGATATGGAGGTGGATGTCGAGACGGCGCGCAACGCCGGGGTACCGATGGTCGCCGTGGCGACCGGCGCGCGCTCAGCGGCCGAGCTCGCAGCCGCCGGGGCACCGGCCGTGCTCGAACGGCTCTCCCGGCTTCCCGCTTGGCTCGATACGAGGCAAGAGCCCGGGCGGGCATCCCCGGAGCGCCACCATCATTCGGGGTAGAATGGGGTCAGCCCAGGGATCGATGCTCGTCGCGGCCATGGGGGAAGTGGACATCACAGGAGGGCCGGAGCCAAGTTCCCCGGGTGAGGGGGTTGCATGTACAAACCGAGTGAAAAGGAAGAGGAGTATTTCAAACGCCAGGAGCTCGCGAAGCTGAAGAAGATGCGTGAGGAGGCTGCGCGGAAGATGGAACAGGAGGAGCTCAAGAGGATGAAGGAGCTCCACTGGATGCGCTGTCCGAAGTGCGGCATGGCGCTCGAAGAGGTCGACTACCGCGGCGTCATGGTCGATGTCTGCTTAAGCTGCGGCGGGATGTTCCTCGATAAGGGCGAGGTCGAGAAGATCATTGCTGCGGAAGATCGGGGAATTCTCGCCCGTCTCGGCTCGCTGCTGTTTACCAGCGATCAGACCGTCGATTGATGCGCATCGCCCTGATCTTTGGCGGCCGCTCGCCCGAGCATGCCGTCAGTATCGTCTCCGCCTCCTCGATTGCGCGGGCGCTCGACCGCGATCGCTACGAGGTGATCCCAATGGCGATCGACCGGCAGGGGTGCTGGGCAACGGCCGGGGTATCGGCGGCCGTGCTTGACGCAGCAGTCAGCCGTCCCGACGAGGTTCCCACATTTGAAGGGATACACGCGGTGGATCCCAGGCTGCTCGACGGGAGCGTCGATCTCGCCTTTCCGGCGCTGCACGGTGCGTACGGTGAGGATGGAACGATTCAGGGTCTGTTCGAGATGCTCGATCTGCCGTACGTCGGTTGCGGGGTGGCCGCTTCGGCCATCTGCATCGACAAGGGGCTGACGAAACGGCTGCTCTCAGCGGCTGGGTTGCCAACGGCGCGGTGGGTTGAAATCGGCCGGTACGACTGGAACGCCGGCCGGGACACTTCGCGTGTGCGGTGCCAGTCGCTCGGGTTCCCCGTCTTCGTCAAGCCGGCCCGGCTTGGTTCGTCGGTCGGGATCTCGCAGGCCGCGACCGGGCCCGAGCTCGAGGCCGCGATCGATCTGGCCTTCTCGTTTGATGATCGCGTCATCGTCGAGGAGCGGATCGATGGGCGGGAGATCGAAGTGGCCGTGCTTGGCAACGAAACCGCTGAGGCGTCGGTGCCCGGAGAGGTCGTGCCCGGACATGAGTTCTACGACTTTGCCGACAAATACCTCGACGATGCCTGTACGCTCCTGGCGCCGGCGCCGCTCGAAGAGGAAGCCACAACACGCGCCCGGAAGCTCGCCATGGACGTCTACCGGACGCTGGGCTGCGCCGGGATGGCACGGGTTGACCTCTTTTTTGAGCGGAGCGGAGACCGCTTTCTGGTCAATGAGGTCAACACGATCCCGGGGTTCACGCCGATCTCGATGTACCCGCGCCTCTGGGGCCTATCTGGGCTGGAATACCCTGCGCTTCTTGACCGGTTGATCGAGCTTGCTCGCGCCCGGCACGAGGCGCAAACGGCGCTCATCGGCGGTGGTTGACGGGAGCCTCACAGGTGTCTAAGGTGCGCATGTGAAAGTTTTCTCATACCCCAGCCCCACAGTGGGCCGTACCCAAGGAGGCGCCGAATGGCAAAGTTAACTCGTGAAGCCGCCCTCGCGTACCACACCGGTAAGCGTCATGGAAAGCTGGCGGTGATTTCCACCAAGCCGTGTGCAACCCAGCTCGAGCTGGCGATGGCATATACGCCGGGTGTCGCCGAACCGTGCCGGGAAATCGAAAAGGATGAAGACCTCGTCTTCGAGTACACCAACAAGGGGAACCTCGTTGCCGTGGTCTCCAACTGCACGGCCGTGCTCGGTCTCGGGGACATCGGACCGCTGGCCGGTAAGCCGGTCATGGAGGGCAAGGGTGTCCTCTTCAAACGGTTCGCCGATATCGATGTTTTCGACATCGAGGTCGACACCCATGATCCGCACGAGATCATTCGCTTCTGCCAGATGCTCGAGCCCACCGTCGGCGGTATCAACCTCGAGGACATCAAGGCCCCCGAGTGTTTCCAGGTCGAAGAAGAGCTCAAGAAGACGATGAAAATCCCCGTGTTTCACGACGATCAACACGGCACGGCGATCATCTCCGGCGCCGCATTGCTCAACGCTTTGGAGGTGACGGGGAAGAAGATCGATGAGGTCAAGGTCGTCTTTTCGGGTGCGGGGGCTGCCGGCATCGCCTGTGCCAACTTCTACATCTCACTGGGTGTGAAGCCCGAAAACCTCATCCTCGTCGATTCAAAGGGTGTCATCTACAAGGGACGGACCGAACGGATGAACCCGTACAAGGAACGTCTCGCGAACGACACCGATGCCCGCACCTTGGCCGACGCCATCGTCGGCGCCGATGTGTTCGCAGGTGTTTCGACGAAGGGTGTCCTGACCCAGGATATGGTGCGCCAGATGGCCGACAACCCAATCATCTTCGCCATGGCCAACCCGGATCCTGAAATTACCTATGAAGATGCGATGGCGGCCCGGCCGGATGTCATCATGGCGACCGGCCGCTCCGACTACCCCAACCAGGTCAACAACGTGCTCGGATTCCCCTCGATCTTCAGGGGCGCGCTCGACGTCGCGGCCACCGAGATCAACGAGGAGATGAAGTTGGCAGCTGCGCACGCGCTTGCCGATCTCGCCAAGGAAGACGTGCCGGAGTCGGTCATGCGGGCGTACGGAGGCAAGAGCTTCAGTTTTGGGCGCGAGTACCTGATTCCGAAACCGTTCGATCCACGGGTGTTGCTGTGGGAGGCCTCAGCGGTCGCGGAGGCTGCCATCAAGACGGGCGTCGCGAAGAAACCGTACGCTTCGAAGGAGGAGTACATCCGGCAGCTCGAAACGAGGCTCTCCCGGATCCGCGAGGTGATGCACGTCATCTTCGACCATGCCAAAGCCGATCCCAAGCGGATCGTGTTCCCGGAGGGCGAAGATACCAAGATCGTTCTTGCGGCCAAGACCCTGGTTTCCGAGAAGATTTGCCGGCCGATCCTCGTCGGTGATGCAACAAAGATCGGAGAGCTGCTGAAGACGCACGAGGTCCATCCGGGAGAGATCGACGTCATCGACCCAAGGACCTCGGGAAAGGCCGCGGCCTATGCTGAGAAGTTGCACTCGATGCGCTGGCGCAACGGCGTGACGCAGGCCGACGCTGAGAAGAAGATGCGGGACCCGGTCTATTTCGGCAACATGATGGTCCATGAGGGTGATGCCGATGGCCTGATCTCCGGATTGACGATGTACTACCCGGAAACCATTCGCCCCGCCCTCCAGATCCATGCGACAGAGCCGGGAATCTCCCGTGTCGCGGGCGTCTATGCGCTGCTCTTCGAAGACCGGATCCTCTTCATCGCTGATACCACGGTCAATGTCGATCCCACGGCCGAAGAGCTGGCCGAGATCGCGCATCTGGCCGCCGAAATTCCGCGAACCTACTTCGGCATCGAGCCGCGGATCGCCATGTTGTCCTACTCAAACTTCGGCTCGAACCGGGACGAGCGGACGAACAAGGTGCGCCGCGCGACGGCGATCGCCCGCGAGCGGTGGCCGGAGCTCATCATCGAAGGTGAGATGCAGGCCGACACCGCGGTCGAGCCGTCGATCGCCGAGGCGACCTACCCGTTCGCCGCAATCAAGGGGGATGCCAACGTTCTGGTGTGTCCCGACCTCGAATCGGCGAACATCGCCTACAAGCTGCTCTGGAGGCTCGGCAAGGTCGAAGCGATCGGCCCCATCCTGACCGGGATCGGAGCGCCGGTCCACGTGCTGCAGCGCGGCGTCGATGTCAGCGACATCGTCAACATGGCCGCGATGTGTGTGCTGAAGGCCCAGCAGTACAGCTGAGTTTTCGTCGGATCAAAGATCGTGGGCGGCGGATTCCCGCCGCCCTTTTTCTGCCTTGTTGTCTCCGGTACAATGGACCCAGGTACAAGGGAGGAGAGCGAGATGAAAGGGAAAATCGGTGTTCTTATCATGATCATGGCCCTGGTAGCTGCGGCCATTCCAGTGATGGCCGCGCAGCCGGCCGGCGGCCTGCGGTATTCGATCACGGTCAGCAAATTCGAAAATCGGGCAAACTGGTCAGGGCGGTGGGACCTCGGCGATGCGTGGGGAACCGTGCTGACCGATATGCTCAACCAGACCGGGAAGTTCATCGTTCTCGGTGAAACGGACATGCGCCAGGCAGCGCTCAGTGAGCAGGATTTCGTAGCCTCCGGACGAACGGCTCAGGGGAAGAAGGCGCCCGTTACCGGCCAGATGACCCCGGCTCAGCTCCTCGTCAAGGGGGTCATCACGCACGTGCAAGGTGACACGGCCGGCGGCCACGGCGGTATCCGGATCCATGGTTTCCGGATCGGTGGCCGGGGCGGCAAGGGAGAGGTCGACGCCACGATTTACGTCATCGATTCGACAACCGGTCAGGTGGTGGCGTCGACGAACGTCGTTGGGAAGGCCAAACGCAGGGGGCTCAACCTCGGGTACGACACCGGCGGTTGGGGTGCGGCGTTTGGCGGGCACAAGAATGACAACGTGGGGCTTGCCGTTCAGGCGGCGTGCGCCAAAGCTGTCGATTTCATCGTCGCCCAGCTCCCGAACATTCAGTGGACAGGCACCGTTGTGCTCGCCAAGGCGGGGAAGGTTTTCATCAACCGTGGGTCCCGTGAAGGTGTGCAGCCCGGACAGGAGTTCGTCGTTGGGAAGGCTGAGGTGTTGCGCGACCCCGACACCGGCGAGGTGCTCGATGAAGAGGTCAAAAAGGTGGCGATGATCCGCGTCGATCGCGTCAAGGAGAAGATTTCCATCTGTTCTGTGATGAGCGGCAACGCATCAGCGATCCATCGTGGGATGACCGTCCATCTTCCGTAGACCGTTGCGGTGATCTGAAAACCTGCGCCCGGTCCCGGCTTCAGCTTGGGCCGGGCGTGTGCTTTACGATCCGGAGCAGGTCGAGACGACCTGGGCCGGGGGCCAATCGGTGATGAGCCTCCGGCGGGCCCGCTCGGCATCGTGGCGGCTTGCATACGGACCGACCCGGACGCGGTGAAAACCGTTCGGGCCCGGCATGACGACGGCTGGCTGGCCGTTGATCTTGAGGATTTCCCGGGCCCTGAGGGCGTTGTCTTCATCCTGGAACGATCCGATTTGGACCCACCAGCATCCGTGGCTCATCGTCCCGGGCTCCGGCGCCGCAGCAGGTGGGGATGGCCGTGTTCGTGGCTGCGGGCTTCGGGGTGGCGAAGCAGTCCGGCGCGGTGTGACACCGCCGCCGAGGACCGTCAGGCGGACCGGGGCCACACCATCGATGTCGAGGCCGATCTTCTTCGCAGCGGCGTAGGAGAGGTCGATGATCCTGTTGCGGACGAACGGCCCGCGGTCGTTGATCCGCACGACGACGCTCGCTCCCGTGTCACGCCGGGTGACCCGGACACGCGTTCCAAACGGCAGCGTCTTGTGAGCCGCGGTCAGATCGTACATGTTGTAGATCTCACCCGATGCGGTGGGCCTTCCGTTGAACGGTTTGCCGTACCACGACGCGTAGCCCGTTTGCACGGCGCCCGGGACCCCAACGGCCACGCGTTCGCCGCGGTGCGCGCACCCTGAAGCGCCGATGAAGAACCCCAACAACAGGACGGCGCGGACTCTGCTCCTTCCCCTGAGCACCGGTCACACCTCCAGGTCGGCCGCTTCGGGAAGATCGGTGGCGCCGGCAAGCAGCGGGGCGACGATTTCGTCGAGGAAGGCGGCAACTTGCGCGGGCGCACGGCCGATGAACCGGGCGGGATCAAGCAGCAGTGCGAGCTCCTCCCGGCTGACCGGGATCGTGTCGTCAGCAGCGACGAGGTCGAAGTAGGGGTTGGGCGCGCCCTCTTCGAGGACGGTATGCGCCGCTGCGCGGGCGTGGAGCCGTAACCGCTCGTGAACGGTTTGCCGGTCGCCGCCCCGTTCGACCGCGGTCATGAGGATCGCTTCGGAGGCCATGAACGGCAGCTCTTCGTTGAGGTTGCGCCGGATCATAGCGGGGAAGACGTGCAGTCCGCTGGCGAGGTTGTGCAGGATGCGCAGGATGGCGTCCGTGGTCAGAAACGCCTCGGGGATCGCCATGCGGCGGTTGGCCGAGTCATCGAGTGTTCGCTCCAGCCACTGGGCGGCGGCAGTATGGGCGGGGTTGGCCGCCATCGAGATCAACCACCGCGCCAGGGACGTCACCCGTTCGGACCGCATCGGGTTTGCCTTGTACGGCATCGCTGACGAACCGACCTGGCCCTCCGCCATCGGCTCGCGGACCTCCTTGAGCCGCGCCAGGAGCCGGATGTCCGTGGCCATCTTCGCCGCGGACTGACCGATGCCTGCAAGGGCATCGAGGAGGAACGCATCGACCTTGCGCGGGTATGTCTGCCCGGTCACCGCGTACGTCGAGTCAAAACCGAGCTTCGCAGCAACGCGCCGGTCGAGCTCAAGCACCTTGGCATGGTCCCCGCCGAAGAGCTCGAGGAACGTCGCCTGGGTCCCGGTCGTTCCCTTGACGCCCCGGAGCTTCAGCCGGCCCATCTCGAAACGGAGGCGCTCGAGATCGAAGACGAGATCCTGAATCCAGAGGCAGGCGCGCTTGCCGAGCGTCGTCGGTTGAGCCGGTTGAAAGTGCGTGTGACCGAGCACCGGCTGATGAGCCCAGCGGCGGGCGAACGCGCTCAGGCTGGCAATGACGCCGAGGAGACGCCGCTCGATGAGCACCGACGCCTGATGCATCAGGATCAGATCGGTGTTGTCACCGACGAACGCCGAGGTCGCGCCGAGGTGAAGAAACGGCCGTGCAGCTGGTGCAGACTCGGCGAAGGCGTGAAGGTGGGCCATGACATCGTGGCGTGTCTTTTGTTCCAGCTGACGGACCCGGTCGAAATCGGCAGCGGTGACGTCGAGATGAGCGCGCATCTGGCGGAGCGCCTCCTCGGGAATCTCGAGCCCCAGCTCCCGTTCGGCCTCGGCGAGGGCAAGCCAGAGGCGGCGCCACGTCGTGTACCGGGTCCGTGGTGAAAAGACCCTGAGCATTTCAGGCGATGCGTACCGTCCTGCCAGCGGATGATCGAAGCCGTCGATGGTGCTCATCGGATCCTCCACGCAAAGTATACGGTGTCTTTGCCGCCAGCGCCCCGCCTTTGGCAAAGGCGTCAACGGAGCTGCTACTCTGACAGCGGGAGGGCCGATGCTTCACGTGACGTCTGAGGTTGGGAGGCTGCGGACAGTGCTCGTTCATGAGCCCGGCGCAGAGGTCGACCAGATGGTGCCGGCGATGATGGAGGAGCTGCTCTTCGACGACATCCTCTTCGGGGAACGGGCGCGGGAGGAGCACCGGCTCTTCAGGCGGCTGATGCAACTGCTCGGCGTCCAGGTGCTCGAGGCGCGCGACATGCTGATCGAGAGTCTGAAGAGCGAGCAGGCGCGTGATTGGGTCCTGTCGATCGTACTTTCGGAGCTGCCGCCGAAACGGTGGCCGGAACTTCGGGAGGCGCCACCGGATCGCCTCGCCGCGATGCTGATCTCCGGGATCCGCCGCGATGATGGCGACGGGATTGAGATCCGGGATCTCTACTGCATGCCGCCGGTGCCGAACTGGTCGTTTCAACGCGATCCACAGGTCGTCGTTGGATCCGGCGTTATCCCGGCGGCGATGGCGACGCCCGCGCGGTGGCGGGAGGGGATCCTCTCCAGGACGATCTTTCAGTTCCATCCGGGCCTCGGCGGGAAGATGCTCGCCGATCCGCTGGAGCCCCCATCCGGTCAGCGGCTCTTCCTTGGGCTCCACCGCCCGCGTCTGGAGGGGGGCGACGTCCTCGTTCTCGCTCCCGATGTGATCGCCGTCGGTGTTTCGGAACGGACGAACCTGACCGCCGTCGAGCACCTGGCTCACGAGCTTGGGGGACAAGACGGCGCTCCGCGGTTCATCGAGATCGTGCACCTGCCACGGCGCAGGGCCTACATGCACCTGGATACCGTCATCACCCCGGTCGACCGCGATGCGGCCCTGGTCTCACCGCAGGTGATCCTCGCCGGTCATGGAGAGACGGCAGAGACGTTTGAGCTCGATCTTCAGGCCGCGACGCCGGCGCCCCAGCCGCGCGGAGACCTGCTCCACGCCCTCGCGGCCCGAGGGATTGACCTCGAACCGGTCCCCTGCGGCGGGGAAGACATCGTCGCCCAGCAGCGGGAGCAGTGGACCGACGGCGCCAACGCCCTGGCACTGGCGCCGGGCGTCATCGCTCTTTATGACCGCAACGTCCGGACGGCCGAGGAGCTCGACCGCCGCGGCTTCTCCGTCGTCAAGGCGCGCGACGTGCTCCTCGGCAGGGCGGAGGTTGATCTCGACGCCGGCCAGCGCGTCTGCCTCCTCCTTGAAAGCTTCGAGATCTCCCGTGCCCGTGGCGGTCCCCACTGCCTGACACACCCGCTCGTTCGTGACGATCCCGGTTGATTCGCCTACCGGCCGGACGGATGCGAGAGGCGGGCGTACCAGCGGCCAAAGATCCTGGCAAGCTCCAGCGTTACGAACGCCTGCAGCCCGAGACCCACGGCGACCAGCCAGAGCGGACCGTGGAGCCAGCCGAACCGGTTGAGGCTCGACGGCACCCCCCAGATGACGTGCCCAGCCAGCACGGCACCGCCGGCGATCGTCAGCGCGAAACCTCCAACGGTGACGGCCCACAGCGCCCAGGTCAGGCGCCCCAGCACGGAGCGGATGCGGTTCACCGCTGCTGATCCGCCCGGGACTGAAGACGCAGCTCGCGCCAGCGGTCGTGGTACCAGAGCCACTGGGCTGGCCGCTCGCGGATGACATCTTCGATCAGTTGGGTCAGGCGCGCCGTCAGGTCTACCTCGTTGCGTTCGCCAGGATCGAGCTCATCGGGGAAGACCGGCGCATCGAAGCGGACGGTGTAGCGGCCGGGCGCATCCCAGAGCCCCCAGATCGGCACGATGGGCGCGCCGGTCCGCAGGCACAGGCGGGCAAGCGCGGGATGGGTCCACGCCGGGCGCCCAAAGAACGGCACCTGAACCCCTTCGTCCTCGAGTGTGCGCTGATCGATCAGGATACCGACGGCGCCGCCACGCCGGAGCAGCCGGAGAAGCTCCCGGGTAATGCTCTCCTTGCCCAGGGCGCGGTTTCCAAAGAGCCCGCGGAGCCGTTCGAGCTCCTCCTCGAGCAATGGGTTGTCGAGCGGACGGTTGACGACGGCAAACCCAGCCGGGATGATCAGCCCCGCAACGAGCGCGGCGACTTCCCAGGAGCCGATGTGACAGGAGAGCAGAAACACCCCCTTGCCCCGGGCGAGCCCTGCTTCCAGATTGCCGCGGCCCTCGATATCGACCTCGCTGAGGAGCTGTTCGGGTGTCGCCTTCGTCAGCCGCAGGGCATCGAGCGTGACGCGGCCAAAGTGCCGGGCGACGTCCCGCTCGAGCCGCGCCCGCCGGATTGCGTCGAGCTGCGGGAAGGCCAATGAGAGGTTGAACTCGAGGATCTCTCTCCGCCTTCGGCCCGTGACGCGGTAGAGATCGCCAAGCGCAGCCCCGACGCGGGCCGTCAAACGGGGGCCGGCATGGCGCGCGAGAAAACGGGCCGCTAGGTAGGCGCCGTACTCGGCTCGGTTGCGCAACGCCGAACGCCGCCGGCTCATCCGGGGACCTCCGGCGCGAGCGCCCAGAGCGGATCCCAGCTCCCGCCGGTGGGCCTCATCTCGACCTCGAGGACCCAGGCGCCGGCGTCCGGAGGGAGCTTGACCGCATCCTTCGACGTCGTCACCGGGATGGCCCCCTCACGGCCAGCCTGCTCAACGATGCGGTTGACCTCCCCGGCCGTCCAGCGATGGTGATCGGGACGCCAGAAGGTAGCTGCGATGACGGCTCCGAGCCGTTCGAGCGTGGCAACGAACCCCTGAGGACGGCCGATCCCGGCGAAGGCGGCGACGCGGCGGCCAGCGATCGCCCCGGGCGGCTGCTCACCGCGGGGCGTCACCCACCGGACCGGCTCGAGCCGCGCTCCAAACACCGGGAGGTCAACGCCCCGGCGGTCGAGCGTGGCAGCGATGTTGGCCAGCTCCTCGTTGTCCGGATTGAGCTTGGTAACGATCAGGGCGTTGGCTCGGCGAAGCGCGGTCAGCGGCTCGCGCAGCCGGCCGATCGGGGGGAGGTGGCCGCCGCCCCACGGATCGCTGGCATCGGCGAGCACGAGATCGAGATCCCGGGCGAGCTTGAGGTGCTGGAACCCGTCATCGAGGAGGACGATGTCCGCGTGGTGACGGATCGCCTCTCGTCCGCCGCGGATGCGGTTGGCATCGACGATGACCGGAACACCGGGCAGCTGCCGGGCGATCTCCAGCGGCTCGTCCCCCGCCTGCGCGGCGCTGGCGACGGGATCGGGGCCGAGAAGGACGACCGGTGCGCGATCGCTGCGGCCGTATCCGCGGGTCAGGATGGCCGGGCGCCGCCCGCGGCGGATCAGGTCCCGGGCGAGGGCGATGACCATCGGGGTTTTGCCCGTGCCTCCGAAGCTCAGGTTGCCGACGGAGACCACGGGCACATCGAGTGTGGCGCGGTGCAGGATGCCGTGGCGGTACGCCGCAGCCCGGGTACGGACCACGGCGCCGTACACCGGCGTCAACGGCAGCAGAAGCATCGACGCTTTCACCGGTCCGAGGGTACCATCAGCCGGGCTGGCGCCGCGTAGTTCGGGCAAGCTCGAGGAGCTCGGCGGCCGTTCGGCCGGCGGCCCCACGATTGGCGTCGACCGCCTGGCGGCCCGCGGCCCCACGTGCGGCGGCGGCCTCAGGCTCGGACAGCCACGCCGCAAGCACGCTTCCGAGCTCACGGGGGCTCGAGACGATCCGTGCGGCGCCGGCGGCGGTGAGATCGGCGTAGATCTCTTCGAAGTTGAAGATGTGGGGTCCGGTCAGCACGGGAACTCCCCACGCGGCGGGTTCGAGCGGATTGTGGCCACCCGTTGGGACGAGTGAGCCGCCGACAAAGGCCGCCGACGCGTACCGGTAGACGCGGCCGAGCTCACCGATCGTGTCGAGCAGCAGGGCGTCGGGACGCTCCGGAGCGAGATCGAGCGCCGAGCGCCGAACGGTCGCGAGCCCGCGGCTGGCCAGGATGGCGGCTGCATCATCGAAACGCTCGGGATGGCGGGGGGCGAGGATCAGGAAGGGGCGCACCCCTGCCG
>WGCW01000005.1 GCA_015493585.1 Acidobacteriota bacterium
GCGGATGAGGGAGGAGGGTCGGTACGTAAGGAGGAAGAATCCGATCAAGCAGCTTGGTGGGATTCACCTCTCGTTGAAGGAGCAGAGGAGCACGGCTGTCGTCTTCTGAGCGGGACTGAGCACAAAAACTGACGGATCGAGGGAGTGGCGTAGGGAAGGTGCGCCTGAGGAAGGCTGCTGAGAGCGATTGGCTCTTGGCAACGGTGGCAGCGGGGTGCTTGTGGAGGTCAAGAGGGCTGAGGGAGGCGTGGTGAAGATGGGTTTTTGAGTGAGCGGAAGAGGTGAACAGTGTCCCTAGTACGCTTCTTGGTGTAGAGGGAAGCTCGTTTGGCTTGAATCTCGGCGCTCCGGGCGGCCTCGCGCCAACATTCCCAGGGTGTGGCTGATGCTCACTCGATTGGAATGCCTCCCTTTGTGCGCTCAAGGCGCTGATTTGACCGGGTGTGGAGGAAGCTCTACCCTGGCGGCGAACGGTCCGGCCAAAGCAGGCTGATCCGGATGGACATGCGGTCTACATCGTCGCCGATGAGTGTGATGGCATCCGGTTGTGAGAGGCCGTCAGGGCAAAATGCAAGGAGGGATGACATGAAACTGCAGGGGACACAAACGGAAGCCAATCTGCTGATCGCGTTTGCCGGAGAGTCGCAGGCGCGGAATCGCTATACCTTTTATGCTTCGAAGGCGCGCAAGGAAGGGCTGATGCAGATGTCGGCGATCTTTACGGAGACCGCCGATCAGGAGGCCGAGCACGCCAAGCGTCTGTTTGGGTTCCTGGAGGGTGGTGAGGTCGAGATCACCGCAGCCTTTCCGGCGGGCGTGATTGGCAATACGTTCGAGAATCTGAAGGCGGCTGCGGCGGGCGAACATTACGAGCACACGACGATGTACCCGGAGTTTGCGAAGGTCGCCCGCGAGGAGGGGTTCGAAAAGATCGCTCGGGTTTTCGAGGCGATCGCCGTCGCAGAGAAGCAGCACGAAAAGCGTTATCTCGATCTCGCCGCCAACCTCGAAGCGGGCCGGGTATTTAAGCGTGGAAACACGGTCATCTGGCGCTGCCGGAACTGTGGCTACATCCACGAGGGACCCGAAGCGCCCGCCGTCTGTCCGGCGTGCGCACATCCCCGGTCCTACTTTGAGCTGCTTGGAGAGAACTACTGACGACGCCAACACAGAAACGGAGTATCCTACCGGAAGAGTTGCGGGGGGCAGACGCCCCTCGTTGGACGTCAGAAAAGTAGATCGTGGAGGAACAGACATGATTGACGAAAAGATGCAAGAAGCGTTGAACGAACAGGTGGCCGCGGAGTTTTATTCCGCCTACCTCTACCTGTCGATGTCGTCCTACCTGGATTCGATCGACCTGCCCGGCGCGTCGAACTGGATGCGCGTGCAGTACCGGGAGGAGATCGAACATGGTGAGAAAATCTTTGATTATGTGATGGAGCGCGACGGCCGCGCGGTCCTGAAGGCGTTCGATGCGCCCCCAACGGAGTGGCGATCTGCTCTGGAAGTTTTCGAGGCGGCATACGCACACGAGCAGAAGGTGACGGCCCTGCTCGGGAATCTGCTGGAGCTGGCCCGCGAGCTGAAGGATCACGCCACAGAGTTCTTCCTCCAGTGGTTCATTACGGAACAGGTGGAAGAGGAAGCGTCAGTGAAGGCGATCGTGCAGCAGCTCAGGTTGGTCGAGGGCTCAAAGAACGGCCACTTCATGATCGACCGGGAGCTCGCATCGCGGACGTACAATCCGTCCGCCTCGTAACGCCGGCGTCAGCGCAGTGCACCGGACACAATGAGCGCATCACGTTTGCCTTTGCGCCGTCGTTTTCTCTGGATCCCAGCGGTTGTTCTCTGTGTTCTGGCGGCCCAGCCTGCAACGGCGAAAGGACGGCTCTCCGGTGGGCTAGGTCATCATCCCTTCACGCTGCCGGCCAACGTGTTGTTTGCGCACGCGCTCGGCGGCATCGAGGGACACATCTACACGAACTCGCTCGAAGCGCTCGAACATAACCTCGCTCTGGGCGCGAGATTCTTCGAGGTGGATTTCTCATTCACCGCCGATGGTGATCTCGTCTGTTTCCACAGGGGGCTCGAGTCACACGTCGGTTTGACCGTCCCGGTGGAAGAGGTTTCCACCGAAGAGTTTCTTTCACATACCTTCGATGGGCGTTTCACGCTGATCGATCTGCGGACGCTCCTGTCGATCATGGAGACGCAGCCGCAGATGTACCTCATCACCGACACCAAGGACGATTTTGCCTCTTCCTTGCTCCAGATCGCTACGGTGGCGGCCTCGATTGACCCGCAACTGATCAGGCGGATCATCCCCCAGTTCTACTTCGCAGATCAGTGGCTCGATGTTGCTAGGATCGAAGCGCAGTTCGGACCATTCGCCACGGTGATTTTCACCCTGTACCGGACCGGGATCAGTGACGATGCCGTGATTGCGACGGTCATCGAGGGGAATGTGCCGGTCGTGACGATGAGCACGTCGCGATGGGACCCCTACCTCGTCGAGAGCCTCAAAGGACTTGGCGCTGCGGCCATGGTCCACACGGTCAATGGCCGGAGACATGTGGAAGCGTGGCTGCACCGGGGCTTTCGTGGTGTCTACACTGATTGGTTTTTCACATGGGAGAGGCCGGTCGCGTTCTCCGGTGGTCCTCCGTTGCGCCGTCTGGTCCTTCCTGGCAGCTCAAGAGCTGTGTCGCCCGGCGGCGCCTCGTTCCTCAAGAATGCAGTTCCTGGCTGCCTGCGGGTGGCCGCACCCACTGAGATTTACTAAGCTCCCCGCTTTCGCCTCCGGATGAAGAGCATGACCAGCACGGCAGCGATCAGAACGACGACAACCATGCCACCCACCTGGGCCCACGCGGCCGTCAGCAGGATCTTGCGAAGGAGGTTGGCATGCCGCTGGGGTGTCGATGGGAGTTGGCCCGTCACTTCGGCGATGTGATGCAGCACGCTGACCGCCAGTGAGGCCTTCGGGATTTCCTGGTGGCAGCCGAGGCAGAGCCCCCGCCTGTCGAGGTAGCCGCGCTCGGCCTGGTTGAGTGGGCGGGAGAGGGTCCAGTGATCGCCGACCGTCTGGAGCTGCGTGCCCCGTTCGGACACCACGCGGGACCAGTCGGCGACGAGTCCGGGAATCGGTTCGATCTGGGTTTTGGCGTGCGCCGCCAGGATCGTGCCGTCCGGAGCGGCAAGATCGACGATGCGGCCGGCATCCCACGAACCGGTGGCCCGTCCGCCGTCAATCCCGTACCCTGCGGCCTTGGGCGAGGCGTGGCACGACTCGCACGAGCGCGCATGACCGTTGGTGTGTGGCTGAACCGGCGCCATGTTGATCGACAGTTGCCCCTTGGGCCCCGCCCCCTCGGTGCCCGGAGGGGTGCGATAGATCTTGTTCCGGACGAGCGTCTTTCCGTCTGGTCCCACGATGGTGTAGACGACCTGGCAGCCGGGGATCAGGGGGGTAACCCTTCCCTCACCGTTTATCCCCAGCGCTGGGTCTTCCCACCGCAGGTACGACCGCTGCTCCGAAACGTGTCCGGGGATCATGAGCGCTTCTGGCGCCGGATCGCGAGCCTCGGCGCGGTGCCCGGGACGGAGCCGGTCGTGTCCCGCCGCAACCCAGTCGTACGCCTCAGCGTCCTTCGAATAGTCGATCTTGACGTGACAGCCGTAGCATTGCGGAGCCCACTGGGCGTGGCACGAGTAGCACTCCATCGTATCGATGTGGCGTCCGATCGAGACCATGGCTACGCGGCCGTTGAGGCTGAGCCCTCCGGTTCGCGCCAGCAACTTGAGCGGTTTGAGCTCGAGGTCCTTGCCGCCGGCGGTGTGAACGATCACCTCATTGCCCCTGCGAACGACGTTTCCCAGCGGATTGCCACGAGCCGACAGCAGGTAGCCGTCCTCCGGCGGATAGACGGTGCCCGTCTTCTGGAACGGGAGGAGCGTTCTGGCAACGCCCCGGGGCTTCGTGCCACGTTTGCGTCCGAACTCGTCGCCGTAGCCAAGCGGAAGCTCCCAGGGGTCCTTTTGCGGGGTCCCGTGACAGTCGGTGCACTCGATCTCGACCGATCCAAGGGTGCTTCCGGCAAGGAATCCATCACCGTGGATGTCCTCGCTGGTGTGACAGTCCTGGCAGATCATGCCGTACTTCGTGTTGTGGATGTCACCCTTCATCGAAATGTACCGCTTGGTATGGAGCTTGGGCTGCGCCTGCCCCGTGGCACCCCACGGTGAGGTGTAGGCTGACTCCATCAGGCCTTCGAAAGAGACTCCGATCCGCTTGCCCCGGTCGTGGCAGGTGGTGCATGTTTCGACAGGCACACCGCTGTAGGTGTGGCCGTGGACCGTCACCTTTGCCTGGCGGGTTGCCTGGATACTGTGGATGAGCAGGTGCCCCGGTTGATCCTTGGGAATCGTTGGATCCGACCCTTCGTACAGCCCCTCGTTGCTGTACGGTATATGGCATGCGGAGCAACCCATCCCCCGGTAGTCTCCCCGTGTCTGACGGCCGCGAACGGCGAGGTGGCACCGCTCGCACTCCTGGCGAATGTAGGTGAAGGCTGCCGTGCGTGGATCCTTGGTGACGCCGGTGGCGGACGGAGCAGGGGGCAGCGCCGACATCCGGTCCGGGAATACCTTCGGCTGGAGCGCCTTGAGCTTAGCCTTGTACACCTGGTACGCCTTCGTGCCGAGCCGGGAGTGAGGATCGGCCGGGTTCGATACGTCGTAATTTCCCCATATGTGCTCGTATCCCTGGAGCCCGGCACCCCACGCCGTGCCGTGGATCTTGCCCGCCTCGGTCATCATGAGGCTCTGCCACTGCGCGCGCACCTCCGTCCGGTGGCAGATGCCGCACGTTTTCTCGTTGATCCATGGACTCCCGGGATCGGCATAGAACGTTCCGGCATGTGCAGCACGCCGGGTCGTTGCCCTTGGATTGCCTCCGTGACAGATGACGCAGCCCGCGGGATCGCCGGCCGCCGCGCCCATCGCCATAATCTTTCGCATCATTGGCGAGCCTGGCGCCCGGATCGGCTCGATGCCGTGGTGGCAGTTGAGACATCCAGACTTTGGGGAGGCC
>WGCW01000006.1 GCA_015493585.1 Acidobacteriota bacterium
AGTTCCGCACAGCGCAACAACCTCAAGGAGCAGACAGGGCTGCGGCACGCCATGGTTGTGGTAGCCTCGAAGGGATGAGTCACGGACAACGTGCGTGCACGGCGTGTGTGGAGCCTCGGGCCGGAATGAGGTTCTTTTTCATGCGCCGTACCCACCTCAACGCACGTGCGAGTCTCGGATGAATGCAGGGCCGGACGGAGGGTTACAAGGGTGGAAACAAAAGTCGTGGTAAGGATCGGCCAGGCTCTTGGCCTCATCAGTATCGTGCTGCTGACAGCCATGGCCAATTCGTTGAGCTCGACGTTCAACGTCGGCTATGGTGTTGCCCTTCTCTTCCCCGCTGCGGCCATCGCCGTGCTCGGAGGTGTCCTCTTCCGTTGGTGGGGCGTCGCGGCTGTTTTTGTGGGCTTTTTGATCTCCCCTTGGGGCCCCGCAGCTCTCGGCCCACAACAATTGGTCTTCTTCGCCCTCGCTGGCGCCATCGAAGCCGCAATCCCGGCGGTAGCCCACCTGGCCGGCGAGGGATCGACGAAGCACCGGGTGCTGCACATGGTTCTGTACGGGGCGCTGCTCAACACCGGCATTTCCGCACTGACCGGCGTCATTGGCATCCGGACGTGGGCGGTGATGCCACTGACCGCTCAGCAGACGGCGATGTCATTTGTCACCTGGTTTCTCGGTGACACGATGGCTATCTTCCTCGTGGCGTTTCCCACCCTCCTTTTCGTCAAACCAGCGCTCCTTCTCGATGATGAGGCCGACAGGTGGTTTCGCCAGTGGCTGACAAACCGCCGCACCATCTTTCCAATGCTGATTCTCATTGCCATCGATATCGCCGCCATGGAAATCCTGGTCCCTGAGACGGGGATCAACATCCACTGGCTTGGCGCGTTCTTGGTCGGGCCGGTCCTGGCAGGGGCGATCTCAGGCGGGGTCGGCGGTGGTCTCTTCGCAGCGGGTCTTGCCGGCCTTGCCTACGTTGCTGAGGTCGTGCATCTCCTGCTTCCGGCCGGCCGTCCAGCCGTCTTCCAGGCGGTGATGACGACGTACGTCACGCTCGCCGTTTTTATCGTCGCAGCGATCGTTGCCGGTATTTTCTCCGGCCGGAACAGAGTTTTGCTCCACAAACTGGATGACCACAGGAGGCTGCTGCAAAAGAGTTTTGAAAGCGTTGTCACGGCGCTGGCGGCGGCAATTGAGGCAAAGGATAGCACGACCGAGGGGCACGTCCAGCGCGTCGCCAAGCTCGCCTCCCGCGTCGGCCGCCGCATGGGTGTCGACGGGTCCCGTCTGGAAATCCTCCGCTATGCCGCCATCCTTCACGACATCGGGAAGATCGGTGTTCCAGAGCTCGTTCTCAACAAACGCGGCCCCTTGACGCCAGAGGAACGGAAAATCATGGAAAGCCATGTGACCATCGGCGTTGACATTCTTGAGACGGTCGACCTCCTTCGCCCCGCAATTCCGTTTATCCGGTATCACCAGGAAAGGTGGGACGGCCGGACCGACGTGGAATACCCAGGCTATTTCGGTCTCCAAGGAGAAGAAATTCCGCTCGAGGCGCGGATCATCGCGGTGGTCGATGCCTTCGACGCGATGACCAATGACCGCCCCTATCGCAGCGCTCTCGCAGTCACCGAGGCCGCTGCGGAGCTGCGCCGGGAGTCCGGGCACCAGTTTGATCCCGCCGTTGTCGACGTTCTCCTCGATTTACTCGAAAACTGGCAGGATGACGACACGTCAGGCCGTTGGCCCGTCCTCGGAAGTCAAACGCAAGGTTGGGTCCACGATTCCAAGGCCTGAGCGAAGATCAGCCTAAGCTGGTGGCTGAACCCTCGTCGGGCAACCGCAGGACCGTCTGCGGTCTCTCACCCCTTCTTCGTGCTGCGACCAGATGTGCGACGGCATCGAAGGAACCCACGAGCAGTTTCAGCACCTCATCGATCTGTTCGGTCCGGACGACAACGGGTTGAAAACGTGTCTGGGCAGCGAGCTTCTTGAAGTTGGGGCTCATCCGTCCCGATACAAACACATCGACATCGTCAAGAATGCGTGCAACCGAGCCCATCTTGCCGGAGCCGGCGTGCCCCATGTGGCGAACCGTGTTGTCACGGACGGCGATTCGTACTGGAGCAGCCCCCCTCGAAATGTCGTATACCAGAAACGAGGTGGCGTCCCCCATGTGAGAGTGCGCCAGCGTTGTGCCATCGTTCGACGCGATGGCAACCCGTACCGTTTCCATGCCGAGCTCCAGACTCCGGGCGGTGCTCACGGGGAGTTGACCCTCCCCTCGGTCCCGGACTTTCTGACCGGGATCATACCTGACCCGAAGCATCGCTCACCTGAGGCTGCACATCTCTGGCTCCATGTGATCCTTCACGATTCTGCTCGGGTCGCTTCACGATCATGAGCAGCGATGATCGCAAAATCCGGGTTGAGCTGCTCGAGGAAAATTGGGCCAAGCAGCCGGTACGTTATCCACACCGGCAGAAGGATCACGGTCCCCACGTACGGGAGAGCGAGGATCAGCCATCCAATGCAACAGGTCATCAGGCCAAGGGCAACGATACACATACCGGCAACGACGGCGAGGAGAATCACGAACAGGTTATAGACCACGAAGGCCCCGGCGTATTCCTGCAGCCACGGCAGGAACGCCTTCCAGGCTCCCAGCACGCTCAAGTTGAAACGGTACATGACCGGAATGATGAAGCTTTCCACCCAGAGGCGAATGAACAGCAAGAGGATCGCTGCCAGCATGACAGCGATGCCAAGAAACACGAAGAAGAGGATTCCACGGTGGATGAAGCCGGGCATGCCAGCCGCGCCGAGCACACCGAGTCCCACCGCTCCAGCCGCAAGGAGCGCCATCGTCAAAACCGAAATCAGGCCAAACGCGAGGCGCCACAGGAACAACGAATCACCCAAAGGCCCGAGGCGTTTCCACGGCTCGACAATCCGTGCGTTGCCGGTTACAGCGTTATCGAGGAAGACCAGCTTCGCCCTGGAGCTGACCCAGAGCAACGCAACTGCGATCATCAAAACCAGGAGACCGCCGAACACCAGCAACATCAGCGTACCGGGACTGGCCGCAACCTTGTCCATGAAACGGCCTAGCGCCGCTCCAAAATGATGAAACGCAATCGATGGGTGGTGCCCGCCGCGATGAAAGTTTCCGTTGACCCCGAAGCTTCCACCGTGGAAGAGATTTGCAAGCCACGCGGCAAACCCCATCACGAGCCACGTTTCCAGCATGAACGGGCGAAAGAGAATCTCTTTGGTCCTCCCCCACGCCCTGCCGAGTGGTGCGAAAAATTCGATCTGCATCCGTCCCTCCACGCTTTGCCGCATCCAACCTTCAGCGGCGGCTACGTTAAAGATTACGGCATTGCGCCGGAAAAAGTTCGCGCCGGTTGACGTGCCGCACCTGCTGCGGACGGATCACGCACGATCCAGGATACAATCCATCCATGGTTTCAAGCACGCGCCGTTGGTTGATCCTGGCGTCCGCGCTCTTGAGTTTCTTTTCGGTCGGCCTGACGTTCTTTGCGGTTCCTCCCCTCGTTCCACAACTGATGGCTCGTCTTGGCCTCGACAATCTGCAGGTTGGCCTTCTGATGGGCTCAATCGCTGTTCCGGCCGTCTTCCTTTCGATCCCGCTCGGTGCCGCCGTCGACCGGTGGAACGCCCGGCCCGCCGGCGCAGCCGGACTGATGACCATGATCGCCGGGGCCGTCCTCTTCGCGCTCGCCCGCGACTATCCGGTCCTGCTCATCGGCAGACTCCTCTTCGGTGTGGGCGGGCTCGTCATGAATCTCCTGCTTGCACGTGTGATTTCTCAAGCCTTTGCCGGCCGTGAGCTCTCACTGGCCATGGGACTCTTCAACGCTGTCTATCCCGCCAGCATGATCGTGATTTTCTCCTTCCACGGCGATCTTCTCAGGATCGCCGGTTGGCGTGGCGAGCTCGGCATCCTTGCGGTGGTCGTGGTCATCGCGCTCCCCTTCCACCTGCTGGCCATTCCCAGCGACCCCCGTCAGCCAGCAAAGGTTGCCAACATCCGCCCGGCCAAACGTGTCTCACGGCCTCTGAACCTCCTCGCCACCTCCTGGATGTTCTTCTTTGCCGCCTTCGCCTCGGTCTTCACGTTCGCACCACAGTGGGCCGGTGGTGGTTCCAAAGGCCTGCTCACCGTCACGGCAATCACGTGGGTTTCGCTCCTGTGCAACCCGCTGGTCGGACATCTGATCGACCGCTTCGGAAATCCTGCGCTTTGGGCAGCGACAGGTCAGCTCATCCTCGCAGCTGTCCTCGCCCTCATGGCTGCCAGGCTCCTGCCACCGTTGGCAGCCATGCTGCTGATCGGAACGGCTGCGGCTACGGTCCCGACGGCCGTCTACTCACTCCCCTCTCGCATCGTGTCACCGGCTCAGATCGGCTTCGCGTTCGGGTTCATCACGGCGTTTTCGAATCTCGGCACGCTGGCAGGTCCGGCCGCCGCGGGAGCGATCCGGGATGCGACCTCGTCGTGGCCCATCGTCTGGGGCGCTTTGGCTGTGATCGCGCTCATCGGCGCAGCGGCAGCTCCCCTCCGTCTTCCTCAGGCGCCTGCACACGAGCCCGGTTCATCCAGGTAGTGCCCGAATCCGGTTCATCGTGAAGCGGCAACAAGCTTCTGTGATTCAGGCACCGATGAAATCCAGCTTTGGCACTCGAGGAATCAGATTGAGCCGCTGCGCCCGCGTGAGAAACTCGTTGACTGCCCTCCGTCCTCGCTCCCCGTAGCTGACCGTCAGGTCATTGACGTACATGCTGATGAAACGGTCAGCCTTATCCCTGGAGATCCCCCGGCCAAATTCGAGCGCGTAATCCAGCGCCTCGTCCCGGTGTTTGAGGGAATATTCGATCGAGGCACGCAGGAGATCAGCCACGCGCCGCATCATTTCAGGCCCGAGATCACGCCGGATCACGTTGCCACCGAGGGGAAGTGGAAGGCCGTCTGTCAAACCGGCCCACCACTGGCCGAGGTCGGCCAGCTTGACCAGCCCCTCGTCCCGCCACGTCAGCTGTCCTTCATGGATCACGACTCCGGCGTCGACGGTGCCGGCGAGCACCGCCTCCCCGACGGCATCAAAAGGCATCACCGTCGTCCGGGCGCCTGGATTCCACATTTTCAGGGCCAGCGCCGCCGATGTCAGTGTCCCAGGGATCGCCACGTTCATCTGGGAGAGTCTTTCCTCGGGAATGGCCTCTCGCGCCACGACGACGGGACCGTAGTTATCCCCCATAGACGCTCCGGAATCCAAAAGGGCGTAAAGGCCGTCGAGGTGGACGTACGCATGGATGGACACAGCCGTTACCTCGTAGGTGCCGTTGAACGCCTCGCGGTTGAGGGTCTCGATATCCGAGAGCACGTGCTCGAAGTCGAGATCGCCCGTGTCGATCTTCTTCTTTGCAAGCGCGTAGAACATGAAGGCGTCGTCTGAGTCGGGTGAATGAGCGACATGGATTGTTGTCATGACCTCTCCCAGCCCCGTTTTGGAGCGCGTCATTCTACTACGGTCTCGTGATCCTGCACGAACTGAGCCGTTGCCGCCTTGAGCTGGAGGTGATAGCAGGCGGAACGGTTCAGCATGTGATAGCGGTCACGCGATTGGCATCATCGCAATTTCAGAAGCTGATACAGTAGAAGATCCGGAGGGTTTCGTCATGGCGCGGCATGGTATCGGCGTTCTTCGTTTTCGTTTCATCAGCCGGATGCGCACCGGATGGGCGCTTCTTGTGCTTGCAGCGGTCCTGATCCCGGCGGCCGTCGCGGCGTCTCCCAACGCCGGGAAACCGCAGGTCGTCTGTGCCATCGACACGAGCCGGTCGCTCTCAAACCACGACCTTGCGCAGATCAAGGAAGATATTGGGACGCTCATCGCATCTTTCCGCGCAGGCACCCCCGTCGGTGTGATCGCCTTCAACGATTCGCCGGTATGGCTGGCGCCCGCCGGGTCAACGCCGGCCGAGGCCAGCGAAGCCCTGTCAAAGCTCAAGCTCGGCGGTCACTACACCCTCCTCAACGATGCGCTCTTTATGGCGGCACGGGCCATGAAGGGCGGTGGCGTCATCGTCCTCGTGACCGATGGTTTCGATGAGAACTCGGCAACGACCGTCGACGACGTGGCGCGAATGTGCACTGCCAACGATGTCCACATCATCTCGACGGGCAGCGGGCGAAGGATCAACTCGAAGAGTCTAAGACGGCTGGCGCTGGTGACCGGCGGTGCCTGGGAGGGCAGACTCACCCAGGACAATCTCTCGCGGATCGAGTCTGCTGTCACAGCCGCCATGCATTCGGTCTTGCAACATGGCGCCCAGAGGCAACCGGCACCCGCTCCAACACCGGCCGCGGTGGCCACGCCGGTGACGCACGGGCACGCCGCGGCGGCAGAAAAACAGCCGGCGGCATTCCCTTGGTGGATCGTGTGGGTTCTGATCCTCGTTCTGCTCGTCGCCGTATTCGTCATTCTTCTCCGGCGTGAGAAAACGCCCCCCAAGCGGTATTGCGAAGTCTGCGGCGCTGAGCTTCAGCCGTGGGAGGACACCTGCCCCTACTGTCAGATCCGCGAGCTCGAGGAAGCGATGAAGACTCAGAAGGTCGCGGGACCGTCCAGCCCTGAGGTCGAGGAGTCATTGAGCGATGAATCGATCCTCGATCCAGCGATCTTTACCAAGAAACCGCTCCCGGAAGGGCTCGAACAGACGATGGTTCTCACCGAACGCCCCGTCCTCGTGCTGAAGGAACGCGGCCGGCCGGCTCGAACCTACACGCTGCCGTCCGATCAGGTTTTCGCCGTCGGACGCGCTCCCAAGGTCAACTCGTTGCAGATCAATGATCCAACGGTCAGTGCCCAGCACTTCAAGATTGTCCCCAAGGACGGAGAGTTCTACGTCGTCGACCTTGAGACGACCAACGGCACGGCGGTCAACGACGAGCGCATTCGTGTCCGTAAGCTCCATTCGGGGGACGTCATTCGAGCCGGCGCCGTCGAGCTGATTTTCAAGATGACGCTGAACCGCCACGGCTCATCCGGAGTCTGAGGCTGAACAACGTCGTCGTTTGGCTCGATGAGGTTGCATGCGAGGTGGTCAGAGTTTCTTCTCGCATCACATAGCCTCAGCATGGCCACGAGGGGTCCATAACACCGGTCCTGTGTGTACGTGCGTGTGGCTCCGAACCGTAGCCCGCAGTGCTCCTGCGAGCATCATTTCGAAAGGGCGGCAACCTCTGCACGCGCATTCTGTGCAACCTTTCCCGTTGGCCTGCTGAAACGTACATCGTCACCCTGCCCGAGCCACCCGGAATCGAGCTCTGGTTCCTGGCCGCGGGAGAGGTCGTGAGGGTCGGGTGAGACGCGCTACTCCGCGCCGATCCGCTCGAGAAGATCCCGCGCGCGGCCGAGAGCCTGTATGGCCTCGGGGCGGCCATCTACATTTTGGAGGGCCCGCTGCAAGTTCCGGGTTGCCACGCGAAGCTTTTCTGCGAAGGCCTCGGGCCATCGTTCGGTGAGCATCGTGAAGATCTCCACCGCCTCCCGCGCGACTTCAACGGCGTCTTGGTGCCGCCCGAGGCCGGAGAACAAGATGCCTAGGTTACTGAGGCTCCCTGCGACGTCCGGGAGGAAGGCGTCTGGGCGATTCTTGGCAAGCTGGCGGTAGATTTGGACGGCTTCAGAGGTTGCGTCGAGCGCCTCCTCGCGTCGTCTG
This sequence comes from Acidobacteriota bacterium, assembly GCA_015493585.1. GTDB lineage: Bacteria > Acidobacteriota > Thermoanaerobaculia > Thermoanaerobaculales > Sulfomarinibacteraceae > JAADFN01. Next base: position 7,756 of record WGCW01000006.1, read on the forward strand.
AGGCGGGAGAGGTCTCTGCCGAGGTTGTTGAGGCTCATGGCGAGACCAGGGAGGAAAGCGGCGGGGCGGTCCTCGGCCAGTCGGCGATAGAGTTGAACGGCTTCGGAGCTTGCGTCGAGCGCCTCCTCGCGTCGTCCGAGATCAGAGAGGTCGGCGCCGAGGTTGCTGAGGCTCCTGGCGAGGTCGGGGAGGAATGCGCCAGGGCGGTCCTTAACGAGTCGGCGGTAGATCTGAACCGCTTCGGAGGCTGCATCGAGCGCCTCCTCGCGACGTCCGAGGTTGGAGAGCCTGATGCCGAGGTTGCTAAGGCTCCCGGCGAGGTCGGGGAGGAACGCGTCGGGGCGGTCCTTGGCGAGTTGGCGGTAGATTTCGACGGCTTGGGCGGTTGCTTCGAGCGCCTCGTCGCGGTGTCCAAGGGCGGAGAACATGGCGCCGAGGTTGTTGAGGCTCCCGGCGAGGTCTGGGAGGAACGCGTCTGGGCGGTCCTCGGCGAGTTGGCGGTAGATTTCGACGACTTCGGCGGTCGCATCGAGCGCCTCTTCGCGGCGTCCGAGGGCGGAGAGCATGTTGCCGAGCTGATGGAGGGCTTCTGCCAGGGCGGGCCGGTCGCCCTCCGGTTCGAGCTTGCGGTACAGGGCGACGGCGCGCTCGAGGTCGTCGACCTCGGCCTCACGCTCGCCGAAAGCCCGGTGGACCCCGGCTAGTACGGTGTGGGCCCTCGCCGCCAACGCGGGCGACGTCCCGGCGAGATCGAGGGCGGCGGTGGCGTGCTCGAGGGCGTCGGAGGGCTGGCCGGCGTCGAGCAGCTCCCCGGCGGCGCGGAGCCTGGCCCCGGCGAGGGCCTCGAGGAGACGCTCTCGCTCGGCGGGCTGGGCCTCCGGCAGCCGGCGCTCGAGCCGCCGGAGCTCGGCGAGCGCGAGCGCCAGGGTGCTGCCGCCGCCGGTCCGCGAGTCGCGGTCGTGGACGCGAGCGTCTTCGAGGATGAGGCTGGTGTCGCGATCGTCACGGCGGGCCGGGCCGCTGTCGAGCGCCAGGGAGCGGATCGACCACAGGTCGGGTGCGAGGGCGGCCACCAGCGGTTTCATGCGGCGCGGCATAGACAGCACGAGGCCGGCGCGGAGCCGGCGGAGGATCCGTTCGCGGCGTTCGTTGAGCCGCTGAAGCAGCCACGACCAGGCGTCGATCCACGGATCGTCTGCCCCGTCACCTTCGACGGCGAGGCGCACCCCTTCGACCCAGAGGCATTCGGTGGAGGTGTCGGCGCTGAGAAGCTCGTGGGAGAGGTTGCGGAGCTCGCCGGGGGTGGTGGGACGGAGGACGCGGAGCGACCGGCCGAGCCCTGAGAGCTCGGCTTGGGTCCTGCGGATCAGCTCGGCGGAGGCGGCGGAGCCCTCGCAGAAGACGAAGCCGATCCACGGCTGATCCATCCAGTGCAGATGCAGGCGGAGCTTGTGCCACGCTTGGTCCAGCGTGCCCGCGGGCATCGCCCTACGTCCGATCGGTGCCGTCCTCCGCGTTCTCCACGTGCTGCCGGATCCGCTCCCGGATCAGGGGGTGGACGTCGAACCACTCCTCCCCGTTCCGGTAGCACAGCACCAGGTGGGTGTCGAAGAAACGCGCGAGGTCGGCCAGCGAGGTCGCCGCCGGAAGCTCGGCCCGGTGCGTCTCGTTGACCTGGGCGAGCCAGACGGCGTCCTCGCGGGAGATGGGGAGGTAGTCGTTCCGCACGTCGGCGATGGCCAGGGAGACCGCCTCCTCCGGAACGGGCAGCTCGTTCCGCTGGGCAGTGAGGAGGAGCACCGACTGCACGAGCCGGAAGAGGTCGCGCAGGTAGCCGCCCGAGGCGAGGACGATCGTCTCGAGGGCCGTCTCACCGCCCAGAAGGCGCCGCCAGTCGCCGCGTCTTTCGAGCACCTCGGCCAGGGCGCCGATCCCCGGCGCGAACGGGTCGCCGCTGCGGTCGCGCACCTTGAGGCACGGCAGCAGCTCGCCACCGTCGAAATCGCCCTCCACTCCGGGCGAGCGCACCTTGAGCCACGGGGGCACGGTGTAGACCACGTGCAGGCTCTGGAAGCGGAGCTTGTCCGGATGGCCGGAGAAGAGGTTTTCCAGCGAGGCGTGGACCTCCGCCGCGTTGGTCGACGTTCCGCGCAGGTGCTCGATGGAGTCGAGCAGCAGGACGACCTTGCGGTCCTCGCCGTGCCGCTTGCGGAGGCGGAGGACGCAGTCGGCCATGAACTCCCGAACGTCGGCCACCAGGGAGCCCAGGTGGCCCCGCATCCGCTCCTGGATTTTCTGCTTGAAGTTGGGGTCCGCCTTGAGGCCGATTTTCAACCCCTTGAGATCGAGCTCGGTGGGCTCGACCCTCGTCTTGCAGAAGGACGTGAAACGATCCCAGTACGAGGGGACGGACGGATCGTTGCCGAGGAGATCCTCCGCCTGGAGGCTCTCCCCGAAAGCGCCGGCCACGGCGATCAGGAAATCGCTGACATCCACCGGCATGCTGAGGTTGAGGTAGTCCTCCATGTCGCACAGCACCACCAGGTGGCCGGCCTCCCGGAGCGACCGCGCCAGGCGGCGCAGCTCGGTGCTCTTGCCCGTGCCCCGGAATCCGCTGAAGAGCTGGACGCTCTCGGACGGCTGCCACTGGATGCAGTGCAACAGCCGTTGCACGGGATCGGAGCTGACCAGCTCGTCGCGCTCCAGCAGGGGCACGTAGAACGGATCGTCCGGCTCCAACGGCCGGCTGGCCAGGTTGCGGTAGTACTCCCCGCAAAACCGTTCCACCTCCGAGTCGGGCCGAAACGCCATGAGAACACTGTACCACGACGACGCCGGACCATCATCGCCCGAACCCGCATTGAGGTTGTTGCGCTGTGCCCCATCGTGCGGTGGTGACCTTGGAGCGCGGACTTTAGTCCGCATCTTCCTGTACCACAACGCGTTGAGCGCAGCCTGCGGACTGAAGTCCGCGCTCCCACAGACGTTCTCCCCGCGATCGATCGTCCTGGCGTTGGGGTGAGCGGGGGGCGATCGTAGTGGTATCCCTTGGAATCACGAGAGTTCCGCACAGTGCAACACCCTCCGCACTTCTCACCCCATCCCTGCTGCGGCCGCCGAGGCACCGCACCCAGCGGCGTTTTCCCCATCGGGATGCTCGACGTACTGTCCAGCACGACTCCGCGTCCCTCAGGCCGAAAACACCACCGGATACAGCGCCTCGCCGAAAGGGTGTGAGAAATGCAGGCTATCGAAGATCCGGTCGTTGGGCTATGCCATCCGGGGAGCTCAGGAATAGGGGACTGTGTCGCATCATTCCGGCCGTTCCGATACGACATCGGCCGCCAGCACGGTGTCACCATCCGGCCGTCTCGGCCGCAACTTCAGCCGGAAGGTGTGGGCCGTCTCGGAGCCGCGCGTACCCTTGGCCTCGCCGCTGAGGACCCAGAACTTGACGCCTCCACCACCCTCCGCCGAACGGGAGAGGACGATCTTCAGTTCCACCTCCACCTCGGGCACCTCGAAAACCAGGTCCGCCCCCTCAGCCTGAGCGATGGACACCTCGAGCTCCCGCCGCAAGGTCTCGATCATCTCGGACAGCGGAATGTTCCGTTGCAGCTCATCGGAAAGATCTTGGGCCATGAAAAACCTCCTCGAGAAGCATTACCACGAGCTCGAATCGTTCTTGTTTCGAGGAACGGTAATCGAGGCTCGCGCGATTTCATCTTCTGACTCGCTCAGCGCCGAGATGATCCGGACCTCGCCTTTGATGCTCCTCTCAGGACGATACCGGGCGGCGCCCGCGATCGCGAGCCAGCCCTTGCCGACGACAAATGGCGGCGGCTGACCGAGCACCCACTTTTCTCCGTGGATCAGCCAGACCAGGCCGAGGTTGTTCTCACTAAGGAGGTTCTTAAGGCAGTCTCGAGAGATCACGAGCGCCCCGGGGCCGGGTTGCGCGAGGGAGGGATCTTGCGCCACGAGACGGTCGTCGGCATCGATGAACAATCCATCCTTGCCGTTCCATCGGAGCTTTCCAGCCCCGGCGAGGAGCGCTGACGGGAATGTGACACTGACGGTCTCATCGAGAGAGTGGTCTTGGCGAGAGTCCCAAACCAGGTCGGCACCTGCGGGAATCAACGCGTCTGAATTGGAGCATATTTCCTTTGGGTCGCTGAGCCCGTGGCGCTCTGCGAGAAACCACCGAAACGCGGGGCTCCAGTAAAGCTCACCCAGGAAAAGTCCATAGAAAGATTCGAGACTGTCGCTGCTCGTTTTTCCCAAGAGCTTGGAGTAGAGCGCCTCGGTGGTGTCGGCGGCCGTAAGAAACGCTCGCAGGCGTACCCAGACCTCCCGGTGATCTTTCGGATTCTCGTGAGATTCATCGTCAAGGGGCGGAGGCCGCCAGATGCGAATGGTGTCGAGGACGGCCCACTGCTCGTTGGTCTTGGGGTTCGTCACGACCAATGACTTGCGAACGAGATCGGCGAGGCCGTCGGGATCATCGAGCCATGTCCTGAGATTACTGGTGTCCCATCGGAGCGCCTCGCCTGCGGACGGCGACCACCAGCACGTCAGGGCATGCCGGGTGCTGTCGTCCGGACGGTTCCACGTCATGACGAGCGAGGGGTCGATGTCGCGGACGCCGAACTGCCAGGGCCCCTCGTATTCTGGTGCTTTCTTGTCTCGGCCGAAACGTGTTTCTCGCATCGCGAAGTTGTCGGCAACCCGCGCCAGAAGCTCGTGGAAGGCGATCCACTGATACTTCTTGCCGATGCGTTCCACGGCGGCGCCGTCCAGCTGATAGCGCGAGAGTTGCACCTCTCGATCGAACCGGCCGAAGCGTTCCACGGTCCAGCCGAGATCGAACACCCGTTTGGCGACCCACCGTTTGGCACCTTCGATATCGAAGTCATCCCCGAGCTGGCCTGTGGTTGGGCTCGCAGAAGCGTCAAGACGCCGACAGGACCAGTCGTTCAGCGCACATTCCATGACGTGTCGGCCAAATTCACTCAGACCAGGTCTCGCCCCGGTGGACATCAGAATGGTCTGCCGAGCCAACTCGGGGTCGGGCATACCCTCCTGCCAATAATCCAGCGCCTCGATTAGCTCGACGCTGGGCATCTCCGGCGCGTCACTGCTGTACGGTGGCCTGATCAGCCCGTGCTCGATCTCAAGATCGGCGCCGCGGTGCAACGCCAGCTCGATGATTCCCCTGGCGTAGTCACGGAGGAGAACATGTGGGATGGGCCGCCCATCGGCGAAAACCCGGTCGTAGACTGTGGCGGCGACCTCGGCAAGATCCTCGCAGTCCGTCCTGCGCATGGCGGCCCCGTAGATCGCCGCCATCAGCCGTTCGAGCACGTAGGGATCATCGACGCCCCGGAACAGTTGGATGAGCTCGGTTCCACAGTCGAGACGCTCCTCGAAGAGCAGCACCAGAGCCTTGGTGGCACGATCTCGCAGTCGGCGGTTGTTGGACGTGAACATCCAGCACAGGGCGACGGCCATCAGCGAAAGGCTTTCTTTCTCGATGGCGGACACGTCCGTGTTGAAGATCCACTCGACGAGCCGGTGGGCTTGCCCGTCCTCGCTTGCGAGCTCGCGGGAAAGAGACAGCGTCCAAACCTCGTCGCGCTCGGCCATATTCAGAGGTTCCAGGAGGGAGTGTAGGAAGCGAGCGTTGAGTGGATGATCCGGGAGAGAAGCTAGGGTCAGGAGGCCGCTCCAAAGCTCCCACCGCCGCTGCGGGAGTTTTTCCATGATTCTCCTGATGAAATCAACGGACCGTTCCGACACGGATTCGGACGAACGCCACGGAAGAGATCTAATAAACGCATTCACGAGCGCTGCGGGAAAGGTCGGCCCCTCCGCCAGCTCGGGGAGCTCCGTCGAGAACCGCTCCGGGAGCAGGACGGCGAGAACTTCGAGAACGCCATGGTCTACCAGACCTTCTCCGCGCGGCCGACCGATGAAACGGTGAGCTCTTGAATCGGTCGTAAGGCACGTAAGTGGGTTTGCAGAGTCCGTCGATTCCAGTAACGCTTCCGCGACGAGGATGTCCCCGATTTTCTGGTAACCGAAGAACACCCGTCCCTCGTCGTCATCCATGGCCGGCCACTCGCCAAGGAGTCCTTCGCGAGTGAGGTGGTAGAACAGAGAGTTGGCCCAGGAGCGCCCCGGGAGGAATTGATCGACCAGTGCCTTTGCATCGCTCCTCGGGATGAACCGCGTTGCCTTCTTCACCATCGCAGTCGCAATGGAACGGAGTGATTTATTGACTAAGTGGTCTGCGGGGTCGAAGCCCAGTCTCTCTGAAAGGGACTTTTCCGCTCCCTCGACGATGATGTTGACGAGGCTGGCAAGGCCAACCTTACCTCGGGGTAGAACAGGCGTGCCGAGTTCGCGGAGCCCCTTGCACAGGAGCTTGAGGAAGAGCGGGTTGCTGAATTCGGGATAAAGGATGGGATGGGCCGGTGCCTCCAATCCGTAGTGGTTGAAAAAGTGGGACATCGCCAGGCTCTCCATACCCCGGAAACCGTTGTGCTGAACCACGGCAACATCAGGGCGGTTGATGAACCCTTCCGGCAGAACGTCTTCCTCGAAACCCGTCCGGACGCTGACAGCCAGACACAGGTTAGGATGGTTCTTCAGGTCCTCGATCAAGCCCGGAAGACGTCGTTTCCAGAGCGACCGCGGCTCGCTGTCGTTGAGCGCGTCAATCAGCACCAGGGTTCGCTGACGTGAGAGGTCCCCGGCGGTGTCAAGCGCCCCGCGGAGCTCTTCCGGCCCGCAGGTGAGTTGGAGCTCTCGTGCCATCTGTTGCCAGAGCTCCTGGTCCTTGAGTTGGTGCCCAAAGAGTAGAACGGCAGGCTTCCCGTTTTCCGTCCAACGTCGTGCGACGTCGCAGAGGAGGTGTGTCTTCCCGGAGCCGCCCTCTCCAAGCACGACGAGGACTTGCGTGTTGGCTGCAGCGAACTGTTGAGTGGTTACCAATCGGCCCAGGTCGCGGACCTTCCATCGGGCGTTGCTGAGGATATACCCAGGAAGAGAGGCCGGACGAGACGCTCCTTGTGATTGCTGGCCCCGTTCGTCCGGCTGCCTGGCCATCAGGTGTCGTTCCGCGCCTTCCAGCACGGCGGCGAGATCGGAACAGCGGTCAGCGATCTCGTCGATGGGGAGATCATGTCCTGGAACCGGAGTGAGGGTGTCAAGGATCTCCTGCAGGTCATTGGTCTTTGCCGTTTCCTCCGGAGATCCATCTTCATCAAGGACCTCGCGAGCGCTCCGGAGAGCTTCGGTAACACCGGCTACGGCCGTTTGGAGTTGCTTCCGGTAGTGGGCGTCCAGTGCCAGAGCGTGGAAGAACTCAATCAGGCCATGCTCGAGATTGAGCTCACGGGAGTACCTCTCCACTGCATTGGCAACCGCCGCCCCGGCTCGCCTCTTGAACCAATCTTCGGTGAAGACTGTCTTGTTGAACCAGAGGTAGAAGAGCCCTCGGTTCTCAGGTTTCTGGAGACGGGCGATCAACTCGGTTTCGTCCCAGAGTTCAATGGTGAGGTCCCTACCGTCGCCGGCTGCCATCGCCTTCCACCTGGCTACTGCGTCCTCCCATCGCTGGCGCTCCGTCTTCTGACTTCCGGGGCCGCGGCCATCGCTGAGGTTCCGGGGAACGCACACCACATACTTTGCGAGCTTCGGGTGTGTTTGGAGGGCTCGCTTTAGAGAATCACGGATCTGTCCAAGCTCGGATGTCTGAAGTCGGCTCAGGAAGAACTTGGCCTGCCATCCGACCTCCGTCCCATCCGGCCGGCGGCAGAAACACTCCACGCCGCCGTCCGGTGTGCCGTTGCGCTGGGGGACGCTTTCCTCCGGCATGGGCTCCTTGCGCGCAAGCTGGCAGCACAGCTCTTCGAAGGCGAATGGACGATCGCCCTTGTGAGGCCGCAGGTTGTTCCAGCTCAGCTCAACCGCCATGGCTCACCGTCCTGCATACAGGATAGACCATTCGCGGCGATAGCGAGATCATGTGGAACGCGGGAGCTACGAATAGAACCCGTGCCGCTTCGGGCGCTGGCGGTAGCGCGTAACCAAGGGGGAGCGGCGGACATGGGTCTCGGGGTCCGGGGTGGGGTTGGCAGTTTCGGCAGGTGGCCCGTGGACGAAGGGGCTAGACTGGCTCGGTGCTCCAGTCGATGAAGCGGTGGTGGTGGATGTCGGGCCAGCCTGGCCCTTACTTCTCACACATCCTCGCCATGAGGGCGTGAAGGCGGCTGTCGTCACGTTGTTTCGGCCATCAAAAGGTGTCAAGAAGTTTTCGGATACGTATATTTAGCCATCAACGCCTTCGTGGCGCCCTCCTTCCATCCATCTCGACCGTACATCCTCGCCCAGCCCTGGCTTAACGGGTAGCAGGGCTTGTGTGCCAGGGAGATGGGTTCTGGCAGGCCCGCTCGTCATCGGGCAAGGTGTGCGTTATCAGCGTCCAGATCTCCTGACATCTGGAGGTCGAATCCTCACAACATACGTCGATACAGAAGATTAAGTAACATCGTGCGTTGCGGTAATACATGCAATATAAATGAGGGAATGCCGGCCCTTTCCATAGGCAATAGCAGTAGCTTCGCTGGCACGCAGCTTGCCAGAGGTTGGTGGATGTCTCATCGCTACTACTCCCATGTCAGGAGATCTGGCGTCAGCCCGCTGGTGCCGCAAAATCCGCCGCCAGGAACGGGCCTTCGGCACGATCGATACTTGACGAATCAGCACCGTGCCAAGCTCTTCCGGCTCCCAGCGAAGCCACCGGCCTCACGTTGACTCGACCGAACTGAGTCGGCCCGCGATATCCGCCACAGCCTGAGCCCGTTCCCAGCATCACAGGGCGTGCGCGACGATCCGAAGGCTGAACCTCGCCCGACACAAGCGCCCTTTTCCCAGCTAACTGAGCCCGCTGCGTCCCAGCTCCCCGGGCAACCGAGCCACGTCACCACTCAGCGCATCACCATCCATCGCTCGACCCTGCATCCCAAGCCCACCCAGCACGGCCTGGGGTACGGCGAGGACTTACGCTATACCGTGTGTTGTGCTGCGTGGCGGGATCAAGCCACGGCTAATCTTGATGATCCTCCGGAACGATTGAGGCAAGCTGCGGGACGAGGCGGGCGGCTGCCGCGATGTCTGGCGCATGCCGCCGGTCGACGTCGTAATGTGCCACCTGACTTCTCAAGAGAGAAACAGCTTCTTCAAGCGGTTGCGACGAGCGGAGGGGCCGGTGAAATTCGATCCCCTGGACCGCTCCGAGATATTCCATGGCGAGTACTTGACGGAGCATCTCGACGACGCGGGAAAGCTTCCTCGCAGCCCATGTGGACATCGAAACGTGATCCTCTTGGCTGGCTGACGTTGGAATCGAATCGACCGAGGCCGGGTGCGCCAGCGTTTTGCACTCACTGACGAGCGCTGCCGCGGAGACCTGGACCATCATGAATCCCGAGTTCAGCCCAGCGTGCTCCGTCAGAAACGGCGGCAGTCCAGACAGCGAGCTATCGACCAGGCGTGCGAGGCGCCGCTCGGAGATCGACGCGAGATCGGTCAGGGCAGCGGCCAGATAATCCATCGGCGCCGCGATCGGCGCACCGTGGAAGTTGCCCCCTGAAATCACCCGTCCGTCCGGGAACACCATCGGATTATCGGTCGCCGAGTTGATCTCAATCGTCAGCAGCCGCTCCACATACTCCAACGCATCCCGCGCCGCACCGTGCACCTGCGGTGCGCACCGCAACGAATACGCATCTTGCACCCGCCCACAACCGCGATGGGACTCTCGAATCCCGGATCCTTGAAGCAGCCCGAAGATGCGAGCCGCGCTGATGCCCTGGCCCTGGTGCGGACGCGCCTCATGGATCACGGACTGGAACGCGGCATCCGTCCCCTTGAGCGCATCGACGCTGAGGGCTGCGACGAGGTCGGCAGCGTCGAGAAGCTCCCTCGCCTGACTGACGGCGAGGCAGCCGACCGCCGCGGATGCCTGCGTCCCATTGATCAGTGCCAGCCCCTCTTTGGCTTCCAAAACCACCGGTTTGAGCCCGGCACGTTGCAAAGCCTGTCCTCCTGGGAGCCGTTCACCCCCGTACATCGCCTCACCCTCACCGACCAGGACGAGCGCGAGGTGCGCGAGCGGCGCCAGATCACCGGATGCGCCCACAGAGCCCTGGCTCGGCACGACCGGATGCACCCGGCGATTGAGCAACTCCAGCACGGCTTCCACGATCTCCGGGCGGCAGCCGGCAAAGCCGGAAGCCAACACGTTCGCCCGCAGGAGCAGCATCGCCCGAACCACCCTCTCCGGGAACGGCTCACCGACGCCACAGGCGTGCGACCGGACGAGGTTAAGCTGCAGATGTCCCAGCTCACCGGGAGAGATCCGCACCTCAGCCAGCTTCCCAAAACCGGTGTTAATCCCGTACACAACCTGGCCGGAGTCGAGGATCTGATCGACCACCCGCCGTGAGGCGGCGATCCGGTCTCGCGCTGCCGGTGCAAGCCGGACTTCTGCGCCATCCGCCACCGCAACGACATCATCAAGAGCAAGCGACCGCCCATCGACCAGAACCAGATCAGACCTCGATGCCATCGGACCTCCCCCGGGGTTCATCCCCTGGACGATGCATTGTAGCCCGAATCGTGTCTCATCGGACTGCTCGAAAAGCCAGAGGCGCTGGGGCACAGTTTTCCCCGTCGCGTTTCGTGATGCGTGATCGTGTATACGCACCGCTACCACGGCCCGATTGAACTCGAGGGCGTTTCGGCCCTGGGAAGGCCGATCGAGAGATCCGAAGCCGCCAGGTTCGGCTTCACCCCAGGAAATGGCCGAAATCGCGGGTTTTCCCCGGAAAGCGGGCGAAACTGCGAAACCACGCGCAAAAACCCGCGCGACCGGCCGGCTGGCAGATCGTCTCTGCCCCCTTGTGCCTCTGTCCTCCTATTCTCTCTGCGCTGCCGCGATCTCCGCAGTTAGATGCTCCAGATGAATCTTCAAGAGATGGGGACAGTGTTGAGTATCCGTCAGCGGTCGTAGCAGTTTTGAGCCGCGTGGCGTGAGATGCGTAGCCACGGCCCCCCACCCAGATTCTTCGTCGGCTTCGCCTCCTCAGAATGACAC
>WGCW01000007.1 GCA_015493585.1 Acidobacteriota bacterium
ACAGGCCGCCGACCATTTGACGGGTTTCCCGAAGACCCTTGGCAAGCTTCCGGACCTCTTCTTCCGTACGCGCCTGAGCTGCCGCAAGGTCTTGCTGAGCTTGTGCGAGCTCTTCGACGCGTTGTTCGGTGCGCTGCTGAGCCTGCGCGAGTTCTTCGACGCGCTGCTCGGTCCGCTGCTGCGCCTTCGTCAGAGCATAGATCGCATCCTTGAGCTCCTGAAAATCTTCCTTCGTCACCGTATTCGCGATCTCTCGATAGAACTTCTCCAGCACCGATGCGAGCGCTTTGGCCGCGTCGGCGCCTAGCGTGGCTGAGAGCTCTTCGTAGATCGCGAACGTATCTATCATAGATTTCATCATATCATGGTGATACACCATGCACATGTAACGGCAATGGATCTGCTCTATTCGACCGGACTTTCGCGCAGGCCGCTCGGATGGTGGTAGATCAGCCAGAGGTTGCGGGTGTAGATGACCCACCCCGTGCTCTGGCCAAGGATGCCGACGATGTCGCGGCGCCAGATGAAGTAGATGACCAGCATGCTCGCGCCGCCGAGGCTCATCCACCAGAAGGCGACCGGCACCACCGATCGTTTCCGGCGCTCGCTGACGAACCACTGAACGAGCATGCGCCCCGTGAAGAGGACTTGGCCGAAGAGGCCAAACGCAACCCAGGCGATGCCGATCGGAGACGTGATGTTCAACAGGTAGTAGAGCGGGTTGCGCCCGGAGTAGCCCGAGTAGAGCAGCTCCGCAAAGCGGTCCGGGGGGAGCTCTTTCACCTCGCCGTTGCGCCACGTCACTTTGTAGAGGTAGCCGCCACCGGTTTTGGGGATCAGATAGACGGAGCGAACGCCGGCGGGCTTGATCTTGATGTGCAGTGGACGCGCCGGCGCGGAACCGCCGGAGCCCCCGGCACGGCCGGTTGCGATGACCGGAGAGGCGAGCAGGAGCGCGAGGACCGCGATGGCTCCGGTCCGCAGGAGCGCATGGCGGAGATGGCCCATCACTTGAGTTTCCAGTCGAGGTGGCGATCCTGCATCCACCGGACAGCCAGGGCGTCGCGGAGCGCCCGGAACGCCCGGTCAAGGGTGCCGTACTTACTCTGGCCGGCGTGGCGTGGCGCATGGCGGACCGGGACCTGCACGACGGAGTACCCCTCCATCTTGAGCAGCGTTGGCAGGAAACGGTGCATGCCGTTGAACATTTTGATCGACCGGATCGCCTCGCCACGGAAGACCTTGAGCGGGCAGCCGGTATCGGCGATGTCCTCGCGCGTCAGCCGGTTCCGCACCCAGTTGGCGAACCGGGACGAAAAGCGTTTCCACCCCGAGTCCTGGCGGTGGACGCGGATGCCGACGACGGCGTCTGCCCCACTGTTCTCGAGCTTCTCGAGGAGCTCCGGGATGTCCTCGGGATAGGTTTGCAGGTCTGCGTCGAGGAACGCAACGGAGCGGCCGCGGCTGTGGCGGAACGCGGCATCCATCGCAGCCGACTGGCCGAAATTGTGGATGAAATGCAGGGGACGGATCCTGGAATCGGCCGCGGCCAGTTCGTCAATCCGCTCCCCCGAGCCATCGGTCGACCCATCGTCGACAAGAATCAGCTCCCACGACAGGCCCGTCGCCTCCATCGTGGTGCGGACCCGCTCGACAAGCGGATCCACGTTGCCGATCTCATTGAAGACGGGTACCGTCACGGAGACGTCGACCGGTTGCTGCATATCCATCGCGGGCTAGGGTACCAGAAAAGGTGCCCCTACTGATTGAGCCTCGGAAGGAAACGCTCTGGCGGCTCGAAGCCTGTCAGCCGGGCGGTTTCCTTGCCGTTGGCGTAGAGGATGATTGTTGGAACGCCCCGTACGCCGTACATGGCGGCGAGCTTCTGGTTTTCGCCGGTTCGCTTCGTCATGTTGACCTTGAAGCGCGCGTACTCCTTGAGCTTGGCGGCAACCCGGGGATCGGCGAAGGTCTTGTCCTCCAGCTCATGACAGGGAGCACACCAGTCGGCGTAAAAATCAATAATCACCGGCCGGCCGGACGCGATGGCGCTCTTGACCGACGTTGGGTTGAACGTCTGCCACGTCAGCGCATCGGTTTGGGGAAGGCCGGTGCTGTGCGGAATCTGGAGGACGCCGGCGGCCAGCAGGATGGCCGCCAGGAGCCGCATCACCCGGTCGATCGTTGGCTGCTCGTGGGCGGTTCGCTCGATAACCAGCATGTACAGGGCACCAAGAATCAGTGTCAAGGCCATCAGCCAGGCTGAAATCGTGTGGGGCAGAACCGGCTTGAGGAAGTAGACCGCCATCGCGATGAGGATGACGCCGAAGACTTTCCGGACACCGACCATCCATGCACCGGAGGCGGGCATTTTGTTGAGCGCGCCGGTGAATGTTCCGAGGAGCAGGTAGGGGACGCCGAGACCCATCGCCAGCGCGAAGAAGAGCACGAAACCAAGAACGGGGCTCCCAACCTGACCAACGTACGTCAGCAGCCCGAGCACGAACGGACCGATGCAAGGAGCGGCAACGAATCCAACAAGCAGCCCCATCAGGGCGGCGCCGATAAAGCCGCTGCGGCCGCCCGAGGCGCGCATCGCCCAGCCGGGAACGCGAAGCTCCCAGAGGCCGAACATCGAGAGGGCAAGCGCGAGGAGCACGACAACGATGACGCCGATCACGATCGGGCTTTGCAGCGCCGAACCGAAGAGCTGACCGGTCAACGCGGCCGCCACGCCGAGAACGGAATAGGTCACGGACATGCCGAGGACGTAGACGAGGGCCAGAAGGAACGTGCCGCCCTGGCGCCCCTTGGCCTCCTGAGTGAAGAACCCTACCGTGATGGGGATCAGCGGATAGACGCACGGCGTCAGGTTGAGCGCAAGGCCGGCCAGGAAAACAATGAGGAGCTGGAGCGGCAGCCCAACGCCGGCGAGTTTCGACGCGGCCGTTGACGCTCCTTGTGACGGGCCCGCGTTCCGTGATGACGTGGCGGTGCTGGAGCTCTTCGATCCTGGGAAGAGCTCCGCATGGATGTTGGTGACCGGGGAGCCGGCAGGGGCGATGGTAACGCGGAGAGACGCTGTCACCGGGGTGGGAGGGAGACACTGCGCGTTGTTGCAGGCCTGGGCGGTGAGCGTGGCCTGAAGCGTCACGTCTCCAGATGCCGATGCGGGGACGGCTCCGGATGCGAGGATGACAACGCTGTGTTCCCAGACGTCGAGCGGCGTTGCCGAAAAGCTGAAACGAACGTGTTGCGCCGGGGGCCAGCTGACCGATGGCGCCGCCCAGCCGCCGGGCAGCTTCCATACAAGCGTCGTCGGAACGGCGAACGTGCTGCCGGGCGCGTTGCTGTTGATGTGCCATCCTGGATCGATGGAAACCTTTAGGGCCAGCCGGTAGCTGCCGCCCGCCGTCAGCGGCGTGCGGTCCGCTACGAGCGAGAGGTGAAAGACGGGGGTACTGCCGAATCCCTGAGCGGGGAGGTTGGCGGCAACGAGGGCCACGGCCAGGAGAAGTAGGACCAGCCGGGCCTTTGTCCCGGTTCCAGACCAGGCGCGGTGGGTTGTTTCAAGCATCGGCATCTTCCTCAGTTTCTCTCTGGGATGTATCCCGGGCGGCCCGGGCCAGAGCAGGAGCGGTCGCCTCAATCATCCTCCGGACCTCGCCGGAGTACACGTGCCAGTGTTGCGTGATCAGATCGGGCCTTTTGGTTACAGTCAGCTCGACGGCGCGCTCGAGGCGCCATCTTCGCACGGCCCCGTGATCGCCCGAACGCAGCACCTCGGGGACGGTCCGGCCCTCAACCTCGGCGGGCCTCGTGTAGGCCGGGTAGTCGAGCAGGCCGGCTGAGAACGAGTCCTCGGCAACCGACTGTGGATCGCCGACAACACCCGGGATCAGGCGAGCCGCCGCTTCAATCAGCACCATCGCTGCTACCTCGCCACCCCCGAGGATGAAGTCGCCGATGGAGATCTCCTCCGGCGCCAGGATCTCGTTGACCCGTTCGTCGAAGCCCTCATACCGCCCGCACAGCAGGATGACACGCGCCGAAGTGGCAAGCTCAGCGGCAAGCCCTTGATCGAACACCCGTCCCCGCGGGGAGAGCATGATCAGCCGTCCAGGATCCTCCTCTGCCTCGCGGACGGCGCGAACCGCCCTGAGCACCGGCGGCGCCTGAACGACCATACCGGCTCCGCCGCCGTACGGCTCGTCATCGACCTGGCCCCACCGGTTCCCAGCCCATGCTCTCAGGTCGTGTGTCCGGAGCTCGACGAGCCCGCGGGCGACAGCCCGGCCGAGGATGCCGTTCGTTGCGAACGGGCCGAAAAGGCCGGGGAACAGGGTGATGACGTCAAATCTCATCGGATCTCCATGCGCCGGCGCAGCCTGAGCGTACCGGTGAGGGTATCAGGCTTCGAGATACTCGTCGTCGAGCAGACCAGGTGGTGCATCAAGCGTGATCGTACCGGCTTCGATGTCGATCTTCGTGACGATTTGGGGCACGTACGGCACCATAAATTCGCGGGCGCCGCGCCGGACGATGAGCAGGCCTTGAGGCGTCTCCCGATCGACGGCCACGACCTCGCCCAGCTCTTCCCCGGTGATGGACCGGCACCGAAGCCCGGCCAGCTCGTGGTCGTAGTGGTACCCATCGGGGAGCTCGCCAGGTTGCTGGGGTGGCAGAAAGATGTACTTGCCGCGCCACGCTTCGACGGCCTCACGCCCCGTCAATCCAACGACGCCGAGCAGCCAGCCACCTTTGTGGTACCGAACGTGATGCGTCTCGAAGACCTCCGTTGGCCCGTTCTCATCTCCAAGACCGAAGCGGACACCGGCCGTGAGCCGCTCGGGAAAATCCGTGATGATTTCCACGAGGATATCGCCGTGAACCCCGTGCGGCTTCTTGACGCACCCCACGATCAACCAATCCTGGAGCGCGCTGGGATCATTCTTCTCCAGCACTACTCCAAAATCTCGAGGACGAACCGCTTGTGCATCTTCATGCCTGCGGCCGCCAAGAGGGTCCGGATGGCCCGGGCGGTGCGGCCCTGACGGCCGATGACCTTTCCCAGATCCTCGTTCCGGACTCTCAGCTCAAGGACTGTCGTTTGCTCCCCCGCTATCTCCGTGACCTGGACGTCCTCAGGATTGTCGACAAGTGCCTTTGCGATTTCTTCCAGCAGGTCCTTCATGGCGCTCACCGGGAAGCTCCTTTCATCAGGAAGATGGTGCGTCCGCCTTTGCTTTCTTCGCCTTCTTCACGAGGGAACGGACCGTTTCGGACATCTGTGCTCCCTTCTGTTGCCAGGCGTCGACCTTATCGGTATCGATACGGATCTCGGGCGGTTCCGTGTTCGGGTTGTAGAAGCCGACCTGTTCTAAGACATCGGACGTTGGCCGTTTCCGCGAGTCCGAGACAACGACTCGAAAAAGCGCATTGTGCTTGGCTCCAACGCGCCGCAACCTGATCGTCAACATGTGCTCATTCCTCCTCTGTTCGTGGGCGCCCTCTCGAGGCACCCTCGGGTCGTGTTATCGCATTCCCAGCTGCCGCTTAAGGATGCGGGGATTGGTTTTGCCCATCCGCTTCATCAGCTTACGCATTTGGCCGAGTTGGCGCAAGAGCCGGTTGACTTCCTCAACGCTCGTACCGGACCCTCGTGCAATCCGTTTCTTGCGGGAGCCGTTGAGGATCTGGGGATGGCGCCGCTCCTTCGGGGTCATCGAGTTGATGATGGCGTCCATCCGCTTGAGCTGGCGTTCCTGAGCTTCCCCAACGCCTCCCTCCGGCATCGCCTTGCTCATCCCGGGGATCATCTCCATCACCTGTTGGAGCGGCCCCATCTTCCTGACGGTGCGGAGCTGCTCCTGGAGGTCTTCCAGGTCGAACTTGTTTTTCTTGAGCTTGGCTTCCAGCCGCTTCGCGCGGCGCTCATCCATGCTCTCCTGCGCCTTTTCAACGAGCGTCAGGACATCGCCCATCCCCAGGATGCGGCCCGCCATACGTTCTGGATGAAACTGTTCCAGAGCATCGAGCTTCTCGCCGACGCCGGCGAAGACGATCGGTTTGCCGACGACCTCCCGCACAGACAGCGCCGCCCCGCCCCGCGCATCGCCGTCGAGCTTGGTCAGGATCACGCCGCTGACATCGAGCCGCTCGTGGAACGCTTTCGCCGAGCGAACCGCATCCTGGCCGGTCATGGCGTCCGCCACGAACAGGACGTGCTGTGGTTTGAGGATCTTCTTGAGCCGGACGAGTTGGTCCATCAGCTCATCGTCGACGTGGAGACGGCCAGCCGTATCGAAGATCAAGACCTGGTAGCCCTTGATCATCGCCTCACGCAGGCCCTTCTTCGCAATCGCCTCCGGGTCGTTCAGATCGCGTGTGTCGACCGTCGGAATGTTTGCCTGTTTGCCGAGGACGAGCAGCTGCTCACGGGCAGCGGGCCGTGACGTGTCGGCCGGGACGAGGAGCGGGAAGAGGTGTTTCTTCTGCCGGATCCATCGTGCCAGTTTGGCCGCGGTGGTCGTTTTTCCGGAGCCCTGGAGCCCGACGAGCATGACGACGGCCGGACGTCCCTTGAAGTTGAGGTCGGTGGTCGTGTCGCCGAGCAGGTGGACGAGCTCGGAGTGAACGATCTTCGTCACCATTTGCGCCGGGGTCACGGAGCTGAGGACCTCCTTGCCCACAGCCTTCTCCCGAACGCGCTCGATGAACGTGCGGACGACATCGACGTTGACATCCGCTTCAAGCAGCGCGAGGCGAATCTCACGCAACGCCGTGTCGATGTGGTACTCGGTGAGGTGCCCCTCACCTCGTAAGGTCTTGATCACACGGCCCAGGCGGTCCTGAAGACTCTCCAACATAGGAGCGTAAGCTTAGGTCAGACGCCGTTTAAGGTCAAGCGCCGGAGCTCGGAAGCTCTGAAGCATTTCTGTGCCAGCCGCTGGTCCGTACCGCGCGGGCAGCGCCCCACTGAAGAGATCAGGCAGGGATGCTATACTGATAAAGAGACCGTAGAACTTGGGGGCGTACCGGGTTCGACGGGGAACAGGTCCGGCCATTGGCAGCGTGCCGAGGTCCATCGCCTCGTTAAACAGGTGGAAGCTTTATAGCTGCCAATACTGACTACGCACTGGCTGCTTAGGTAGCCACGCCGGCCCCGAGGCTCCACCCGCCGGTCTGGGGTTGGCGACGCTTGGCGGGTTGCGCTATCGTAGCGCCCGGTAACGGTAGCTAAGATTTTCGGGCTGGTTCCGAGGGCGGGTGCCCGTTGCCCTCCCGAGGAACGAGATGCAATCAACGGGCTGCGCACGGAGATACCGATGGCCGGAGTTCCTCGGACGTGGGTTCGACTCCCACCGCCTCCACCATGTCTTTTTTTATGCGGAACACTACTCGTTTTCTAAGTCTTTGCATCATCCTGCTGTGCGCCGTCCTTCCGGCGCAGGCCCAGCTTGGGGGCGCGATCACGTTTTCCTTTGCGGGCCACGCAGCACAGGTTCCCCGTTTCGGCTCGCGCATCGAGCTCCTCCCGGTACTGCAGCTGATCGGCGCCCAAGCGGGCTACTCGCAGGCAGCGGGCACCTACGTGATTCAACTTGCGGATCATCAGATCCAGATCACGCCGCAGGTGAAGTTTGCACTTGTCGATGGTGAGCTGGAGAAGACGAACGATGCGCCGGTGGCCTCGCCAGGTGGCCTCGCCGTATCGGAGAGCTATCTCGATCGGGTCGTCTTGAGCCCCTTGGGGTATCACCTGGAACAATCGGGGACCGGCTACCGGATTGCGCCCGGTGCCATGGTGGCGCCCGTCGTCAACGTTCGTGCGGCCGCTGCCGATTTTGGCTCAACAACCACCCTCGTGCTGACTTTGAGCCGGCACGTCGAAGCAACGGTCACATCCGGAACCGGTCATCAGCTTCTGGTGCATTTCACCAACGCGCGGCCTCAACTCGACGGCTCGCTGCCGATGAGGTCACGGCGCATCGAGGCGATTCAAGCTGCTGGCCAAACGCTAAAGATCGAGCTCGCACCGGGCCAAGGTCTCCTGGCGTCGCACCAGTTGACCGGTCCTGCCCGTGTGATCGTTGAGGTTGGACGGCGCCCCCCGACACCGACTCCGGCGCCGGTCGCGCTGACGAAGCCTTCCCACCGTCCCACCATCGTCATCGACCCCGGCCATGGGGGTACGGATTCGGGGGCCGTTGCATCATCCGGTCTCGAGGAGAAAACGGTTTCACTCGCCGTGGCCAAGCGGCTTGCAGCGATTCTCGAACACGACGGATACGTGGTCCGCCTGACCCGGAACGGCGACGAAGGGCGGGCCTTGACTGATCGCACGGCTCTGGCAAACCGGTTGGGTGCCATTGCGTTTGTCTCCCTGCATGCGAACGCATCGACGGTCAGCTCGGTTCGTGGGGCCGAGACGTACTACATGAGCCTTCATGACGCCACGGACGCGCATGCCGCGGAGACGGCGCGCAAGGAGAACGCGGCGGGAGCGCCGGCCCGGCACGGCTCCGAGCTTGATCTCATCCTCTGGGATATGGCACAGGCCCGTGTGCTCAACCGGAGCGCTCTGCTCGCACTCGATATCCAGCGGCAGCTCAACAGTTTTCTGAACCTTCCCGACCGTGGCGTCAAGCAGGCGCCATTCGTCGTTCTGACAGGGGCGACGATGCCTGCAGTTCTCGTCGAGATGGGCTTTCTTTCCAACCCGGCCGAAGCGGCACAGCTCGCCGATCCGGGGTACCGGCAACGCCTTGCCCAAGCCCTCGCCCGAGGGATCGAGGGGTTCCTGCGGTCGAGCTCATGATTCGCCGTGTTTTCCTGATTGCCGCCGTGCTGGTCGCGTTGGCCGCACTCGCATTCTGGGCGTTGAAGCCGGGAGGGTTTCACAGGCAGACGGGGGTGTCTCTGACGCCAACGCCGGCGCCAACGCCGACACCCGCCCCCGAAGCACGGATTATGCTGCTCTTTCCAGGAACGGACGGCATGCTCCACCCGGAGCTGCACACCGTTCCACTGCCGGCCGAGCTTAATCAGCGTGTCCGGGCGATTGTCTCGCAGCTGCTAGCTGGACCGGCGACGCAGTTGCTGCCCGCCGCTCCCTATCCGGCGCAGCTCCTCGGTGTTTTCATCGATGGCCGCAACAATGCCTACGTTGATCTCAGTGGTCCACCCGAGCCATTGACCGGAAGCTTCAGTGAACTGATGCTGACCTACAGTATCGTCGATTCTGTGCTCCTCAACTGTCAGGAGCTCAACGGCGTGCAGCTTCTCTTTGATGATCACGAAGTGCAAACGCTGACAGGCCATCTCGATCTTTCGCGGCCGCTGCCGCTCAACAAGTCATTCATCGCGACGCCATGATGGACCGGATTGCCGCCAGCCACCCGATCGGCATCTTTGACTCTGGAGTCGGTGGACTGACCGTTCTCAGCGCTCTCAGACGCCGGCTGCCCGGAGAATCGTTCCTCTATCTGGGGGATACCGCGCGGCTTCCGTACGGGACGAAGTCTGCCGGAACGGTTCAGCGGTACGCGTTGAAAGCCGCCGCGCACCTGCTGCACCACGATGTCAAGTTGCTCGTCGTTGCGTGTAACACAGCGACGTCGTTTGCCCTGCCTGAGCTGATTGATGCGTCGCCGGTGCCCGTGGCTGGGGTCGTCGAGCCCGGCGTGCGCGCTGCCCTCGCGCTTGGGGTTCACCGCATCGGCGTCATCGGAACCGAGGGGACGATCCGATCGGGCTCCTACCAGCGTGCCCTGGCCCGGATGGATGGGAGCGTCAGCGTCCGTGCGGTACCGTGCCCGCTCTTTGTGCCGCTCGCTGAGGAGGGGTGGGGCGACCATCCTGTGACAGATCAGGTCGCACAGACCTACCTGACTCCGCTGCTCGAGTGGGGAGCGGAAGCGCTCATCCTCGGTTGCACACACTATCCGTTGCTTGTGCCGTCGCTTCAGCGGGTCGTGGGTCCGGAGGTCACGCTCGTCGATTCTGCGTCGAGCGTTGCCGATGCCGTTGCAACATCCTACGCCGATCTGCTCGAACGAGACCTCGGCGGCCGGGGAGAGCTCTTCGTCCATCTGACCGACGCGTCAGATCACTTTCTCAAGGTTGCCCGCCATATTCTTGGGACCCTTCCCGAGCACCTCGAGGTTGTTCACCTCGATCCAGATGGGCGTGGGTGAGGGAAGCTCGCTCATCCCATAAGCGACGGCCGGTGCCGATCCACTCAACCAATTGCAGCAGCGTTCAACCCATTCGGGCGGGGAGGCAGCGCTCCCCGGAGCTTCCACCGTTTGAGCCGGAGAATGTCGCGGAACATCTCGACCGAATGCCGGACGGGCGAGACACGGGAGGCCTCGACGTGACGCCAGTGCACGCCAACCTCCTTGATCTCAAAGCCCCAGAGCCGGGCGAGCAGGAGGAGCTCGACGTCGTAGGCAAAGCCGTCAAGCCGTTGCACGGTGGCCAGCGCGCGGGCCAAGCCGCCGGGAAAGAGCTTGAATCCGCACTGCGTGTCATAAATCCCGGGAAGCAGCAGATGCCGGACGAGGACGTTGAATGTCCGGCCCATTGAGCTCCGGTACCACGGCTGGCGAACCGTAACCAGCCGGCGATCGACCGCTCGCGAACCGATAACAACGGTGTGAGCATCGCCCTCTTGGGCAATGTGATCGAGCTCCTCGATTGGGATCGCGAGATCCGCGTCTGAGAGCAGGACCGACGCACCCCGGGTCATGGCAAAGCCCGTGCGAACCGCGGCACCTTTGCCACGGTTGACGGAGTGGCGTGCAAGCCGGATTTCGACCCCTGGAGGTACGGGAGCGTTCTCCGCGCTGGCGGTAGTTTCATCGGATGAGCCATCATCAACAATGATGACCTCAGCCGGGAGCCAGCGGCTCACAGTGGCGAGCTCGGCCATGATGGCGGCCAGAGTTCTTGGGAGCCGGCGGGATTCGTTGAAGGCTGGAATGACGATGCTCAGCAACACCGGCCCGTCCGGTTCGGACCCCAGTCTGCCGGCGTTCACGCGTCGCTCCTCATCGGCACGATGGTACAATAGCGCCGTCACGACCGGCGATTTGGGAGGGAGGTCGGCATGGAGTACACGCGTTGGGAGTACAAGATCATCAATATCAGATCTGAGAACTACCGTCTGGACCCGACGTACGATGTCCAACTCAACGAGTTGGGCGAGCAAGGCTGGGAGCTTGTCAGCATCACCTCGATCAACTTCAAGACGGGTGCGACCGATCACATCGGGATGGTCTTCAAGCGGCCGAAGCGCTAAGGGGCTCCGCCGGGGAACCGGCGGCGACGGATGGGGGCCACCAGCGGGCTCCGAGCACTGCCAGCACACCGGCGAGGCATGCAGCGGCGAGGGCCGCGATCGCCGTCACGACGAGCCGCCGTGGTGGGATGGGCCGGTGAAAGCGCAGTCCCGCCCCTAACATTCCTGCCGTGGCACGCCTGACGAACAGGAGGGCTGACGTGGCCAGAAACCACCAGCCCAACGCGAGCATCCCAGCCCAAGGGATGGCCCCCAGGGATACCGTATACCCGGCGATCCGGACGGCTGCCAGGGCCGTGGCACACGGAGCCACGAGCACGGCGAGCTCGGCCCATGAGGCCAGTGCCAGAGCGCTTCGCGACGTCTTGACTGTGCGGGGGCGGATGTCACGCCCCTCGTGGGGCGTTGAAGGAGCTTTCTGCTTTTCCTCAGAGGGTGGATCGAGAAGCAGATCCCAGTCGTCCGGAATCCCATCGTTAGGGGAAACGGGAGGTCCGCTCATCGATACGACAAGCTCCCGATGAAGACCTTGAGCTGCATGTCCACCGGGCGGACCTGGTACTTTGCGATGAACCGGAGAATCCGGTGTGCTTCGGCGTCTGCCGGGTTCACCTTGAGGAGCGCCTGGAGCTGGTTCGAGGCCCCCGTCAGGTTATACGCCCGGAGATCATTGACGGCCAGGTTGAAGAGGTCCCGGGCGAGCTCCCGTTTGAGCTCGGGGTGTTTGGGATACCGGACCGCCAGCTCTCTCGCGATGCCGACAGCCGTTTCGTAATCGCCCTGCCGCTCGGCCTCGATCAGCGGACCGATCTGTTTCTCCTCGTCAAGGATCTTTGTGCGGAGCGTGCTCAAGCCGGCGTCTCCGGGATGTTGGGCGAGACCTTGAGTCGCCAGGCGGTACGCCTCGAGCCAGTTCCCAGATGTGAAGGCCTCCTGGGCCTTTGCCGCCTCTTCGGGCGGAGGGGTCGGTGTCGGCGGCGTAAGAGCTTTCTTGTAGATGCGCAGACGTCGTGCAATCCGGACCTGGTCCATGTTGGATGCGTGGAATCCTTCGAGCAAGCGGATCGCCTTCTCCGGCTGTCCCTTCTTGTAGAGCGCTTCAGCCTGTGCGAGAACACGGTCGGCAGAGCCTGCTGCCTTGCCGGCGTGGGCTCCGGACATCAGCTTTGAACCGAACCAGAGGCCGATCGCGACGATCACGACGGCTCCTAAGCCGAGAAGGATGAGGCGCATGCCGCCTGGGCGCGGCCCGCGGCGGGAAGGGATTGTTTCCTGAGGCGGGAGCTCGGGAGGAGCAGCGGCACCGGTTTCGGACAGGTCTTCCGGCGGCGAAGGCTCGGCGGTGCCGGTCTCCGTGGTGTCGAACAGATCGGCATCCACGTCTGCAGGGCCAGCGGCCTTGGGGGCAGCGGGTGGTGCGGGCGGCACCTCCTCGGGTTGTTCAGATGCTGAGGCTGGTTTGCCGGCCGGTGCCCCCTGGCGGCTCAGGTTCTCTACAAGCTGTTGGGCGGCAAGATTGTCGGGATGGGCGGCGAGGATCTCGTGTGCGATGCCGAGCGCTTTGGCAGTGTCTCCCGCATCGGCAGCTTCCTGCGCTTCGAACAGCTTCTGCTCGACCGCACGATCGATCTCATCCTGACGTTTGCGCGCCTCGTCGATGGCAGCGCCGGCCTCCGCATTGTCCGGATCGATCAGGTAGATCCGGGACCAAATATCGATCGCTTCCAGGTAATCCTCTCGTTCGAAGGCTCCTTGCCCCTGGCGATACAGCTCGGCAATCCTGCCGGCGTCGTCACCGCCCGGAACAGGGGGGGCTGGCGTCGCGGGGCCGGGCGTCCCGGCACCCTCATCGAACAGATCGGCGAGATCGTCAGGGGCGATAGGAGCCGCTTCTCCAGACGCCGCTCTGTTTTCCGTGGGTGTGACACTCGCATCAGGCGCGCCAGCCTCAAAACCAGAAGACTCGTCGAGCTCGAAGGTGGGCGTCTGGATCTGTTCCGGCTCAAACAGTGGTGCTCCCTCGGCGAGAGTGTCGAATCCTCCTTCGGCGTGTGCGCCGGAGTCTGACTCGGCTGGGAAAGCGAACTCGACGGGTTGAGGCTCATCCGAAGCGGCCTGAGGTTGATCGGGTTGTGCCGGAGGAGCGACGGATGCCGGTTGCGCCGCAGGTGCCGCCGCCTGGATTTGGTGGAGCAGTGGAGCGATGCCAGGATGGGCCGGATCGATCGCTTGAGCCTTCATGACGAGCTCCGCCGCCTGCCCAGCCTTACCCTCTGTGAGTTGTTGATGTGCCTGGGAGAGGAGCTCGCCGATCTGTGCCTCGGTTTCGAGGGCATGGTCGATCTGGGTACGCAGCCGTCTCGCCTCCTGATTGCCGGGAAGCTCGCGCAGCACGGCTTCAACCTTTTCCCTCGCCTCCGCAAGACGGCGTTCGTTGAAGTCGTCCACCGCATCGACGAGCTTTGCCTGAATCTCCTCCTCGGTCGGCAGGCCGAGGTCGGTGATCATGCTGCCGAGATCGATTTCGCCGCTCCCGGTGCTCAGTTGATTTGAAAGATTCCTCGAGGGCTCAAAGTCGGGATCAAGGCGCAATGTGAAGTCGAGCGCGATCATCGCTTCGCGCCTGTTGCCGGCCTGGAGCAGCGTGATGGCACGCCGGAAGGCGCTCAGGACGCGTTGCTGGGCGTCGGCAGAAAGCTGAGAATTGCCTGGATACGTCATCTCAGAAGAAATGGTAACCCGAATGCCCCTTCAGAACAATGGGGTCACGTGCCGAGGTTGTTGCGCTGTGCCCCGTGGGCCGGAGGCGGCCTTGGTGTGCGGACTTCAATCCGCGTCTTCTTGTACCACAACGCGTTGAGCGTACGATGCGGACTGAAGTCCGCGCTCCCTCGAGCGCGCTCCCCGCGGCCGGTTGCCTGGGCGTCGCGGTGAGCGTGCTTCGATCGTGGTCGTATCCAGTGAAATCACACGGGTTCCGCACAGCGCAACAACCTCGCGGCTATTATGCCTCTTCGGCCGTTTCGGAAAGGATGTACCGTTCCCATTCGGGCTCAAACGCGAGCGATTCCATGGAGGTCATCCGGTCGAGGAAAACGATGCCATCGAGATGATCGAACTCATGTTGGACGACCCGGGCGTGAAAGCCGTTTGCCGTGAGAGAAACCACGTCTCCCTCGATGTCACGTCCCTTGAGCTTGATCCGGCGGTACCTGGGAACGACACCTCTCAACCCGGGAATGGAGAGGCAGCCCTCCCAACCTTCCTCGATCTCTTCGCCAACCGGTTTGATCTCTGGATTGACGATGACAGTTGGGGACACCTCAGGACCATCCTCTCCCGGGACCCAGTATGCAAAGAGGCGAAACCCTTCCGCAACCTGGGGTGCGGCCAGGCCAACCCCCTCTTCTTTGATCATCGTATGCTTGAGATCTTCCGCGAGATTGTGGAGGCGGCCGCTGCCGAACCAGGCTTCAGGAACCGGCTCGGCAACTTCCCGAAGCGCGGGATGACCGAGACGGATGACGCGGAGGAGCTGCGGTTGTGCGTCCATCGTGTGCTCCTTACCCGCAGCTGCCGCCGCACCCGTCGCAGCTCGACGCGAACATCGCGGCGTTTGGATTATCGACGGTGAAGCCTGCACCACGCTCGTCTTCGACGAAGTCCACGGTTGACCCGGTCAGATAGGGGGCGCTCTGGGCATCGATGAGGACGCGGAGATTCCCCGCCTCGACAAGGGTGTCGCCGTCACGCGTGTCATCAAACGTAAAACCATACTGGAGGCCGGAGCACCCAACGCCCTGAATGAAGATTCTCAGGTCCTTTCCGTCCGCCTCCGGCATGTTGCTGGCAAACTCGGCAACCTTGGAAATCGCTTTCTCGGTCAATGTAATCATCGTTCTGCCTTTCACGTGTCCGCCGGTCCAGCGCCAGCCGCTATTCGATGCCCTGCTCTGCGAGCCAGCGCTCCGCTTCGATCGCCGCCATGCACCCGGTTCCTGCAGCGGTAATGGCCTGCCGGTAGGTCTTGTCCTGCACGTCGCCGCAGGCCCATACGCCCTCGACGGAGGTTCTGACCGATCCCGGTTGCGTGATGATGTATCCGACGTCGTCCATCTCGAGCTTTCCACGGAACAGGTCCGTGTTCGGCTTGTGGCCGATGGCGATGAAGACTCCGTCCGTGTTCATCTTACGTTCTTCGCCTGTCTTCGTATCTTTGAGCCGGACGCCGGTCACACCGTTCTCGGGCGTACCGAGGATTTCCGTAATCACCGAGTTCCACGCGAACTCGATCTTTTGGTTGTCCAGGGCCCGCTCCTGCATGATCTTTGAGGCTCTGAGGGCATCCCGGCGATGCACGACGGTGACCTTCGACGCGAATTTCGTCAGGAAGATCGCCTCCTCCATCGCGGTGTCGCCGCCGCCGACAACGACAACCTCGCGGTCCTTGAAGAAGAACCCATCACAGGTGGCACATGCAGAGACACCGTGGCCCATTAATTTTGCCTCGGAGGGGAGGCCCAGCAGGCGAGCAGAAGCGCCGGTCGCAACGATCAAGGCATCGCAGGTCCACGCTTTCTCGTCGCCGCTATAGACCGTGAATGGCCGCTTGGACAGGTCGACGTCCGTTGCCTCGGCGAAGACAAACCGGGTACCAAACCGCTCCGCCTGAACCTTTGTTCTGTGCATCAGCTCTGGCCCCATGATCTCACGGGGAAAACCGGGGAAGTTCTCGACCTCGGTGGTGATCGTTAACTGCCCGCCTGGCTGCATGCCTTCAAAAACGACGGGCTCGAGATCTGCACGACCGGTGTAGATCGCGGCGGTGAGGCCGGCCGGACCGGAACCGAGAATCAGGACCTTTGCATGGTGATCGTGTGGCATGACGTCCTCCGCGTCTCGATGTGTCGGAAAGGAGGCGCCCCGGCCGGCTCACGCCCCGGGCGCGCCTCCCCCGCATTATGCATGAAACACATTCGAACGCAATTCTATTCTCACCGGAGGTTGTTGCGCAGTGTGCCGGTCCCTTGCGAGACCGGTGGGAAGAGACATGAAACGCAGAAGCGCGGCAACCCCTCCCCTGTCATTCTGAGCCGGTGCCGAAGTTATGCGGCGAAGGATCTGGCCGGGGGGGGCGGATCCACCGCTCAATTCTTGACAGCCAAGGACGGTGCGCGGCGAGCTCGTGCAAACGGCTCAATAGGGGACAGTGTTCAATACACGGAGAAGAGGTTTCTCGCGGAGATCGCTGGGAACATGGAGACAGGCTTCGGTTCGCACGTGGTCGTTACGGTTCAGGTGAGGACGGCGACGATTCCTTGGGGCGGGGCAGCGGCCCGAAATTCAACACCGTCCCTATCTCGTGAAGATCCATCTGGAGAAGTTAACCGCGGAGAACGCAGAGAGCGCAGAGAGAATGAGGCTGCCTTCGACCTCGTATCCCGATGACTCAACATCGTCCCTTACTCATGTAGACGCCGTTCCCACCACGAAGCTTTTTGGGCCCCCCGCCCAGATCCTTCGCCGCGCGCCTCTGGCACGCGACTCAGGATGACACGAGAGGGGGTAGTTTCACCTCTGGCACGCGACTCAGGATGACATAAGGAACTGTCACTCCGAGGCGGCGCGGTCACCCCTTCCTTGTCATCCTGAGCTGAAGGCGAAGGATCTGGGCGGGGGGGGCGATGCTACGGATTGCACGCGACGCCCCCCAAGATCGTCACGACCGCTCACGCACGCACGTACCTGCCCTCCGCGGTCGCAGCGTTGCCCGCGAGAAACCTCCTGGGCTAGCGGGAAGAGGGCATTTCTGTCCATGTCGTGCGTAGCAGTTATTCAACACCGTTCCCATCTTGTGTTCAACACTGTTCCCAGCTCCTGATGAGTCATCGGGAGAATCTGACCGCGGAAATCGTGGCAGCGCAGCGAGATGAGAAGCAAGGCAGGCACGAGGGTGCAGGGACAGTCTGCCGGCCGGCGGGTTGCTCAAGCTCGCATGGCGGCTGGTATGATCCGGGGGAGGTGAAATTGATGGACCGTCTCTTGCTCGTTGATGGGCACTCGAATTTGTACCGGGCGCACTTCGCCCTTCGGGACAATCTGACGGCGCCTGACGGGACGCCGACCGGGGCGGCGTACGGCTTTCTCAGGATGCTGCACCGGATGTTGGAAGATCTGCAGCCCACGCACGTGGGCGTGGCGTTCGACGTCAGCCGGATCACGTTCCGGACCCGGCTTGATGAGCGGTACAAGGCGCAGAGGAAGCCGATGCCTCCAGAGCTCAAGGCGCAGATCCCGTTTGTCCGGGAGGCGCTGGAAAACCTGGGGATCCCGATTCTGGAGCTCCCCGACTTCGAGGCGGACGATGTCATTGGGACGCTGGCCGTCAAGGCGGCCCAGGTCCCGATGGAGTGCATCATCGCCACCTCGGACAAGGACATGTTGCAACTAATCCGGGATCCATGGCTCAAGGTATGGCACACGCGCCACGAACGGCTCCTGGACGAGGCTGCGGCAGAAGAATTCTTCGGTGTGCCCCCAGCTCGGGTTGTCGATGTGCTCGCCCTGATGGGAGACGCCTCGGATAACGTTCCGGGCTGTCCGGGCATCGGCGAGAAGGGTGCCAGAAAGCTGGTGCGCCAGTGGGGATCGGTCGAGGAGATCTACCGCCATCTGGACGAGGTGACGCCGGCGCGTCCCCGCCATGCGCTCGAAGCCAACCGTGAGGAGGTTGAGCTCTCCCGGCAACTTGTCGAGATCCGGACCGATCTTGATATACCGCTCGATCTCGAAGCGCTCCGGCGGAGCGCGCCCGAAATTTCCGGCCTTGCGGATTTGTACCGCCGGCTGGGCTTCACGTCGCTGCTGGCGGCCCTGGACCTGACCGATAACGAAGCACAAACGCTCGATGTGCATGAAGTTCTGCCACCGGCGCTTGCGCAGACCGCCGGGGCTCTCGTCCTCGATGGCGAGCTCGCCGCCGTTGCGCTGTCCGGCGAGGTTCTCGCCTGCCGGGCGCCCCGCCATGAGCTCGCCGCCGTACTGGGACCCAACCTCAATGAAGCGTGGACCGTCTTTTCAAGCAAGGAGCTGATCCGCACCTTGCGGGACGAAGGCTTCGAGTGGGCTGCGCAACCCCGTGATCTTGTGCTCGCGGCGTATCTGCTCAATCCTGGGGAGGAGATGCACCTCGATGCCGTGGCCCGGCGCCACCTGAGTGTCCTCAAGCCGGCGCCGCAGGCTGCCGATCCAGAGCTGTCGGTTGCCGGGGAACACGCACTCTGGATTCGTGACGCGGCCGGGACAGTGTTCTCCGAGCTCGAGACATGGGGTCTTAGGGGTGTGTACGACCGGATCGAGGCGCCGCTGGCGCCGGTGCTGGAGAGGATGGAACGCACCGGCATTCGCGTAGATTCCAAAGTGCTCGCCGGCCTCTCGCGCCGTTTGGCGTCGTCACTTGCCGACCTCGAACGCGAGATCTTCAACGAGGCGGGCGCAACGTTCAACATCAATTCACCACGTCAGCTCGGCGAGGTCATGTTTGAACGGCTGCACTATCCGGTGATCAAGCGGACGGCGAAGACGAAGCGCCCCTCGACCGGCGTCGAGGTGCTCTCGGAGCTTGCGCGGCGGGGATTCCGGCTCCCGGCGCTCATCCTCGAGTATCGTGAGCAATCGAAGCTCAAGTCGACCTACGTCGATGCGCTGCCGCAGCAGATCGGTTCCGACGGCCGGATTCATACGAGATTCCATCAAACTGTCACCGCAACCGGACGCCTCTCATCTTCCGATCCCAACCTGCAGAACATTCCGGTCCGTTCGGAGCTGGGACGCGAAGTGCGCAGGGCGTTCGTCGCCGAACCGGGTTTTTCGTTGATCACCGCTGACTACTCACAGATCGAGCTGAGAGTGCTGGCCCACATGTCGAGCGATCCAAACCTCATCGCGGCCTTTCAAAACGGGGAAGACATCCACCGGGCGACCGCCGCCGCCATTCTGGGTAAAGACCCCAGTGACATCTCAAAGAATGAACGCCGGGCGGCGAAAACGGTCAATTTCGGCCTGATCTACGGGATGGGCGCCTACTCGCTGGCGCGTGACCTGGGTGTCGACGTTGCCCAAGCTCAGGCCTTCATCGACGCCTACTTCGAACGCTTTCCACGGGTGAAGGCGTACATGGACGGCCTCAGGGAGGTTGCGAGGCGCAAGGGTGTTGTGACGACCCTCTTCGGACGGGTGCGCCGGATTGCCAACCTCGATCACCGTTCCGCCAACGTTCGCGCGGCGGCGGAACGAATGGCGATCAACGCACCGATTCAGGGAACCGCGGCTGACCTGATCAAACTGGCGATGATTGAACTTGATCACCAGCTCCGGGGGAACGAGGCCCGCCTGCTCCTGCAGGTTCACGACGAGCTGATTCTTGAAACACCCCGTGGAACCGAGCGTGAGACCGCCGCACTTGTACGAAATATCATGGAACATCGGATCGAGCTGAAGGTTCCCCTGATCGTCGATGTCGGCTGGGGCGATTCCTGGTACGATGCAAAATAGACCTGCTGGGAACGCGCCGGCCGGGATGGGGGATGAGCGTTCGTTGGGATCAGGTGGCTCGGGTGCGAACAGGATCTTTTACACCCCCATATCCCCATGCGATGAGTACGATTAAAGAGCATGATAAAACGGGACTTATAGCACCTATGGACCCATGGAAACCCAAGCGTTTGACCGGCTCCGCGAAGCATGTTAGCATTCGCTGCCTTCCGCCCCAACGGGACGAGAGGCATTGAAAATCGGGGACAACCAGGCGCGGCTCTTGTATCTGTTCCGCAAATGGGTGACAATGAACCGCCGAGCGGACCGCCCCAACGATCCGCCGGAAACTTTCGCAAGGAGGATGAACCGTGGGACAACTTGTAACGTACTTCCGTCAGGGTGGGCCGGTGATGTGGCCTCTCCTCTTCTTTTCCCTTCTTGGCCTCACCTATATCATTGAACGGTACATTACGCTGACGAGGGCGCGGATTAACGTCAACGAATTCCTGACCAAGATCAGGAAGGCGTTGCTCGTCAACCGTAACGTCAAGGAAGCGGTCAAGGTGTGTGAGCAGTACAAGGGACCTGTGGCTTCGGTCATGAAGGCTGGTCTCCTCCGCTACGGCCACAGCCGCGAAGATATCGAAAAGACGATCGAAAACGCAGCCCTGTTCGAGCTCGATCGTTTGGAGAAAGGGATGGGCGTGCTGGCAACAACGGCGAACGTGTCGCCCATGCTCGGCTTTCTCGGGACCGTGACTGGGATGATCAAGTCGTTTGCAACCCTCGCTGCAAGCGGTTTGACGAACCCCGGTAAAGTCGCGGCTGGTATTTCCGAGGCCCTGATCACGACCGCTGCAGGTCTGATCATCGCCATTCCCGTCCAGCTGGCCTACAACTGGTACACCACCAAGATCAACCGCTTCGTGCGTGAAACCGAGACGGCAACCAACATGTTGATGGAGACCTTCATCGAGATGGATAGCCAGCGGTACAGCCAGGGAGGCGAGGGCCAGCAGGCTTAAAGGGGAGGTCGCAATGTCACTTTTGCGTGGAAGAGCCAGGAAGGTCGAGGCATCTATTTTTACCGCCTCGATGGCGGACATTGTCTTCCTCCTCATCGTGTTTTTCGTCTTAACCTATAACGTCCAGGTCGACCGGACCCAGGTGAACCTCCCGAAGACATGGGTGCGTAAGACGGTCCCCAAGAATGCAGCGTACATCTCGATTACCAAGGATGGCGTGATTCGGGTCTCGAGCGGTAAGGAAATGTCTCTTCCGGTTGGCTCCGATGAGGAGGTCGTGACGTTTGCTTCAAACGTTGTCGCCGAGACTCCTAACAAGGCGTTCGTCATCAAGGCCGATAAGGACACGAAGTACGAGCATGTTGACAAGGTGCTTGATGCTTTGAAGCAGGCAAAGGCGAGGGTGATCTATCTCCTGTCCGAGCAGAAGACACAAGATGACACCAATCAATAGCCGGTAGGGAGGCTGATATGAAACTGGAAAAGCGAAAAATCGAATCCGAGATCTTTACGGGTTCGATGGCGGATATCTCCTTCCTGCTGATCATTTATTTTATGGTGACGTCTGTCTTTTCGGCGACCCGCGGCCTCGATTTCGCTCTGCCCAAGCAGACCAATACGACGCCGGAGATCAAGCAGGAAGATTCGATCGATGTGCACGTGATGCAGGGTGGCCAGATCAAAGTTGATGGTAAGCCCATGACAATGGATCAAATTCTTCCCTACATCGCGTCCAAGCTCAAGCAAAACCCTGACAAACCTGTAATTTTGAGGACCGATCCGGATGCGACCTACAACGATATGATTCAGGTTTTCGATCTCCTGCGGCAGGCGCCAGACAAGATCGGAATGGAGATCAAGACGATTTCTATTCCGACTCAACGAGAGATCCAGAATGTCTGGGCCTTGTTTGGGGTTCAATAATAATGGGAGGACACCGTGAGTGAATCGCAACCAAAGCCGCAGGGTGCCACGGCGAACGCCAAGCTCCCGCCGACGGTGATCGAGATTCTCGAACAGGAGGAGCACGAGGATAAGACGCTTTTCCGGTGGGCAATCGGGATCGCGATCGTGCTGCACGTGATTTTCTTCGTGGTTCACTGGCCGTCTTTTGCGGGCACCGGCGGGACCGTCAAGCAACAGAAGACCAAGATCTTCGTGGTCAAACAAGTCCGGTTCAAGCAGCCTCCGAAGCAACAGCTTCAGCATATTCCAAAACCGAAGATGGTTATGGTTCCCATTCCTGACCCGACCCCGGACCAGCCGGAACCCGTTCGCCAGGAGCAGCCAGAGGAAGACATCAACTACGTCCCGGACACCAGCATGGTGCTCGGCGTCCCGCAGGCTCCGCCTCCGCCTCAAACCGGGCCGATCCGCTTTGTGGAGGGTGGGAACGTCACCGAGCCGGTTAAGATCAGTGCGCCCCCGCCGAAGTACCCGGAAGCGGCACGTCAGGCGCGGATGCAGGGCGTCGTCGTGCTCGAGTGTGTCATCGGTAAAAATGGACGTGTCAAGTCGGTCAAGGTCTTGCGCGGGATGCCGCTTGGGCTGACTGAGTCAGCCGTTGCCGCAGTGAAGAAATGGAAGTTCAAGCCATCGACGCTCAATGGGAAGCCAGTTGCCGTGATCTATATCCTGACAGTTCGCTTCACCTTGCAGTAGGCTGATGGCGCTTCAAGGTTCGCTCTCCGAGCTGTCTCTGCCGGACGTCATCCAACTCGTGGCGGTGTCTGGCAAGACGGGCGCGTTCCACGTCAAGCGGGGAGAGATTGAAGGGGAGATCTTTCTCACAAACGGGCAGATCACTGATGCCCGCGTCGGTGAGCTGCGTGGCGAGCACGCCGTGTATGAGATGGCCATTTGGTCCGACGGGGATTTCGTTTTCGAGCCGGGCGTGATCAGCTCAGACATCACCGTCCGGAAATCGAATGCGAACTTGATGATGGAGGCCGCACGCCGAATGGACGAGTGGCGTGTTCTCTCACGCAAGATTCCGTCGCTCGATCTCGTGCCGGTGTTTCCAACTCGCGACCGGCACCAGGATCAGGTGACGTTGAGCCCACAGGAGTGGATCCTTGTGACCCGGATCGATGGGAAAAGCTCGATCGAGGAGATCGCCCGGGCGCTGCGGTGGGCAGCCTTCGACGTTTCCAAGCTCCTGTTTGGGATGGTAACCTCCGGCCTTGTCGAGCTGATGCAACCGGGAGAGGGGGGCCAAAGCGGCGGGTATCTTGATGCTCGACCCAGCCCGGTCACGCTACTGGGACTTGCAGAGAAGATCCGGAAAATGGCCCTCTCAATCGTTGGCGGCGAGGGCGAGGGGGCCATTGAAAACCAGTACCAAAACGCCCGAACGAGGATCGAGCACGGTGATGGCATCGGTGCAATCCGGACGATGATCGAGGACCATGGCCGGACGATCGCTCAATTGAAGGGTGCAGATGTAGCCGACATGTTTGCTGAAGAGGTCCAGCCGCTGCTCGGTGAGCAGGTAGCAGGAGCCGGATCCGGAGCAGTATAAGTCACGAGGAGGCGTTCAAATGAGTTTCAGTCGACGGTTGTGGGTGAGCAGTCTCGTGGTTGCGTTTGCCGCCACGCTCTGGGCCGGTTGGGCTCAAGCAGACTGGAACAAAGGAGTTGCTGCCTTTACGAAAAAGGACTTCAGGACGGCGGTCAAGGAGTTTCAGCAAGTTACAAAAACCAACCCGGATTTTGCCGGAGGTTATTACATGCTGGGACTGGCCCAGAATCAACTTGGGCAGATCAGCCAGGCTCTCGGGAACCTTCGCCATGCCGTCAAGCTTGATGGCAAGAATCCACAGTACCGGACGGCGCTGGGTCAGGTTCTCCTGAGGGCGAAACAGTACGGAGACGCCTACACGGTCTTGAAAGCGGTTGACCCTGCAACGCTGAAGAGCCCGCAGCAACGAACCCTCTATGCGTTGCTTTATGGAGGCGCCGCGACAAAAACCGGGCACATCCAGGACGCGGTGCGTATTCTGCAAGCGAGGATCCGTCAAAACTCCCGCGACCCTCGCCTCTATCAAGCGCTCGGGGTTGCCTATGCGAGAGCTGGTAACGATGCAAAGGCGGCCGCCGCCTTTGAGAAAGCCTACCAGCTCCAGCCCCGCAATCTCGCCCTCGGGCGGTCCGCTGCATACTCCTATATCGATGCGGGACGACGGACGCGAAATCCTCAACAGAAGGTAGCATACTATACGAAAGCCGCTCGCATCGGTTCAAAGCTTGCGCAGGCCCGTGCGACGTTTGAGTATCAATTGCTGGCCGGGGAATCGTGGCTGGGTGCACGGCAGTTCGACCGAGCGTTGAACTATCTCGACAAGGCACACGCGCAGAAACCCCAGAATGCCCTCGTCCTTTTCTATCGTGGCCAGTGTTACTCATCGACGAACCGGTTCAAACAGGCCCTGAGCGAGCTACGCGCAGCGCTGCAACTTGGGCCAAATGCGCGGCTGCGGCGGCAGATCTATAACCAGCTCGGCTACGTGTACGCGAAACAGAAGAGGTTTGATAAGGCAATTACTGCGTATCAGAACGCTGGGAATAGCGCAAAGGCCTCCGAGATGCAGGCAAACCTCAAGAAGCAGCAACACAATCTCGCAGCCGAGAAGGAACGCCGGCAGTTTGAGCAGAAGATCAAGGCGCTGTTGCTCCAGGCGCAGGAGCTCGAGAAGCTCGGCCAGGTGAATGAGGCCAAGGCGCTTCGCGATCAGGTCAAGGAGCTCCAGAAGGGGCTCAAGAAGGGTAAGAAGAAGTAGAGAGCCACGACTGGTGAGCATTGTGAACGGCGCAGCGAACAGCTGCGCCGTTTTGATTTGTGAGGGTGTTTCCTTGCATGATCCGCACGTTTTCTACTGTAAGGCTTGCAGCATGCCACCCTGTAGCGTTTTCTCGACATGCTCGTTGATGTACCTCAAACGTCTTCACTCCCTTACCTTGCGAGGAGGCACCCACACACAACGCCACGTCACTCTCGTCACGAACCCTCACGAATCGTACGGGATGGGGTACAACGAGTCTCTTGCACAACCCCCGTCTACAGGATCCGGTGCCTTTCGTTTTGGATCTTTCTGAAAACGTCAGGTCCGGTCATTCATTGGGTTGTTGTCCTCGGATGGATTGGCGAGAACGGCGCAGGTTAGTCTTCGATCTCAAGGGTTGCGTGGCGTGCCAATGTCCAGGCCGCGATGCCAAGTGGGATCAAGGTGGCGATCAGAAGTTGCAGGACGATGACCGTTACTGGTCCCTCAAGCGGCGGGAGACCGATCGACTGGAGTAACGTGGAAAGCCACCGGAGCATCGCGGCGTCGAGCAGAGATGCGAGGATACCTGCAAGCGCACCGGTCACGCCGATGGCGAACAGAAACGGCCCTTGGATGGATGCTTCGGTTGCTCCTACGAGCCGCATGATGGCGATTTCGTCCGCATGACGGAAGAGCTCCAGATGGACCCAGATGCCGGCGAAGAGCGCGGAGGAGAACAGCAGAACGGCAGTCGCAACACCGATGAGCCAGCTGACCCTCGATGCAACATGGCGCAGCTCAGGACCAAAGGATGTTTCGGGCCCAACGGCGAGCACCAGCGGATCGCCGGCCAATTGTGTGACCGAGTGAGGATGCGGGGAGGTAATTTCGACGATGTCGGGAAGCAGGTTGCCGGGCCGGTCCCGCAGAAGTGGTTTGAGGTAGGGAAACCATGTGCTGAGGCGTTGCTGAATCTCGGCCTTTGGAATGTGCCGAAGACGCCATGCCGGATGCTTGGTGCGTTGGCCGGTCACCCAGGATGCGATCGCACCCTCGTCCTTTCCGGGACGCAGGAGAACCTCGACGGTGCCGCCGGAGACGGTCCCCCGGAGGATCGGTTTGAGCCAAAGGTCGATACTCAGCGTAACGCCGCCGAGGGCCACCGGCATCGCGACGGCAACGATCAGCGCGAGGCTAGCCAGCATCCGCCGGCGCAGGAGGGCAAGCCCCTCGGCAAGGATGTGCCGGATCACGGGGGCCAGGCTCCG
Organism: Acidobacteriota bacterium; assembly: GCA_015493585.1. Classification (GTDB taxonomy): domain Bacteria; phylum Acidobacteriota; class Thermoanaerobaculia; order Thermoanaerobaculales; family Sulfomarinibacteraceae; genus JAADFN01. The sequence goes on from WGCW01000007.1 coordinate 25,898, forward strand.
TCGTATTCGATAGTACCGTGATGGAGGATGAGTGTGCGTGCCGGAACGGCCTCAAGGAGCGAGTGATCGTGGGTAGCAACGAGCACCGTTGCGCCCTGGTAGTTGATGTCGCACAGCAGGCTCATGAGCTCGGCAGCAAGCTCCGAGTCGAGGTTGCCGGTCGGTTCGTCAGCCAGAATGAGGCGTGGCTGGTACACGAGCGCGCGGGCGATGGCGACGCGTTGTTGCTCGCCGCCGGAGAGCGACTCGGGATAGGCCGATTGCCGGTGTTGGAGGGCCAGCCGTTTGAGGGTCAGGTAGGCTCGCCTCTGGCATTCACGTTCGGGAAGCCCGTGGAACCGGAGAACGAACGTGAGATTCTCCATGACTGTCTTGCGTTTGAGGAGCTTGAAATCCTGGAAGATCACGCCCATCGTCCGGCGCAGGGTGGGCAACTGGGGCCGGGACAGCGTATCGACGCGAAGCCCATTGACCCATACCTCACCACCGGTTGGCCGTTGCGCACCGTAGAGCAGCTTGAGCAGCGTCGTCTTCCCAGCACCGGAGGGGCCGGTCAGGAAGACGAACTCACCCGGTTCAATATGGACATCGAGACCCCGGAGGATCCTGCGATGGTTGTAGGCCTTTTCGACCCCGCGCAACCGGATCACTCGGGTCCCCCAACGCGCTGGCGCCTCACCGCACCAGCCATCGTTTCCAAACGAGAGATGGGAATCCCGGCAACGTACACATCGAATCCCTGGCCGGTGCATTGTACCATCCGGTGGGGAAGGCGGAAGCCGGCATGCTTCCGGCGTTTGGAGGGTATGACCAACATGGAATTTCAATCCACCTCTGTCAACGAGCGCCTGGTGTACCGGGGAAGCGGAGCCGATGGAGTCGAGATGCTCTTCTCCTGCGGTCCAGCATCCAAGGGTGAGGAGTACGGCGCCAGGATGCGAAGGATGATGGGGATCATAAAGCCAGCTGTGACATCGATCCGATGGTGTACGCAGGTGCATGGGAGGCTCCTTGCTTCACTCTCACATGAGCCGGGCCAAACATTCTCGGGGACGGCGTGCGTCGGGACATGTGACGGCCTGATCACGGCCGAACCCGGCGCCGGTCTCGTGGTTTGGACAGCGGATTGCGTTCCCGTTCTCCTGGCTGGAGGCGGCGTGGTAGCGGCGGTCCATGCGGGGTGGCGGGGTGCGGCGGCAGGGATCGTCCCAGCAGCGGTGCGGCGATTCTTCGTGGAGTATGGGATCGAGCCGTCGAGCCTGAGTGTCGCTCTCGGACCGGCGGTTGGGGCCTGTCACTATGAAGTTGGGAGTGAAGTGATCGCCGCGCTCTACGCGGCCGGGGTGCCCGAGAAGGAATGGCGGGAGCACGATCGAGTGGACCTGAGGGCATTTCTGCGCGCGCAGCTCGTTTCCGCACACGTCCGGGAAGAGGCGGTCTCCCTTGTTGGAGGATGTACGGCCTGCTCGGCGGAGTGTGCGTCCTACCGCCGGGATGGGGCACGAGCTGGCCGCCAATGGTCGCTGGTTTACCGGACGGGCTGATGGGATCCCTTGAGTTGGCCGCACGCGGCGGCAACGTCGTGCCCCTTGGACCAGCGGACGGTCACCGTCTTTCCAGCATCCCGGAGCACCCGGGCGAAGCGATCGATCACCTCATCGGTGGGCCGCTCGAGGCCGGGCAGGAAGATAGGATCACTGTTGAGAGGGATCAGATTGACCTTTGCTGGTATGCCGTGGATGAGGCGAACGACAGCTCGTGCCTGTTTTTCCGTGTCGTTGACGCCGCGGATCAGGACATACTCAAACGTTATCCTCCGTCCTCGCTCGAGTGGGAACGCCCGGACGGTGGCCATGAGCTCGGCCAGCGGATACCGACGTGTGATCGGCATCAACTTCTGACGCAACGTCTGATCTGGCGCGTTGAGCGAGACGGCGAGCTTGGGGTGCCGGGGAAGGCCTGCAAGCCAGCGGATTCCAGGAATGATGCCGGACGTCGATACGGTGATGCGCTTGGGGCTGATCGTTTCGTAAAGGGCGGAAAGGGCCGGGCCGAGGTTGGCCGTATTGAGGAGCGGCTCGCCCATCCCCATGAAAACGATGTTGACCGGTCCTGAATCACGGATCTCGCGGCGCACGAGTGCACGAACTTGCCCGACGATCTCGTGCGCCTCCAAGTTGCGTCCCGGTCCGAGCTGCCCCGTGACACAGAACGTACAGCCGACCGCACAACCGGTTTGCGAAGAGAGGCACAAGGTGATCTTGTCGCGGCCGGGGATGGCAACCGCCTCAATCGTGGCACCGTCTGAAAGCCGGAACAGATATTTCGACGAGCCGTCCGAGCTCGAAACCACCCGGACGATCTCCGGATCGGCAAGGGAATACTTTTTGCCGAGGCTCTGGCGAAGAGAGCGGGGCAGGTCGGTCATCTCGTCGAAGGATTGCGCGCCACGGTGGAGAATCCACCGTGCAATTTGCCGCGCCCTGAAGGGGCGGTCGACATCCCCGGCGAGCGCCGCAATGAGGCCAGCCTCGTCCTTACCGGTCAGCTGTATCATCGGATTCAGGGGCCGAACGGACGCTCCGATCCGCCTTCACGGCAATTCCAAGCGAACGGAGCATCTTGACATCGTCGGGACTGATCTCGCCGGGAGAATCATGTTCCGGCGGCTCAGCGTGGATGTGGAGGGCCGCGTGATCGCTGCTGAGGGTGCCATCTTCCTGGCAGACGACGGAGGCCTCAAGCATCATGACCGCATCCCAACCGGAGTCGTGGAGCTCCTGCAGGCACGCCTGAACCTCTTCAGAGCTAACCACGGAACCGTGGAGAGCCTCCCCGAGCCTCTTGAGGATCTCATGCAGCTTGTGTGCCCGTGACTCGTCCATACATCCTCCGCCACGATCAACCACCGGGCCTCCCCGGCTCTTCCCATGGTACACCACCGGCCATGCCATACTGCGGCCATGAATGAGCATCGCACCACGAGCGGCCTGAACCCTCACTGGGCCGAGCCGGCCCGGGTCATCCCGCTTGCCGGTGACGCGTCCAACCGTAGGTACTGGCGTCTCGTGGCTCATGATGGTTCGACGGCGATCCGTGCCGAGTATCCGGCTGGATCTTGGGATCGTCTGAAAAGGGATCTGACGATGCTCCGTTGGTTTGCCACGCAGGGCCTTCGTGTGCCCGAGATTCTCTGGACGGGGGACGAGCCGCCAACCGTGATCCTCGAAGATTTTGGGCCGGATGATGCTGAGGCGGTTCTCCGGGGGACCGGCCCGGCAGACCGGGTTTCCCTTGTGCAGCGGCTCGTTGAACCGCTCGCCCGTCTGGCGGCCATTGCCCCAGGCGACCTGCCACCGCTCAATGCCCCGCTCGACGAAAACCGGCTTCGGGCCGAGTTGGCTGGCTTCGAAACCTGGTACGTCTCGGCGTTCCGCGGTCTCCCAGTCAGCGATGCGTTGCGTACGTGGCTCGATGCGTTGGCTCATGTTGTTGGACACCACCCGCGGCGGGTTTGTCATCGCGATTACCACCTCAACAACCTGTACCTGCTCGCTCGCGGAGGTATTGGCATGATCGATGTGCAGGATGCGCTGCTCGGGCCAGACACCTACGATCTGGCCTCCTTGATCGGTGAGCGCGCCTTTCCAGATCTCTTTGAGGAGCCGGAACGCCGCCGGCTCGTGCAGCTCTGGGCCGTCGAGACCCATGCGGAGCCGGGTTGGGAATCCCGGCTTGGAGAGACCCTCGTGCAACGTGGGCTGAAGGTCCTCGGGACCTTCAGCCGCCTCGAGGCATCGGGGAAGTCTGGGTATGCGCGTTGGATCGAGCCGCTCGCACGGCGGCTCGTTGGCCAGGTGCGAATAGCCGATGCCCCCCATGAGCTCGTGGATTGTCTGCTCCCTCGGGTGAGCAACTCTGGCGGATGAGATGTGCCAAGATCTCGATGCTCTGGTGCTTGCAGCGAGCGGAGGCATACCCGGAGGTATGTCGAGCATCGGCGAGCGTGCAAAGAGCGCAAGAGATTGCTGCAGATCGCTGCTGAGAATCGCTCACCTGAGGTGATATACTCAGCGCCCTGACGGAGGTTCGTATGTTTGGTAGCCTCGGTTTTCCAGAGATTCTGATGATTCTTCTGATCGTGATCATCCTCTTTGGCGCTGCAAAGTTGCCACAGCTCGGCCGCGGGCTTGGCCAGGGCATCAAGAACTTTAAGGATGCCATGAACGATGGGAAGAACTCCAAGCCGGACGACGGCAGGGACACGAATGACGAGAAGTCTGACGATGTCTCATAAGTGACGGCGGCCAGAATCTCCGGCCGCCGCTTGCCTACATCATCACTTCACCTCAACGTGATCACCAACGTGAATGGGGCCTTTCGAGCTGAGAATCTTGGCCGTTGAATAGTGTTGGCCGGTCGTCAGAATGCCACCCTCTCCAAGGACGAGACGTGGCATTCCGGCTGCCGGATTGTGGCGGTAGATCGTCACAAACATCCCGGGATACACGCCGTCGGCGGATCCGAGGTCCAGCATCATCAAAGAGCTGTCACCCCCGGTCAACGTTCCATCCTTGAAGCGCACGATCATCCCGGTCGGTTTCCCGTTCGGGGCATCACAACGTCCCTTTGGGGGCGTCTTGAGGGCGAGCGGAACGGGAATTGGGCTGTATGGCTTCAGGACGTCTCCAACGACAACTGGGTCGCACGCGCTCGTGATTTCGGCGATGCTTGTATGTTCTTGCGCGCAGAGAACCTTGACCTGAGCAACCTGCTTGTAGAGGACGCCCATCGAAGCTCCGGAGACGGGATGATGGAACTCCCCCTTAGAGGACAAAACGAAGAACTGGTCGCCGGGCTTGATGCCTTCAGTCTTGCCACCGTTGATATAGACGATGTTGCCCTCGGTGAAGCTGTCCTGATACGGGCCCTGTTCCCCGGACATGATCTTGAACGGGAACCCTTTGCCTGCCTCATCAAGGATGGCGAAACAATAGACATCGGACGTGTTGCCCAGGGGGATTGCTTCACCGGCTGGCGGAGCAGCAACCTCGGCGGATGATGGAGCCGGCTTCGGTGCCGCCACGGGCGTTGGTGCCGGTGTGGGTTGAGGGGCGGGCGCCTTCGTGACGGCGATATCCACCACAATGGGATCTCCCGGATAGATCCAATGCGAATCCCGGATATAAGGGTTCCGTTCCCAGATCTGGGGCCAGAGATATGGGTTTCCCAGATACTGCTGCGCCAAGTCCCAGAGGGTATCCCCCCTCTTGATGGTATGGACCTTGGCCCCCTCCGGAAACTGTGATGGCGGATTGTACGGGGTCCAGTGCTGACCCACTTTGTGAAGGGGTTTGGGCGGAGGTGCGATACGGCCCGCACTGACGAGGGCTGGTAGCAGGCTCACCACGATGACAAACCACGTCGTTCTTTTCATAGGACCTCTCCCGCTGCTTGAACACACCAAGGGTACCCTACGAGGGACGCAGGCGTCAATGGGCGCTCGATGGCGCATCCGCTTTTTTCTCCTTCTTTTTCTTCTCCTGCTTCTTGTGGTGTTTCTTCAAATACGCCTCATACCTCTCACGGTCCCGCTTTCTCAGCTCGGCTCGAGACTTTTTCGCGCTGGCGAGCATCTGATCGACCTGGGCCATATCGGGGTAGTTCGGGTAGTGTTGCTTGAGGTATTGCAACCTCCAGATGGTAGCGATCCAGACCTTGTTCCTCGCATAAAACTCGGCAACCCGCCACTCGTGCTGAGCGAGGATCTGTTTGACCTTGGCAAGCTTCTGGCGCGCCTCGGGAGCATATTTCGAATGTGGGTACAGCGTGAGGAGCTGCTGATACGCTTTGAGAGCCTCACGGGTTTGAGCCAGATCGCGATCCGGTGAGAGCTTCCGCTTTGTATATGTGTTTCCCAGCATCAGCAGCGCGTAGTCGCGGTCGGGATCGTTGGGAAAGCGGTTGGCGAAGTCGCGGTACCGCAGCCGGGCCTCCGTCAGGTCAGCAACATCCTTGTGCTGGTAGTAGGTATCGGCGACCCTCAGCGCAGCTTTGTGACCGAGCGGATCGTTGGGGAACGTGTCATACAAAAAGGAAAAGAGTTTGCGTGCCTCGGTATACTTCCCCTTTTCGTACAGCACCTCGGCCTTGTTGAAGACGGTCTGTTTGTCGGTGTTCTGCAATTTCTGAATGAGCTGCTCTTCCGGGGATGTGCTCGAGCAGCCGGCTGCGCCGAGCAGTACGGTCAGAATCAGCCCGGCAAAAAACCATTTTCTCATGTGTCTTCTCCTTGCCGGGCGGCCTGACGAAGCTCACGAATCGCCCGGCGCCGGTCATGCGCTCCGAAGATCGCGCTTCCAGCCACCAGCGTCGTTGCGCCAGCGGCCACAAGCGAGGGAACTCTCCCAGAGGTTACACCGCCATCGACCGTAATGTCCAAGTTGGGGTCGTGCGTAGCCGCCCGCAGCCGCTCGATCCGGGAGAGACTTTCCTCGATGAATGCTTGCCCCCCGAACCCTGGATTGACCGACATGACGAGAATGAAGTCGGCCCACGGAACGGCTTCGAGGGCAAAGACGAGGGGCGTGGCCGGGTTGATTGCAACGCCCGGGGACATCCCATTCGAGCGAATGGCATCGAGCGTCCGGTGCAGGTGCGGGCAGGCTTCGGCGTGAACGGCGGTTCGGGCGACCCCTGCTGCGGCCAAAGCGGGAATCAACGCATCGGGGTTGTTCACCATCAGGTGGGCATCGAGCGGAATGGAGCATTCAGGGGCGAGGGAGGCAACCAGAGGAGGGCCAAAGGTCAGGTTGGGCACGAAACATCCATCCATGATGTCGAGATGCAGGAGATCCGCACCGGCTGCCTCAACCTCCCTGACTTCACTGGCGAGATGGGAAAAATCGGCCGACAACAACGACGGGGCGATCCGGATGCTCACTGCACGACCCATACCGTGATGATATCCGATGTTGACAGTGGGCTGCCAGCCGGAGGGTACTGACGGACGACCTCTCCGGAGGGAATGCCGGGGTATGGAACCTGGTGAACCTGGCCAAGGCGGAAGCGGTGCCGGCTGAAGAATGCCCGGACCCGGCCCAGAGGCTCAGCGATCAGATTGGGCATGATCCACAGCCTGTGGTACGGGGTCTGGTTGTACAAGAGATCGATCGGTGCCGACGGTGGGACAGCCGTCCCCGCCGGGGGATCCGTTGCGAGAACGCTGTTTCCTTCGGCGCCCCCGTCGATTTGGACCCTTCGACCGGGCTTCAGCCCAACCTGTTCAAGGATGCCAGCGGCGCCCTGAAGTGATTCCCCCGCTACATCAGGAACGATGACCCTCTCTCCGCCAAGGCTGAGGTGCACCGTGACGACAGCTCCGCTCTTGACATGAAAGCCGGCGCGCGGCTCCTGTTGGGCGATCGCACCGGCGGGAATTTTGGCGTCGAAGACCCCCGGTTGAGCGAGGCGCATGGCGAGGCTCCGGTCGTGGAGCAGATGCTCAGCCTGGTCGATACTCCGGCCGCGCAGGTCGGGAACGGTTTGAGTGCCCTCATGGACGGTATGGACGAGCGCCATCCAGAAGACGATGCCGGCAGTCAGGCAAAACACGCCGACGAGGGAAAGCGTCTCGATTCGCCGGCGCCACGTGCCAGGACGTGGGTTCTTTGTCTGGCCACCCGTCACGGGGTTCCTCCACCGTGCAACATCCGGTAGATGCTCTCCGGAAGGATCTTCAGGATGTCGTTGTAGAGGACGACGACCATCAGGAGCATCAACAGGACAAATCCGACCTCCATGATCCGTTCCTTGACCTTGATCGAGAAGTCCCGCCGGAGAGCCGCCTCGATGGCGATGATCGTCAGGTGGCCGCCGTCAAGAAGCGGAATCGGGAGCAGGTTAAAGATACCCAACTGGAGCGAGATGAGGCCCATCAGCCAGATCAGGGAGCGGATACCCTTGCGGGCAGCCTGGCCGGAGATTCTTGCAATGTCCAACGGGCCAGAAACCTGACTGAGCGACGCCTTGCGGCTCAAAAGCCGCCCGATCACCCGGAACGTCTCGATCGTCATCCGGACATTCTCCCGGATGCTGGCATGAAACGCCCGGATCGGGCCGAGCTTCTCCAGACGGGTGGGGAAGATGACGGGAATTCCGATCTTTCCCTCCCCCCCAACGTTGCGCGGTGTCACGTGAAGCGTCAGCGTCGATCCCCCGCGCGCGACCGTCAGTGTCAGCGTCTTTCCGGGATGGGGCGAGATCAGACGGATCAGGTCGTAGAACTGCTTCACGGGCTGACCATCGACGGCAAGGATCTTGTCCCCTTTCTTCAGGCCGCACCGTTCGGCCGGCGAGCCGGGCTGGAGCCCCTGGACGAGCGGCGCCATCGGAGGAAGGATGCCGGAGTACCCGAAACCATACCGTGTGATTCGCTTTGGTGTCATGGGGATGGCGAGCTCACGCCCGTTCCGGAGCACGTGGAGCGTGACCTGATGCCCGCCGGACGTGAGGATCATGTTTTCGAGGTCTTCCCAGGTTGGGATGCGCGTCGAGTCGACCGCGACGATCCGGTCACCCGGGCGGATGCCCACCTTTGCGGCGGGGGACGACGGCTCGACCCATCCGACGACGGCGGGCTGGGACTGGTAGGCGGGAACCTGGACGCCGAGCACGAACGCAACGCCGAGAAAGACGATCGCGGCCAGAATGTTCATCACCGGCCCGGCCAACAGAATGATCGTGCGTTTCCAGCGCGGTAGCAGCTCGGGCTCCACATCGGTCGCGCCAGCGAGATCGGACTCATCGGGGCCGAGGCCGACGACACGGACGTATCCACCGAGCGGAAGCAGGCTGATCCGGTAGTCGGTGCCACCACGCTTGAAGCCCCAGAGCCGTTTGCCGATACCAACCGAAAAGACATCGACCGGGGCGTGGACCAAACGTGCTGCCAGGAAGTGACCACCCTCGTGAAGGATGACGAGCACGCCGAGAACGAAGACAAAGGCGAGTAAGCTAATCAACATCGTGTATGCGTAACCTCATGAAAGAGCTTCGTATTTCGCAAACAGATCCGAGGCAGCTGCCCGTGCTGCCTGGTCCGCCGCGAGAGCCTGCTCGACGCTTTCGAGCGGCCGGTTCTTTGGGATCCAGCGATCGATGACCTGCGCTGTGATCTCGGTGATCGCTGGGAAGGAGATACGCCGGCCGAGGAAGGCCGCAACGGCTGCCTCGTTCGCTCCATTGAGAACCGCCGGGATTTCTCCCCCCTCGTCGAGCGCCGTCCGCGCGAGATCCAACGCCGGGAACCGCGCGGGATCGGGCTCCTCGAACGACAAATCAGCAGCGGAGGCGAGATCGAGCGGTGTGAACGGCGTTGGCAGGCGGTCCGGGTACGCCAGGGCGTACAGAATCGGAAACCGCATGTCATTGATCGAGAGCTGGGCGATCAACGTCCCGTCGATATACTCGACGAAAGAGTGAACGAGACTTTGCGGATGAATCAAGACCGAGATCCGTTCCGGCGGCATCCCAAACAGGTGGTGCGCCTCGATGACCTCCAGCGCCTTGTTCATCATCGTCGCCGAGTCGATCGTAATCTTTGGGCCCATCTTCCACGTTGGGTGGGCCAGCGCATCCTCGACCGTTGCGCTGCGGATCCGCTCCGGGCTCCACGTCCTGAACGGACCACCGGAGGCGGTCAGGATCAGCCGTTTGACACCGGATGGCGGCCCGACGCGCAGCGCCTGATGGATGGCGTTGTGCTCACTGTCCACCGGCAGGAGCTGGACGCCGTGTTCCCGGGCGGCTGCAATCACCAGATCGCCCGCGACGACGAGGGTCTCCTTGTTGGCGAGCGCGATGTCTTTCCCCGCCCGGATCGCTTCGAGCGTGGGGATGAGCCCCGCCGAGCCGACCACGGCGCCGACGACGACATCCACCGATGGATGACAGGCGGCCTCGATCAGGCCTTGGATTCCGTGGACCCACCGGACGCCGGGGAACTCATTCGCCAGAGCCCGTGCATCTTCGGCCTCGGCGACCGATACAAGCGCTGGGTGAAATTTGCGCACCTGCTCGCGGAGGATGTCGAGGTTGTGACCGGCGGCGAGCGCGACCGCTTCGAACCGGTCTGGGAAGGACTCCACGACGGAAAGCGTAGATGTGCCGATCGAGCCGGTCGATCCCAGGATGGCGAGACGTTTCATCGGATGATCCCGGTGGCCATCAGGTAGGCCAGGACGAGAGGTGCTGAGTAGAAGAGCGAGTCGGTGCGGTCAAGGAATCCACCATGTCCCGGGAGGAGGGCAGAGGAATCTTTGACCCCCGTGTCCCGTTTGAGCGCCGATTCGATCAGATCGCCGACCGGGGCGGCGATGGCCAAAATGGCGGCGATGGCCATCGTGTGGATCCATGCGAGGTCAAGGCCAAAGGCAAGCTTGGCGAGCGCCGCGGCGGCGAATGAGGTGACGATGCCTCCGGTGAGCCCTTCCCACGTCTTGTTCGGGCTGATCCGCGGTGACATCTTGTGACGTCCGAACGTCTTCCCAAGGTAGTAGGCGCCGGAATCTCCGGCCCAGATGGTGGCCAGGAAAAGAAGGATCAACCGCTTGCCCCAGGGGTTTGGAGGCCACTGGCGCAACCAGCCGAGACAGGCGGCGGTCAGCCCGATGTACGCCACCATAAAGAGGGCAATGGCGGCACCGGCCAGGGCACCGTCGGGGCGGGCCGGTGCGAGCAGTTGGAGCGTTGGCAGGATGAGGATCGTTGCCGCCAGAGCGAGAGAAAGGCGAGCCGGGCCGCCGGTCCATGCCGCTGCCAGCGTGGCAGCGAGCAGGAGGAGCGGCATCATCCGGCCGCAGGCGACGCCGTGGTCGCGGGCCATCGTCAGCAGCTCATCTCCCGCGAGGAGCGCCGCGGCACCGACGATGAGCAGCAGGCCCCACGGCGGCAGCCAGATGATGACGGCGAGCAGGAGCGGGATGGCGACCAGCGCGACAGATTCACGAGCCGGCACTGAGATCTCCAGGTGCGGTAAACAGGCTTTGGTACTCGTCGGAGAGCCCGCCGAAGCGGCGCTCCCGCCGCTGATAATCGAGCAGGGCGTTGAGGAACTCGACCTTCGAAAAGTCTGGCCAGAGTACCGGTGTGAAGTAGATCTCGGAGTAGGCGAGTTGCCAGAGGAGAAAGTTGGAGATTCGTTGCTCTCCAGACGTCCGGATCAGGAGATCGGGATCTGGTACTTCGGCCGTGAAGAGGTGGTGTGAGATCCACGCCTCGTCAATGGCATCGGGCTCGAGCTCACCCGTCCGTGCAGCGTGAGCGGCACGGCGCACAGCAGCGGTGATTTCCTGGCGCCCCGAGTAGTTGAGTGCGATCTGAATGACGGACCCCGTACAGTGGGCGGTTGCCTCGACAGTCCGTTCGAGCTCCTCCCGGACGGATGGGTCGAGCTGCTCGATGCGGCCGATCGGAACGAACCGGAGGTCGTTGTCGAGCATTGTCTCAAGCTCTGACCGGAGGTACTGTTTGAGCAGTCCCATCAGCGTCACGACCTCGTTCCGGGGGCGCTTCCAGTTTTCGGTGGAAAAGGCGTACAGCGTGACAACCTCGATTTCAAGAGCCACGATCATTTCGACGGTCTGCCGGACAGCGTTGATGCCGGCCCGGTGACCCTCGAACCGGGGGAGATGCCGGGCATTCGCCCAGCGGCCGTTGCCATCCATAATGATGGCCACGTGTCGCGGCAAACGGTTCGGATCGAGCCGCTCTAAGAGCGCACGCTCGGGAGAACCGGGATCGGCAATTTCGTCCAGGTGACGCATCCAAATACCCCAGGGATGAGGAGTCTACCATAGCGCCGAGGTGCCCGGAGCGGATGGGACCACTCGCCGGTTTCGTTGGTGTCTGTACTCTGGCTGAAGGAGAAGCTGTGATCTCGTGGTTGCCGCCGGGGCGTGGATATGGTGGAATCTGGGGTCTGGGAGGAGGTCTGGCATGGACATTGGGCTGGTCAAGGACCGGCGGCCTTTTGAGCACAGGATCGGGCTGACACCCGATGCGGTGAAGGTCCTGACAACGTCGAAGCACCGCGTGTACGTCGAGACGGGGGCCGGTGCTGGTGCGGGGTTCGCGGACGAGAGCTATGAGGAGGCCGGGGCGACGATCGTATTTTCCGAGGACGAGGTGCTGCTGCGTTCCGAATTGATCGTCCGCATCTCTCCTCCTGCGCCACAGGAATATCAGAAGTTCCATGAGGGCCAGGTTGTGCTCTCGTCGTGGCATCTCGCCGTGGCGCCTCCGGAGCATTTTCGGAGTCTGTTGGACCGCGAGGTCACGACGGTCGGGTATGAGATCATCGAGGATGACGAGGGGAACGCCCCGGTGCTCCAGGCGATGAGCGAGATCGCCGGACGGATCGCCGTCATTGTCGGATCTGGACTCCTGCTCAACGAATTTGGCGGAAAGGGGATGCTGATCGGAGGCGCTCCGGGCATTCCGCCTGCATCACTCGTGATTTTGGGTGCCGGAACGCTCGGGTGTTGCGCAGCGCTGTGTGCCCGGGGCATGGGGGCTCACGTTGTTGCTCTGGATCGCAGTATCGCCGCGCTGCGGCGGCTTCAGGCCAAGGTGGGAGCGGACGTACCAACTATGCTCGCGACGAAGAGCAACATCGAGAAGGCGCTTGCGTTCGCCGATATCTTCCTCTGTGCGGTCGCCGTGCACGGCGAGCGAACGCCGATCCTCGTGACACGCGATATGCTCAAACTGATGAAACCCCGTTCCCTGATCATGGACCTCTCGATCGATCAGGGGGGCTGCTGCGAGACCTCGCGTCCAACTGATTTCTCCAATCCAACGTACGAGGTCGACGGGGTGTTGCACTTCTGCGTTCCCAACCTGCCGTCGGAGGCGTCCCGTGCCTCGACGCGCGCGTTGACGAACGCCATCCTGCCGTTCATCGAGCAGATCGCCGAGCAGGGATTCGACGAGGCGGTACGCCAGAACGCCTCCTTGAGGAGAGGCACGTACACCCATCGTGGCCGGTGCGTCCGGGAGAGCTTGGCGCAATCCTTTGGGGTCGAGTACACACCGGTTGGTGAGAGGTGAGGGCGGGTATGCAGCAGTGGATGACAATCTATCGTGAGCGGGTGACGACGGCCGAGGAGGCCGTCAAGGACATCCGTTCCGGCGACCGTGTGTGGATCCACCCCGGATGCAATACGCCGCTGCCGCTGATCGAAGCGATGGTTGCGCGGGCCCCGGAGCTCGAGGACGTCGAAGTCGACCATATTTTGACGCTTGGTCCGGCGCCGTACGCCGAGCCTGGGATGGAACAGCATTTTCATCACCGTGCACTCTTCACCGGAGGGAACGTCAGGCAGGCCGTCAACGAGGGGCGTGCGGATTTCGTCCCGATTCATCTGCACGAGGTTCCCGGCCTTGTCATTTCCGGACGGCTGCCGATCGACGTTGCGCTGATCCACATTTCCCCTCCGGACGAACACGGCTTTTGTTCCTTTGGAGTCGGGGTTGATGCGACGAAAGCGGCTGTTGAGAAGGCCCGCGTTGTCATTGCGTTGGTCAACCAGCGGATGCCGCGCACACTGGGGGACAGCTTCGTCCACGTGTCCCGCCTGACGCACGTCGTCGAGGCGGACATGCCCGTCATGGAGCTGCCGATGGCGACCGAAATCTCGGATGTCTCGCGGTCGATCGGCGAGAAAATCGCCTCGCTGATCCCCGATGGCGCAACGCTCCAAATGGGCATTGGCGAGATTCCCGATGCCGTCCTGTTGTTTCTCAAGAACAAGAAGGATCTCGGCGTGCATACCGAGATGTTCTCCGACGGGCTGGTTGAGCTCTTCGAGATGGGCGTGGTGACGAACGACAAAAAGACGCTGCACCGTGGCAAGATCGTCGCGTCATTCGTCATCGGAACCCGCCGGTCGTTCGACTTTGTCGACAACAACCCGTTCATGGAGTTCCACCCCAACGATTACGTCAACGATCCGTTCATCATCGCGCAGAATGAGAAGATGGTGGCCATCAATTCGGCGCTGTCGGTCGATATCACCGGGCAGGTGTGTGCGGATTCGATCGGGACGAAGATTTACTCGGGGTTTGGTGGCCAGCTGGATTTCATCCGGGGGGCTGCACATTCGAAGGGCGGGATTCCGATCATTGCCCTGCCATCAACGGCGAAGGGTGGCACAATCTCACGAATTACCGATATGCTTCTTCCGGGTTCGGGTGTCGTGACGACGCGCGCCGACGTTCACTACATCGTAACTGAGTACGGTATCGCGGATCTTTACGGAAGGAGCCTCCGGGAGCGTGCCCGAGCCCTGATCGACATCGCCCATCCCGATTTTCGCCTCCAGCTCGAGGAGGCAGCCCGAAAACGTCACCTCTTGTAACGTCATAGTCTCCTGAGATTGGTGGTGTGCGACAGCCTATCAAAAATAGAGAAGAATAGGGGACACTGTTGATTACTTGACGCCGCTCACTCCCCCCGCTACCCTGTTTCTCAGTTCACGCAGGGGAGTTGCATATGGCCAGAGTTGCGCGTTGGAAGGTTTCGGGGGTAGCGGCGTGGTACCACATTCACAGCCGGATTGCCGGTCACCGTGGGGAGTTTCCCCTCTCTGAGCGGGCGACGA
>WGCW01000008.1 GCA_015493585.1 Acidobacteriota bacterium
CCAAGGCAACCGGTCGCGGGGAGAGCGCCCGAGGGAGCGCGGACTTCAGTCCGCATCGTACGCTCAACGCGTTCTGGTACAAAAAGATGCGGACTGAAGTCCGCGCTCCAAAGCTGCCTCCGGCCGACGGGGCACAGCGCAACAACCTCCAAGTACGATGAACCGCCAGAGGTCATGTGAAATGAGCTACCATGGCCCGCATGGATATCGTCACACCAACAGGCACCGCCTCCCACAAATGCAGGTTGTGAGCAACGATACGTCTTCCTCCCATGTCGTCCTGGCTAAGGGCGCGGTGATCTTCCTGGCCGGCAGGGGCCTTGGCCGCCTCTTTGCCCTGGTCTCCCAGGCGATTCTCGCGCGGCTTTTGGCACCGGCTGCGTTCGGGCTCTTCGCCCTGGGCTGGACGGTCTTTCGCCTCGCCGAGGCAATCGGGCCGCTTGGGCTCCAAGCAGGAGCGCTGCGCTTCGCCTCTGCCACGGCGGCTCGCGACCCTTCTTCCGCGCGGCCGACGGTCTTGCGGGCAACGCGCATGGCTGCCCTTTCTGGATTGCTTCTGTCCGTTGTCACCTTTCTTTTTGCACAGCCTCTGGCCGTGCATGTTTTCCACAAGCCTACAGCTACCGTGATCTTACGGTGGTTCGCAGTAGGATTTCCTTTCTTAACCGTGCTGATCGTCGCGGCTGGCGCCACGCAGGCGCTCCAGACAACGCGTTACGTCGCCGCCGTCCGTGAGCTTGGCCAGCCGATGCTTATTGCTCTGCTCGCACCGGCCGCAGTCCTCGCCGGGTTTGGCGTCCGGGGCGCTGCAGCCGGGGCCGTCATAGCCACCGCGGTTGCCGGAACTGCTGCACTCGTCTTGGCTGCCAAGCTCTTCCCGAAAGGAGCTCAGACTGACGTTGGAATCTCCAGTCGCGCCCTGCTTGCAGTCTCGATCCCGGCAGCAGCCGCATCGACCTTTCGGCTGCTCCTCTCCTGGACCGATCGTCTCGTCGTTGGAGCCTACCTTCCTTCCGCCAGCCTCGGCGCCTATCACGCGGCCGCTCAACTGGCGGCAGTGCTTTCAATGCTCGTGATGGGCTTCTCCGGGATCCTGGCAGCGATGATTGTCGCTGCGCTCGCAACCGGAGAGGAGCATCGGGCACGGAGTCTCTACCAGACCAGTACCAAGTGGATGCTCTACCTGGCTACTCCAATTTTTGTACCACTCGTGATTGCGCCGGGTGACGTGTTGACGACGATCTTCGGTCCGGCCTACGCCTGCGCTGGCACAGCGCTACGCGTTCTCGCTCTCGGCCAAGGGCTCAGCCTGCTGACCGGCGCCGTGGGCACCCTGTTGGTGATGACGGGCCATGAGCGGCAGTGGGTCCTCGTGGCCGGAGTTAGTTGCGCGACGAACATTGGCCTGAGTCTATGGCTGACACCGCGCTGGGGACTGGCCGGCGCTGCGGGCAGCACCACTGTGGCTTTGACCCTCCTCACCATCCTTGGTGTCGTCTTCGCATCCAGAGCGCTCGGGGGACCGTGTGTCAACTTCAAAGCACTTAAGCCTTTAGCAATCATCGCGCTCACGCTCTTGGTCGGCTTTTTCGCCTTGCCACACCTCCCGGCATCTCCGGCCGTACGTCTTCTCATCCTCCTCGCACTGGCGGCCGCCATGCTTGGCGGAGGTCTCGTGATCCTCGGCCTTGATACGGAGGAGCGGGAACTCTATGCTGCTGTCCGCGGGCCGGGCCGCCCGAGGAGCTGATCATCACATCATGAGGCCAAGGTGAGACGCATCAAAGTTCTGTACATCGCGGGATGGGGACAAACCGGCTTCTCAAAGCTCATACCACCCGGTTTGCCGTGCTTTGCTCCGAGGATTTCGCCCGCGAGCCGGAGGCCTCCGTCAAGTGCATCGTGTCCTGGATGGACTTCGACCCCCGCGATCTTCCCTTTGACGGTCCGCGGACGGTGGTACTCGCGCCGATCCACACAACCTCCGGCAACCCGGACCGGGGACGGACCGGGCCAGTCCCGATCCTCTTGGATCAGCGGTGGCGGCCGCAGCTGCCCCCGTGGCGAAAGGCGCTGGTGACGGCGCTGACCTGGCCCATGCTCGCACGGTACGGGTACGCGGCGGCCCGCGCCGGTGGAGGGGCGGCCAGATGACGACCCGGCCGATCTTCCTCTCCGCGTTTGCCGTGCTGCTGCTTGGCCTGATGTTCTTCGACAAGCCGTTCGCGTACCTCGGCATCGGGCCGCTCTTCGTCACAGAGCCGGTCCTCGTGTTCGGCCTGCTGGTGGCCGTCACCGGGGGCCGGGGGAAGCTTCGCACCGGGTGGCGCCGGCTCCGGCGGCTCCAGCTAATCGCCCTGCTCGTGTTCCTCCTGTACGAGGCGATCCGGACAGCGTTCGATGTCCCCGACTATCGGATCCTCGCGCTGCGTGACGGCGTTGTGTGGGGGTACGCTCTCTTCGCCATCGTCGTGGTGACGGTGGTCGGGTGGGGCACGCTCCAGGAGTGGGTGGTGGGCTATCGCCGGATCGCTCCGTTGTTCATCGTGTGGGTCCCCCTTGCCGTATGGCTGTACGCAGTAGAACCTGGAAAACTCATGGCTCCGGGACATCCCGTCTCTCTCTTTCTTTTCAAACCCGGCGACCTTCTGGTTCACCTCGCCGGCGCCGGCGCCGCCCTTGCTCTCTGGCCCAGCTCCACATCACCGCGGAGGCCCAACCGAATTATCGATTGGGTCGTCAGCCTCCTCTGGGGCACCGGCTTTATCATGGCCGCAAGTTTGAGCCGTGGGGGCCTCTTGGCCTGTCTCGCCGGGATGACGTTCGCCGCCTTCGCAGGCTCGCGCCGCCAGGTAGTCAGACTCGTGGCGGGTATACTCGCCGTGTGGATCGTTCTCGGGATCAGCGGCCTTCGCATCGAAGTTCCAGCGGTCTCACAGGGTGCGCTGAACAAGGAGATCTCCGCTCGGCAACTGGTGGAACAGGTCAAATCGATCGCGAATCAAACGGCGGGGCTGGTGCTCGGTCACACCACTGGAACGTTTCATTGGACCTCGCCCGGATCATCCGGCAGGCAACGGCTGCCGGTGCATCCCACTGCCCGGAGCACCCAGCCGACCCAGAAAGCGCCCGCAATCGACCGCGTCCGGACGGGGACCATCCGATGGAGGCTGTGCTGGTGGCGGACGATCATCGAGTACACGGTCCACGGGCCCTACCTCTTGACGGGTAAGGGGTTCGGGATCAATCTCGCCGATGCCGACGGGTTTCAGCCGCAAAAGAATCATGGGTTACGGGACCCTCACAACGTCTTCATGACCTTTCTGGCCCGCTCCGGTGTGCCCGGCCTGGTGCTCTTCGTCGTCCTTGCCGGGACGATCCTGTGGGGTCTGGCCATGACCTGGCGGCGCGGCGATAGCAATCGGCAAAAGCTCGCCGTCTGGTTGTTGACGTACCTGGTGGCGATGTTGGTGAACGCCAGTTTCGACGTTTTCATCGAGAACCCGATGGGCGGGGTGTGGTTCTGGAGCGCCCTGGGCGCCGCTATGCTGGTGACGGCCGGTGGGAGGAACGGCGAGGCGGCAGAGGGCGCCGGACACGAGGAGTCGGGCGCGCCCGTACGCCCGGACGGGAGCGCAGAGGGGTGAGCGTGGAGCCCGCACCACAGCGCCGGCCATCGGCCAGGATCGAGGGTTCCTCGCATCGGCCGGCCACCGGCAGCGTCCGCCCCCGCGTAGCGATCTACGCCGTCGATCAGGACGCCAGGAAAACCCGGTCCAAGGGCATATACAACTACACTCGCAACCTCATCAGGCAGTTTGCTCGACTCCCGGATCCTGGTTTTGAGCTTACGCTCCTTCTAAGCAAGAGTAACAGCGCTGATCTTCTTCCTCCTGAACGCCCTCCCTGGATTTCAGCACATGTTGCAGATGGCACGTTCGGCCGCGGTGTCCAACGGATATTCGCTGATCATGTGCTCGTGAATTTCCTGGCGGTGCGTCTTCATCTCAATCTGATACATTTTCCGAAGGGCTGGCTCCCCATCGTCATCCCCCGGCGCCTCCATGTCGTGGCGACGCTCAACGACGCCATCCCGGCTTTTTACCGCCGGAGGTATCCCAAGGTCGATCCATGGCGTTTCCGGTACTTCGCCTGGCAGACCGCACGAACGTTGCGCCGTGCCAACGTCATTCTGACGATCTCACAAGCATCCGCAAACCAGCTCGCTGACTTGGATGGGGGCAAAACCTCGACGATCCGAGTCATTCCTGACGCCCCAGGACTCAATCTTCCCGATCCACTCCCGGCTGCCGGTGGCCGGCGAGAAGGAATCTTGGTGTTGGGTTCGCTAGCGCCACACAAGCAGACCCGTACAACGCTGCAGCTGATTCACGCATGGGC
The DNA here is from genome assembly GCA_015493585.1 of Acidobacteriota bacterium. Taxonomy (GTDB): domain Bacteria; phylum Acidobacteriota; class Thermoanaerobaculia; order Thermoanaerobaculales; family Sulfomarinibacteraceae; genus JAADFN01. The sequence continues at coordinate 4,402 of WGCW01000008.1, forward strand.
CGAGGCGCGCTCAACCGACGTGAAAGTTACAGTGGTTGGTCTTGAAAGGTTACCATCGCAGTGGAACATCTCCTGCAGACATATGACGTTGCGTGTCCTTGGCCGAGTCAGCGATTCGCTCCTCACCGAGGAATTTCAGAAAGCGCGCGCCGTGGTCTTGCTTAGCGAGATCGAGGGGTTCGGGATGCCGGCCCTGGAGAGCTATGCCCTCGGCACCCCGGTGTGCTACCGGGCGATTCCGGCCCTGGTGGAGCTGCTTAGGGACGCTCCCGGGCGATGGGACGGCCGGGACGACCAAACGTTTCTTCGTGCACTGGATGAAGCGCTCGCGCTCTCCCCGGCACGAATCGACGCGATCCGCAGGCGCTTGCTCGCCACCTATTCATGGGAGCGATGCGCGCGAACGACGGTGGCCGAGTACCGGCGTGCTCTGGGGCTGGAGCCCAGACCTTCCAAACTGGGAGCCTGATAAAGACATGACGGCAACAGTATGGCCTGAATGGCCCAGCCTCAGGTTATGCTGAAAGAGAGATGACGTCATGAAGATCCTCATGGTCCACGAGTCGTACCAGCAGCCTGGGGGCGAGGACGTGTCCGTTGGTGCGGATATTGAGCTTCTGAGATCCCATGGACACGACGTGATCGAGTACCGGAGGCACAACCGGGATGTGAATAGCCATGGTGCCATCCAGCTAGGCCTGACAACCGTCTGGAGCCAGTCTTCGTACCGCGAGCTCCATGCTCTCGTCATAAGGGAAAAACCTGAGATCGTGCACTTTCACAATACGTTCCCACTCATCTCTCCTTCTGGACTCTGGGCAGCGAAGAGAGCGGGGGCTCGGGTTGTCCAGACTCTTCGTAACTACCGCCTCGCGTGCCCCAACGCGCTGTTCTTCCGGAACGGACACGTCTGTGAAGCATGCCTCCACTGGCCCGTGCCTCTGCCCGGCATTGTCCATGGCTGTTACCGTCACAATCGTCTTGCGACTGCTGCCGTCGCCGCGATGCTGATGACCCACCGCACGATTCGCACGTGGCACCGTGCGGTCGATGTCTTCGTGGTGCTCACGAAATTCCAGAAAGGCAAGCTGGCGGCAGGCGGCTTTCCTGAAAGCAAAATGATGATTCGACCAAACTTCATTTCCCCTGATCCGGGTCCCGGCCCCGGGGACGGCGGGTATGCTCTCTTTGCAGGGCGGTTGACGCGCGAAAAGGGAGTGCGCACGCTGCTCAAGGCGTGGACGGCTCTTGGTCTGCCGATTCCGCTGCTGGTCGCCGGCGGGGGGCCTCTGGAGCACGATATTCGCTTCGCAACAGAGACCAACCCGTCCGTGACATACTTGGGGCCTCAGCAACACGAGCACGTCATCGAGCTTATGAAAAAAGCCGCGTGTCTCGTGTTCCCGTCGGAATGGTATGAAACTTTTGGGAGAACCATCATCGAGGCGTTCGCCGTTGGCACACCGGTCGTCGCCGCCACCGGCGGAGCCGCTGAGGAGCTCATCCAACATGGATCAACCGGCGCTCTTTTCCCTTCTGGCGATGCGGAGGCGCTGGCAGAGGCAGTGTCAGGTATTGTCGGCAAGCGTGACCTGTACCAAACCATGCGCGCTGCGTGCCGCCGCGAATATCTCGAAAAATATACCGCGGAACGTGCGTATGACCGGCTTCTCGATGCGTACCACACGGCATCCGGCGGCCAGCCAAAGCAATCAGCATCATGATCCCTCGTGAACGCATTCTCGGCGTGAGTATTTCGGCCTTGAACCTTGATGTGGCCGTGTGCCGGATCAACGCGTGGATCCAAGCGAGAGATCCACAGTACGTCTGCGTAACCCCGGCCCACGGGGTGATGGATGCCCGTTCGGATCCCGAGCTCTTGGAAATCTTTAACAACTCCGGGATGACCACACCGGATGGAATGTCGATCGTCTGGATCCTGAAGTTGCTGGGCCACCGCCACGTCGCACGGGTGTACGGCCCGGACCTGATGCTGGCCACCTGTGAGGCCGGCGTCGAGAGGGGGTGGCGGCACTTCCTTTACGGCGGGCAGGAGGGTGTCGCCGAGGCGCTGGCCGAGGCGCTCGGGCGGCGTTTCCCGGGGATCGAGATCGCGGGAACCTGGACGCCTCCGTTCCGGCCGCTGACGCCTGAAGAGGATGAAGCGGTCATCCGCAAGATCCGGGACTCGGGCGCGGACATCGTTTGGGTAGGGATCAGCACGCCGAAGCAGGAGCGGTGGATGGCGGCCCACGTGGGACGGGTCGGCGCTCCGGTGCTGATCGGCGTCGGCGCGGCGTTCGATTTCCTCTCCGGTGGGAAGCGGCAGGCACCCCGCTGGATCCAAAGAGCTGGAATTGAATGGCTCTTCCGGTTTGTCCACGAACCGCGACGCTTATGGCCGCGCTACAGCCGGTATCCCCTGTTCGCTCTCCTCGTGGGCCGGCAGCTCGTCCACCACTGGTGGCGTCACGCGTGGAGCGATGGCGATGACTCGCAAGGATGATGCTACCATCGGCCACGGGATGCCACACGAGAGAAGCCCAGTTTCCCATACAGATCATGCGCCTCATACCGCCGGTGTTCCCACAAGCTCCAGAGTGCGCAGTGCCCATCGAGTCATCGTCGGCGGCCAATGGTGGACCCGGCCTCTCCGTGTGACCCTTTTGCTCACAGTGGACCTCGTAGCGCTTGCTGGATCCGCCTGGCTTGCGTACCTCCTCTGGGCACTCCCGGTCCACCATCAGGCTCTCGCCATCTATCGGCCGCTGCTCCCTTTGCTGATCTTGTTTCCTCTGAGCTACCTCCAAGCAGGGCTCTACCCAGGCTTTGGACTCGGAGCGATTGAGACGTTCCGGCGGCTCGCCACACGGACGAGCTTTATTTATTTAACCGTCGCTGCTATCACGTTCCTGCTCAAGCTCTCCCAGGTCTTTTCTCGCATGACACTGGCGATTGCGTGGCTGCTGTCACTGGTCACTGTCCCCGTGTTGCGTTACCTGGCCCTCGGTGTGCTCCGGAAACGCCGGTGGTGGGCTGAACCGGCCATCGTGGTAGGCCAGGCTCCGGTGGTACAGCCGCTGATCCAAACGTTGCGCGAGGCCTACTCGATCGGGTACCGGCCGGCGGCAGAGCTTCTGCTGCACGAGGAAACCACGCCAGGGACTGCAAAACTCTTACCGGTGATCGGAACGCTCGACGATGCGCCCGCCGTCGCCGAGAGAGGTTTTCGAGTCGCCTTGGTCCCGGAAGATGCCACGGGCAACCATTGGAAGCTCGTGGAGTTTCTCCATCAGTATTTCCGGCACGTCATCGTCGTTCGTGCTGTCGGTGGGACACCGGTCCTCGGTGTCACGGCGCGTAATTTCGGCGGTGTTCTTGGCCTGGAGTTCACCAACGAGCTCCTCAAACGCCATAACCGTGTTCTCAAGCGCGGAATGGATCTGGTGTTGGGATCGGTCGTCTTTCTCGTCTCTGCTCCCTTCATGACGATGGCCGCCCTCGCAATTCAGATCTGGAGCCGGGGGCCAGTGTTCTTCAGGCAGGAGAGGGAAGGCCTTCGTCACCGGGTGATCCGCATATGGAAATTGCGCACGATGGTGCCGGATGCGGAGCAGCGTCTCGACGCGCATCTCGCGGCTGATGCCGATGCCCGTAAGGAATGGGAACAGCACTTCAAGCTCCGCCACGATCCGAGACTCGTTCCCGTCGTTGGAAGGATTGTCCGGCGTTTCAGCATTGATGAGCTCCCTCAGCTCATCAATGTCTTGAAGGGCGACATGAGCCTCGTGGGGCCGCGGCCGTTCCCCTCATACCATTTGAAGCGCTTTTCTCCTGCGTTCCGGAAGCTTCGCAGTCAGGTCCGGCCGGGAATGACTGGTCTGTGGCAGGTGCTGGGCCGGAGCGAGGGAGGCCTTACAGATCAAGAAGCGCTCGACACGCACTACATCCGCAACTGGTCCCTATGGATGGACCTTTACATCCTTGCCAAGACAGTAGCCGCCGTCCTTGGTGGCCGGGGCGCCTATTGATGATCCTGGTCCATGCTGATCTGGCCGGATCACCCACAATCGGCCGGCGTCATTATTGTGCGACAGCCCATTGACCGCATCCGGGGCCCACAACGATGTTCATTGGCGTTGCACACTCCTATCAGCGCACGCCACCATCACCACCCTCACGCCCTGCTGCCTTTGCCCGCACTCCCACCCTTCTGGTGCTTGAGGAACCACTCATACGTCATTTGGACGCCTTCTTTGAGCGGGATCTTGTGCCTCCAGCCGAGCTCGTGGAGCCGTGTCATGTCGAGCAGTTTCTGAGGCATCCCATCGGGCTTGGAGGCGTCCCACACCAGCTCAGCTTCCGGATAGACGATGTCACGAATGGTTTCCGCAAGCTCGCGGATTGTGAGGTCCTCGCCGGTGCCGACGTTGACGTGCATGTCTTGATTCCAGTTCCTCATGATGAAGAGGCAGGCGCCGGCAAGGTCATCAACATGGAGGAACTCCCGGCGTGGCGCGCCGGTCCCCCAGATGGTGACGCTCTTTTGCCCAGCCACCTTGGCGTCGTGAAACTTACGGATCAGGGCCGGCAGCACGTGCGAGGATTCGAGATCGAAGTTGTCGTTGGGACCGTACAGATTGGTCGGCATGGCCGAGATGAAGTCGGAGCCGTACTGGCGGCGGTAGGCCTGGCAGAGCTTGATTCCGGCGATCTTAGCGATGGCGTAGGGCTCGTTGGTGGGCTCCAGCGGACCGGTCAGGAGGTACTCCTCCTTCATCGGCTGCGGGCACTCGCGCGGGTAAATGCAGGAGCTACCCAGGTAGAGCAGCCGTTTCGTCCCATAGAGGTGCGCAGCATGCACGACCGTCGCGTGGATCATCAGGTTGTCGTAGATGAACTCGGCGGGGCGAGTCGAGTTCGCCCAGATCCCGCCGACCGTGCCAGCAGCCAGGAAGACGTACTCCGGGCGGTTGACGCGGAACCAGTCGTTCACGGCGGCCTGATCACGCAGATCGAGCTGCTCCCTCGTCGCAGTGAGAATATTCCCAAAGCCTTCCCGCTGCAGCCGGCGAACGATGGCCGAACCGACGAGACCACGATGGCCGGCGACATAGATGCGTGAATATGGCTCCAAAGACGTCATGACAGATCCTTTCTGACAACCACAAAACCCTTACGGGTGGTGCTGCTCGTGCGCATACACCGCCAGCCCATGCACGGCTGGTTGATAGCCTGGATGAATCCTCAGCGCTTTCTGCCAGAGCAACATCGCTTGTCCGGCGTTGCCGAGACGCGCGAAACTCAGGGCGAGACGATCAAGCGCCATGACGTTGTACGGACTCTCCCGGCACGCCCGCTCGAGATCGTGGCGGGCCTCATCCTCCCTGCCGAGAGCCTCACGGGCGACGGCCCGGTACAACCGCACCGGAAAGCCGCTCCGATCAACCGTGTACAGGGGCGACACGGCGTGGTCAAGCTCGGCGACCGCCTGCCGGTATTGCCCTAATTTGATATCCCTGTACGCACTCTTGACGTATGTTTCGCTTCGCAGCCGTACCCATCCAATCACGCCAGCCGCCGAGACAACTACCAAGGCGATGATGACCAAGGTGGAAACGCCGTTGCGCCCGAGCTCGCCGGCGCCAGGACGCGAAGAAAGATGCAGTGCCACCGTCATGGCAAAGACGAGCGCCATGACGACGGAGAGGCCAATGCGCTCCCGCGGGAAGCTGAACGCCGAGAAAACCACGTATGCGGTCTCCGCGAAGAAAAGCGCCAGGCCACGTGAAACAGATGCCGTGTCACGAGAGTGAAGTGTCTCAGCGGCGGTCCACCAGAGCAGTGTTCCAATCATTGCCAGGTACGCCAGTAATCCGGCTGGCCCGTTCTCCGCCAGGATCCATAGATAGTCATTGTGGGGCCGGCGCGGACTTTTCCAGATATTCCGCATCATCTGGCGGTTTCCCGCATACTTGGGAAACACGAGGCGCCAATTTCCCCCGCCCACGCCGAGGTAGGGGTGATCGCGGACCATACGGATCGTCTGACGCCAGATGAAGAGCCGTCCGCCCGCACTCCCGGAAGCTGGGTTCGCCAAAGTCCGGATGCGTGTCCCCAGCGCTGCTCGCCCGGAGCTGCCGAGCATTGCCAACACGATGAGCCCACCCCCAATCACGACGCCCCCTATGCTCCAGGCCACCCGGGCAACCCCTCTCGAGCCGATATCACCACGTTTCCTCATGGCAATGATGCCAAGGATGCCCGTCGCAACCATCGCGACGACGGCCGCAACCCACACCGAACGCACCATCAACACCACAATCAAGCTCATCGAAATGATGATAGCCGCAGCCATCACAAGCCGTTTCACTCCACGTGCGGCCACCATTCCCCATGCGGCGAACGGGAGAGTGACCAGCAACGTCTGGGCGAGGAAATTGCGATGTCCTGCCCATCCTTTGACGAGGTAGGTGGCATGCACCGTCCAGCCACGTACGCTCACAGCCCTCACAAGCTGGATGACACCGACAAGCCCCAGCACGAGACCTAGCACAGCCAACGCGGCAGCCACGGCGTTCACACGCCCAGCTTTCCGGAACATCATCCACACCAGCGTGATGAATACAACGAAGAACGCCGCCGATCGTAGCCCCGCAAACAGCGCTTCGGAACGGTTGATCGCGACAAAGATACTGGCACAGGAAAAAACAACGCCCAAAAGCCAGAAAACCGAGACTGTATTCCGCAGGATGGAAACATCAATCACGATCTTCCGGCGTACAGCCATCACGGCTCCAACCAGCAAGCACACGCTGAGAAAGGCCATGACAGCGACAAACCGGGGCAGTACGTCCGGGTCGATCGCCTTCGAGCTGTGAACCAGGAAAAGCCCAACCAAGGCCACGCTCATTCCCTTGAAGGCAACACGATCAAAATGAAACTTTTTCCTTTGGACTACTTTCACCAGGCACTCCTCGCCCAGATTCTAACCTAAGGTGAGCAATTCCGGCGGATGAGATGTGCCGGGATCTTGATGCTCTGGTGTGTGCGGCGTGCGGAGGCATACCTGGAGGTATGTCGAGCATCGGCGCACGCGCCAAGAGCGCATGAGACCGGAACCGGCCCCCGGCTGGAGGCCGGCTGAACCGTCAGGTTCTGCCTCCGCAGGAGGCCGCGAAGCTACGGCAAGTTCAACCTCAGGCGAGTGATTCTGGCGGATGAGATGTGCCGGGATCTTGATGCTCTGGTGTGTGCGACGAGCGGAGGCATACCCGGAGGTATGTCAAGCATCGGCGCACGCGCCAAGAGCGCACGAGACCGGTGCAGATCGCCGCCAAGAATCGCTCACCTGAGGTTCATAGTTTTCGACAGAAAGACCGCCATCTGCGAGCGCTTCACGTCCTGTTCCGGGCAGTAGTCGCCGTTGCCACAGCCGGCCGTGATCCCTTCGGCTGCGAGCTGCTCGATCCAATCAACCGCAAAGCCACCGGGGCATGCGACATCGGCGAATACCCCGGTGCATGCCGGCGGCGAATAGCTCGAACCGTGCTCAGCTTTCAGAAGAAAGACCGCCATCTCGGCCCGCGTCACCGGCTGCCCCGGGCAGAACGTGTCCTGACCACACCCGGCCGTCACCCCATCGTCCAAGAGTTTCTCGATCGAGCCAGCCCCGAACGAATCGAGAGGGACATCCCCGAACGGCCGGTACGTGCTGATCGCAGAGCCGTTGTAACTCAGGTAGCGGCTTTGGCTTTCGAAAACAGCAGGAGATGAGAGGATCGCCCCCGCCGCGTTGACGTAGGCATACACCGTCCGGGGAACCGGAAGATCTACGGCCTTCCACACCAGGATCCCGTTGCCGCGCGCATCGTGCGTCACAGAAAGAGCCTGCGCACGGCCCTCGCTTGCTGGATTTGGCAGCTCCGCCGGACCGGACAGCAACGTCAGATCGGAATCGAGGATACCGAACGACGTCACGCCGTCGTGGATGAATCCAACGAGGAGCTTGCCGCCACCCAGCGCGGTCATGTCAGGATAGGTCCCGTCGATCCCGAGGCTGGCCGACGCTCCCTCGCTCCCGTCGCTGTTGATCGCATGGACCTCGAGCTGCCCTCCGGTGGTCGTCGAATAGGCGAGCGCCACCCGATTTCCGGACAACTCGCCAATACCGGGTGAAAAACCGCTCCCCGTGCCTGCAGCGACGCCGCTGCGGTTGA
>WGCW01000009.1 GCA_015493585.1 Acidobacteriota bacterium
ACTTCAGTCCGCATCTTTTTGTACCAGAACGCGTTGAGCGTACGATGCGGACTGAAGTCCGCGCTCCCTCGGGCGCTCTCCCCGCGACCGGTTGCCTTGGCGTTGGGGTGAGCGTGCTTCCATCGTGGTCGTATCCGCTGGGATCACACGAGTTCCCCACAGCGCAACAACCTCACCGTGACGGGCACGAACACTTCTGGACGATTCGGGCTACACTGTCACGCGGCGGTGAACGAACCCCGGGGGGCTGTCATGGCGAAACATGCGCTGATCTCCGTTTCTGATAAACGTGGCCTGGCTGAGCTGGGCAATGAGCTCGTCCGGCTTGGCTGGAGCCTGATCTCAACGGGTGGAACGGCATCCGCGCTCGAGGGGGCCGGTTGCCCGGTGACGCGGGTCAGCCTGTTGACCGGTTTCCCAGAAATTCTCGACGGCCGGGTCAAGACCCTCCACCCGACGGTCTTCGCCGGCATCCTCGCCGCTCCATCGGAAGATCACACCCGGCAGCTCGACGAACACGGGATTGCACCGATCGATCTCGTCATCGTCAACCTTTATCCATTCCGGGAGACGGTTGCCTCGGACGCCGTGACGCCGTCTCAAGCGATCGAGCAGATCGATATCGGCGGTCCAAGCTTGATCCGGGCGGCGGCAAAGAACCACGCTCGTGTGGCAGTGATCGTTGATCCGTCCGACTACGAGGCCGTCCTCGCCGAGCTGGCCGCAGGGGACCTCTCAGAAGCGACGCGCCGCAAGTTAGCGCTCAAGGCGTTTCGTCACACCGCGGCCTACGATGCCGCCATCTCCGCCGCCTTGCCCAGGCTCTTCGGTGAGGGAGACAGACCAACGGCTGCCGTCGCCGAGGCGTTGCTCGCCGCCGATGAGGTCCAGCTGCGGTACGGTGAAAACCCGCACCAGTGGGGCCTCCTCGCCAGGGCACCGGAAGCGCGGGGGCTTGCGGGCGCCCGCCAGTATCAGGGGAAGCCATTGTCGTACAACAACCTCGGAGACACGAGCGGCGCATGGCGGCTCGTGTGGGATCTGCCCGCGCCGGGAGCCGTCGTGATCAAGCACGCAAACCCGTGCGGTGTTGGGCTTGATCCCGATCCTGAGGCCGCCTTCCGGAAGGCCCGGGCCACCGATCCGATGTCTGCCTTCGGGGGGGTGGTCGCCGCCAATCAACCGGTCGGGGTCTCGTTCGCTGAGGCCGTCGTCGAGCAGTTTGCCGAAGTTGTCATCGCGCCTGAAATTTCCGAGGCGGCGCTCGAGGTCTTTGCCCGCAAGAAGAACCTCCGGGTCCTCAGCGCCCCCGGACCGGCGGGGGATCCGGTCATCATGAAGTCGATCGACGGAGGCTTCCTCCTGCAGCAGGCAGACGCCGAATGGGAGGGCGAGGAACGGAAGGTCGTGACGAAGGCGGCGCCCTCGGACGACGAGTGGAAGGCACTCGAGCTTGCCTGGCACGTCGTCAAGCATGTTGCGTCGAATTCAGTCGTCACGGGTCTCACCGACCGGATCCTCGGCATCGGGGCGGGCCAGATGAGCCGTGTCGATGCGGCGAAGATCGCCGTCGCAAAGGCTCGGGAGGCGGGTCACGAGCTTGAGGGAAGCGTCGCGGCGTCCGATGCGTTCTTCCCCTTTCCCGATGGGATCGAAGCCCTGGCGGAGGCGGGCGTCCGGGCGGTCATCCAGCCCGGCGGCTCGATTCGTGATGCCAAAGTCATCGAGGCGGCCGATCAGCTCGGCATCGCCATGGTCTTTACCGGCCGCCGCCACTTCCGCCACTGAGGCACTCAAGCTTTCAGGACCGCCTCGATCGCGCCGGGATCGAACCCGAAGGAGACCACGCCATGCTGCTCAATCACGGGGCGTTTGATCAGATCAGGATGATCGAGCATCAGATCGATCAGCTTCTCACGGGATGGCAGGCCGTTCTTGAGTCCAAGCTCCCGGTACGGCTTCGACGAGGTGTTCATGAACCGCTTGAGATCGGGTCCTGTGACGTGCCGTGTGAGAAGCTCCCGCGGCGGCGGGCTCGTCACAATGTCGATAAGCTCGAACTGCACCCCCTTCGTTTCGAGGAACGCAATCCCCTTCTTCGACGTCGTGCAGGTCTTCTTCCACCACACCTTGACCATCGCGCCCGTCCCCGTCACGGGCCCTGGAGCTGGATGGTGCGGCCGCCCTCGTCCTCCAGCCACGCCGGGTTCCGGCGCGCCTCGTCTCGCATCTGCTCGAGCTTGCGCGCGTGCCCTTTCTCGAACTCGACCAGCTCGGAGAGGAGCCGTTTGCCTGAGGGATCTTTCGAGCGGCTCGCCGCCTCCCGGTAGACCTGTTCGGCGACGTGTTCCTTTTCGACGGCAAGGTCCAACACCTCGAGTAACGACATCCCGTCGTGCACGTCGGGCCCAAACATCTTGATCCGGACATCTGGCACCGGCGGTGGCGTCTCCTCCCCCGTCGCCTGGGCATGATATTCAGCCAGCCAGCGCTCGTGTTCCTTCTCCTGCCCGGCCAGCCGTTCGAACTCCTTCTTGAGCTCTGGTTTCTGAACCTGTCTCGCCATGGCCGCGTACAGGTCAAAGGCGTCCCGTTCGGCACGGATCGCCACACCAACGATTTCCAGGGCGGTCAACGATGGATCGATCACCTTGCACCTCCTTATCACAGCCAGTATAGCCCCCATCGTGCGCTCGCGACCCACTGGAGTGAAGATCGCTCTCGACAAACAGGAGCCGTGTACCGGGGAAGGGGACTACCGCACACATTCGTATCATGTGGCTTTGAAAAACCGTGCCCAGATCGTTTTTCATCCACCGTCCTGGTGCGCCAACCGGGGTATGTGAGCGCTTGGAATGACGCTTCCTACCGGGATCCTGAGCTGCTGCCTCCCCCGCCCAGATTCCTCGTCGGCTGCGCCTCCTCGGAATGACAGCTCCCCTTGTCATCCTGAGCCGAAGGCGAAGGATCTGGCCTCCTCGGAATGACAGCTCCCCTTGTCATCCTGAGCCGAAGGCGAAGGATCTGGCCTCCTCGGAATGACAGCTCCCCCTGTCATCCAGAGTTCAGCCCCCTTCCCTGTCGCCCTGAGCCCTGCCCCTCCCCCTGTCATCCTGAGCCGCGTGCCGGAGGCAAGCCATCCCTCTCAATGTCATCCTGAGTCCTGCACCTTCCCCTGTCATCCTGAGCCGCGTGCCGGAGGCACACGGCGAAGGATCTGGGCGGGGGGCTCAAGTGCACCGGTTGAGCCTTGCCGCAGCTGGTGCTCTCGACCAACAGGAATCGAACGCTGTCGTGAATATCTTCTGGAACCCACTGACGTAACGTTGTGTGGAGACCGCAGGGGGCGCGATGCGTGGGCGCGTGACGCTGGACGCTTGTTCGCGTGGGTGGCTGGAGGTGCGAGCCGGAATGGTACGATGAGCCATCGGCGTTTTTCGAATGAGCGCCCGGAGGAGCATGATGCAGATTAAAGAGGGCTCGGATGTCGTTCTTCGCTTCCTCGATGGAAGGGCGGAGCGGTGCAGCCTGTCCAAGGAGTTTGAACCTGGCATCGATGCCGTCGAGGTCATCCTCGAGGATGGGACAACATGCTCCGTCAAGCTCGGCGAGCTGAAGGCTGTTTTCTTTCTCAAGGACCCAAGACGGCGCAAGCTCGAGATGGAGCTCGGTGTCTCGCCGGAGGAGACGCCCGCTGGAGCGAATGCACGGGTCGAGTTCCTCGACGGGGAGATCATCCACGGCCGGGTGGAGCGCTACTCCGTGGCAGACCGGGGGTTTTTCCTGCACCCGGCCGCCACCGAAACCAACAACGAGAAGATCTTTGTCGTAGCCAGCGCCTTGAGGACGCTCGCCATCGAGGCATGAGCCGCTCATGAACCACCGTTTGGTCCAGTCGAGGACGGTCTACATCGCAGTCATCGTCGCGATCGCCGTGGTTTGGACAGCCACACCTACGTGCGCCTCCTCGCCGCCGGCATCGGCCGCGGCGATCCGCCTGTTACAGTCGGTCAGCCACGTCCTCCGCTCGGCCAGTATATGGACGGCTTCGTACCGGCAGGAGTACATCGCGGCCGGTATGACGGCGGGAGACACGGCTTCCGGAACCGTCTGGATCAGCTGGCCGGATCACGCCCTCTTTTCCTCCAAGGGTGCTGGGGGCCGCATCATGGGTCTTGAGGGCCGCCAGGTTCGCCTGCTCGATCTCGAATCCAGAACCTGCGACGACCATCTGTTGACTGAGGATGAGTGGGAACGGATTCCGCTGGCCGCCATCCTTGATCCTGCGTCCGCAACGGCGCGATTCTCGGTGACGCTCGATGGCCATGGCCACCTTGTCCTGCGTCCATTGCACCCCGGCGGGATCGCCCGCGTCGAGATGACGCTGGACCATCACCTCCCCGCTGCCGTCCTCATCACTGATCCACAGGGCGCGGTCAACCGCTTTGAGTTCCACGGCTGGACGAAGCGCTCCACACCTCCGCCCGGCGGGTGGCTTCCGGCCCCCCCTGCCGGCATCGTATGCACGGTCACCGCCGGAGTTCATTAAGGGCGCGCCTCATCCACAGCTTCTTTCACGCGTGGACACCGCGCCGATGCTGCCCTCCGGGAGACAGAGGTTGTTGCGCTGTGCCCCGTCGGCCGGAGGCAGCTTTGGAGCGCGGACTTTAGTCCGCATCTTTTTGTACCAGAACGCGTTGAGCGTACGATGCGGACTGAAGTCCGCGCTCCCTCGGGCGCTCTCCCCGCGACCGGTTGCCTTGGCGTTGGGGTGAGCGTGCTTCGATCGCGGTCGTATCCGCTGGGATCACACGGGTTCCGCACAGCGCAACAACCTCAGACAAGGGCAGTGTGGACCCAGGCTGACGTTCCAAGGTACACTCACTGCGTGAGCAAGAACGTAACCTCGTTGCAGCACGCGCAACAGATCCGGGAAGTTTTCGGATCGGTCGCTCCTCGTCTCGCAGAGGTGCAGCAATTCCTCGACCGCGAGCTCGAGCAAGCGCTCCCGCCGGTCCGCGAGATCGCCGGCTACGTGCTCGGGAGTGGCGGCAAACGAGTCCGGCCTGCGCTGGTCCTCCTGATCAGCCGCATGCTCGGCTACTCCGGGGAACGCGACATCCGCTACGCCGCCGTCATCGAGATGATCCACACGGCCACCCTGATCCATGATGACATCATCGATGAGTCAGACCTCAGACGCGGCAAGCCGACGGCGAACCGGAAATGGGGCAACCAGGGAACGGTCCTCGTTGGCGACTGGCTCTACACCCGAACGATGGACCTCAGCCTGGAGCTGGGAGACGTCGAGGTCATGCGGCTCCTGACAAGCGCCACGCTTCAGATGATCGAGGGGGAAATCCTCGCCGACCGTGTGCGTGGGCGGCTTGACCTTGGCGAAGCAACGTACATGGATATCACGCGCCGCAAGACGGCAGAGCTCTTCAGCGCAGCGTGCGCCCTGCCCGCCCTCTTTCAGGCGTCGACCCTCCACCTGACGGAGACGCTGGCGGAGTTTGGACGCAGCCTCGGCATGTGCTTCCAGCTCGTCGATGATGCGCTCGACTTCACCTCCTCACGCTCGGAGCTCGGTAAACCGGTGATGGCCGACCTCAGGGAAGGCAGGATGACGCTGCCGATGATCCTGCTCCTGCCACGTTTGAGCCGGGCTCAACGGAGCCAGATTCAGGATGTGCTGAGGAGCGGGGAGTTTGACGCCATCGGTCAGGATCAGGTCCTCGAGATGATCACGATGTCCGGAGTCCTCGACGAAGTGCACCGCCGTGCGGCAGCCTTCGCCAACCGGGCGATTGAGGCCATCGACAAGCTTCCCTCAACGCCGGAACGCGAGACGCTGGCGACTGCCGTCACCCTCCTGCTCGATCGCCGGAGTTAATCTGGACGGGGAATGATCGTTCCCGACCTCACCCCCAAAGGCCGCTGGTGGCTCGGTGTTGTCCTGGCCGCAAGCGGCGTCCTTGTGCTCCTGCTTCTTCTCCTGGGGTTTTACCGCCAGGAGCTGTACCACTACACGGGCAATGCCGAGTGGATCTGGGTGACGAGCCAGGTCGGCCATCCCCGCCCCACCGCGGCACTCTTCATCAAGAGCATTACCCTTGCAGATCGTCCCCGTCGCGCGGTGGCCAAGATCTGCGGAGACCGGCAGTACGTCCTCTGGATCAACGGGCAACCCGCAATGGCCGGACGGAACCGGCCGAGGTTTCACCTCGATGTTGTCCCGGTCACGGATCTGATGACGGCGGGCCGCAACATCATCGCAGTTGAGGTCCGCAGCTATACCAGCGTCGGCGCGTTGTTGTTCTCCCTCGATCTCTCACCGTCCGGCGAGGGGCAGCACCTCGGTGACCCCCACGGACGCAACGTCATCGTGTCCGACCGAACGTGGGACGTCACCGAAGCGTGGACGGGCGCCATGCCCGACGCGCTCCCCGATTATCCGGCCCGTCCGTGGGTCTGGGGCCGCCCCCCCGATCACCCGTGGTCGTACCCGCCACCCGTGCTGCATGAGAGGCCGCTCGTTCTCGCTGCCGTGGGCGAGCCACAGCATCTGACAGCCAAGGACTTCAAACCGGCCGGTCCCCACAGGTGGATCTGCAATCTCCCGGCGCCCTTCGCCGGCCTGATGTGGGTCACCGTCAATCCGGACGGATCGTCGAGCACCGTTACCGTCCGGACCCGCGGTGCGCACGGCCGCTCCACGAGCCCCGCCAGGATCGTCAACCTGCTTGGCGAAACCCGATGGCTCTACCCCGGCCGGGTCACTGGGAACGAGATCATCATCACCGGCCCCCATCCCCCCGCCTCGATTGATCTCCAGTCCACCCTCGACACCCGCGTCCGGTAGCCTGGGTGGGCGAGCGATCGCCAGCCGGCCAGGCCATTGCCACGAGCCGGCTCCCCGGCACAGCTCCACTGTCCCCAGGCATGTGCCTGTTCACGAACGCAGTGATCTCTCAGGCGAGACGCTGGAGAAGGGTTTCCAGCGACTGCTGCGCGGCGCGGACGTGCGGGTTGGCCGTGTCGTAGCCGCCGAGGATGATCACCTTCCGGTAGCACTCAATGGCCGCCTCGGGATCGTCCTTGCAATGCCGGTACAGGTGCCCCTTCATCAGCCACGCCTCGGTGTGCCGCGGATCGACTTCGAGCATCCGGTCGAGGAAGACCTCCGCAGCGGCCCAGCGCTCGTCGGCCAGGGCACGCGCGGCGTACCGCCGGTAGACATGCATCTGGGATAGGCGATCCTCACCATCGCGCTCCTCCACGCCCCGCGTTCGGCCCAGAATGTTCATGACATCAAAATGATCTGCCGACGCGGCTGCCGTGTCAAGGTTTCGTGAGGCATGACGGCTTTCTCACGGTCGATTCCGGTCCCGCCCTGCCAGGCACAGCGGCCCTGCTGCATCCACACTCCACGTATACGCAATCAAGGAAGACCCCGCCGGCCCTCCTGACGGGAGAGTGCCATTGTCAGATGAGGTCCAATGCCGTGTCGGAGATGATCACAATCCGAGCGTTGCACCTCAATGCAGCGATCAAGCAGCCGGCAACCGTCTCAAGGCTCCCCTTGACTCACCGTTAACGGTGGGTGTGGGGATATCGATCCTCTTGAGAGGAAGGCAGAAACGCGGTATTCTCAATGAGCGCGGTTCCTTACGAACCACGGCAAGACAGTCAAAACCGGCGCGGATGAGATGGAGGTCGAAATGATGAGAGCATGGAAAACCATCGTGCTGACCGGGATCTTCTTGACGATTTCGTCGGGAACATTTGCCGGGATCAACGCAAGAATTACCGGGCACGTGAAAGACTCGAGTGGCAAGGCAATCACTCAGGCGACAATCACCATCACGTCCCCCGATGTCACCGACTACAAGAAGGTGGTCAAAGTCGACAAGAACGGCAAGTACCAAGTCTTGATCCTCGATGCGACCCAGAAGTACAAGTTTCACGTCGAGGCGCCGGGATACCAGGCCGTCGAGGAACCGATCAAGGTCCCCGCAGGGAGCATGAGCAACGTTTTCGACTTCACGCTGAAGACGATGGAAGAGGTGCACCAGGAGGCTCAGAAACAGATCTTAGAACAGCCGGGTTTCAAGGAGTTTCGCGCAGGCCAGGCGTTGCTGAAGGCCGGTGACAAGGTGGGCGCTAGGAAACAGTTCGAGGCTGCGGTCGCCGCAAAGCCCGACATGATCGAAGGGTGGACCGCCTTGGGAACGCTCGATTACCAAGCCGGGAATTACAAGGGTGCACTTGAGGATGCGAAGAAGTGCCTCGACCTTGATGACGAAGCCGTCGACTGCCTGGCGACTGCTGCGAATGCCAGCCGGAAACTTGGTGATACAAAGGCTGCGCAGGAGTACTTGGCACGGTACCGCCAGCTCAATCCGGACGATCCGGCGACGCTCTTCGATGAGGCGGCCAAATTCCTCAATAAGATGGACGATAAGGATGCAAAACCACTGCTGGAGAAGTGCCTGAAGGCCGATCCAAATTACGGCCCCTGTATTTTTCAGTATGGGATGCTCCTCCTTCGTTCCGGCGATATGGCCGGTGCGAAGAAACAGATGCTGCACTACTTGAAGGTGGCTCCGAACGGGAAGGATGCGGCGACCGCAAAGCAAACGTTGAAGTATCTCTGAGGCCGGTAGGAACACCGTGAAAAACTTGGTGATCGGAGTCGCGGGCGGGACAGGCTCCGGGAAGACGACCGTTGCAGATGAGATTGTCCGCCGCGTCGGCCGTGAGCACATGACGGTGCTCAACCACGATCGCTACTACCACGATCTGTCAGACCATTCGCCCGAGGCGCTGCTCCATCACAATTTCGACCATCCGCTCGCCTTGGACACCGGCCTGATGGTCACCCATCTGGCGATGTTACGCGCTGGGGAACCTGCGCCCCTTCCCGTCTACGATTTCACTCGCCACGTCCGGCTCGACCGGGTCGAATGGGTCACGCCCGGCCCGGTCATCCTTGTCGAGGGAATTCTCGTCCTTGCAGAGCCGGATCTGCGGGAACAGATGGACATCAAGATCTTCGTGGACACCGCCGCAGATATCCGGTTCATTCGCAGGATGCAGCGGGACATCCGGGAACGCGGACGGACGGTTGACAACGTCATCCAACAGTACCTCGATACGGTCCGGCCGATGCACGAAGAATTTGTCGAGCCCTCGAAGAAATGGGCCGACGTCATCATTCCGGAGGGGGGATTCAACACCGTGGCTCTCGATCTTGTGATCAGCCACATCGAACAGAAGCTCAGCCAGAAACAATCAGGCGGGATTTCGTAACGGGGAAAAGCTCTACTTGGACGTTGCGGGTGCGGGCCTCCGGCGCCTCCGGCGGATATGCAGCTCCTCCTCCTTGAACATAAATTTGATGGCGTGCTTGAACAGGAGCAGGTTTGGAGCATCCGACCGGTTGAGCTTGACGCAGTTCTTGTCGTACCACTCGATCCAACCGGTGAGCTCGGTTCCGTCCATCAAGACGACAACCATGGGCGTCCGGGCCTGCATCTGTTTGAGGTAGTAAAAATTCTCTGCATTTGTCTGTTCAGCTGGAACTTGCTTACGCCGCCCCGTTGCACGTGTGGGGTACCGTTCGACCATTTCGTTCAGGGACGGCCGAATGAGCTTTCGATCAGACATATTCTTTCTCCTTGATGCCGGTGACTCGATCACGATCCCACGGCGTCACGCCACGGAGCGCGCCGCAACATATGAGCCCATGGTCCAGCATTTCGATTCCTGAGACGTATCATAGCGTATCCACGCTCACTCCGCCACCCGGTCACGGCCGCGCCAGCGTGGCCATCCTTCGGCAGTTGTCGTGAAACGCGCACGGCATACCCCTCACTTCGACCGGCGTTTGGCAGGCGCCGGATAGTTTTCCACCTCGTGAGACAGGCAGCACATCAGGCGCCCGCACATCCCGGAGATCTTTGCGGGGTTGAGGCTCAAGCTCTGGCGCTTGGCCATGCGAACGGTCACCGAATGAAACCGGTTCATGAATGAGCCACAGCAGAGGCAACGCCCGCACGGGCCCAACGCCCCGATAATCTTGGCTCCGTCACGAACCCCGAGGGAACGCATCTCGATCCGGCGCCCCGATTGCCGGGCGGCCTCACGAACCAGCCTGTGAAAGTCGACTCGCTTCTCCGCCGTGAAGTAGACGACCGCCTTCCGGCCGGAGATCGGAACACGCACTTTCTGAATGTTAATCTCAAGCCGAAGCTCGGCAGCCCGCTGGCGGAGCTGCCGGCCGATCGTCGTCTCATCGTACCGGGCCGCATCGCGTGCCCGGAGATCATCATTGGTGGCCAGACGCACGACACGTCCCGCGCGACTCCGTGGCTCCTTGAGCACGGGCGATGCGAGAAGCGTCGCGCGTCCCACGAAGCGTCCATCAGCCGTTTCGACAACAACCTCATCGCCGTGCCGGAGGTCGAGAGAACCCTTTCGGCAAGGAAGCGGCGGCGATCCTTCCTCGATGGCGACCCGGATCCAGTCCTGTGCCGCTGGCACGACCTGCAACCCCGCGCAGCAGGAGCTCATCAGGACCTCTCCTGTTCGTTCATGAGCTCGGCGTCGGTCCGCCGTACCTTTTGTTCCGCCTCGGCACGGTGGCGTTTCAGCGACGCGGCGACCTCGGGTCTGGAGAGACCAACGATCTGCGCCGCCAGGTACGCAGCGTTCTTCGCGCCGGCGGCTCCGGCGGTCACCGTGGCGACGGGCACACCGGGTGGCATCTGAACGGTCGCAAGAAGCGCGTCGAGGCCGTCCAGCAATCCGCCGGGCAACGGAATCCCGATGACGGGGCGCAAGGTGTGTGATGCAACGACGCCGGCCAGATGAGCTGCCATACCGGCAGCACAGATGAAGACCTGACACCCGCGCGCCTCTGCATCCTCAATCGTCCGCAGGGTCCACTCTGGGGAACGGTGGGCCGATGTGACGTGGGCTTCGGCACTGACCCCGAGATCGTGGAGCACGTCCAGAGCCGGCCGGACCAACGTCCAGTCGCTCGCCGACCCCATCAGCACCATCACTTCACAGCCGCTCACGACATGGTCTCCATCTTCGCGAGGGTATCAGCGCCGATGTCAGTCCTGAATTGCATCCCGTCGAAATGGATCAAGCTGACGCCGTGGTATGCGGTTTTGACCGCCTCGGCCAACGTTGCCCCGCGGCCGCACACAGAGAGGACGCGTCCTCCAGCGGTGATCAGGTTGCCATCGGACCCCGTCGCAGTCGCTGCGTGGTACACGACGACCCTTTTTTGAGCCATCGCCTCTTCGATACCGGTGATTGGCACGCCGCGTTGGACCGCGCCCGGATATCCGTTCGAAGCGAGGACAACGCAAGCGACGGCTTCTCTCCTCCACGAAAGGTTGCGAACTGTCAGTTGTCCGTCCGCTGCAGCCTTGAAGAGCGCACCCAAGTCATCCTCCAGCCTCAGAAGAATCGATTGGGTTTCTGGATCGCCTAAGCGGCAGTTGAACTCGAGCACTTTCGGGCCATCGGCCGTCATCATCACGCCCACGTAGAGCACACCGCGGTACGGGCGGCCCTCGGCTGCCAGACCGGCGATCGCGGGACGGACGATCTCTTCAAGCACAGCGCGTCCAGAGCCCGCCGGGAGCACCGCTGGGGAATGGGAGCCCATGCCGCCGGTATTGGGTCCCCGATCGCCATCCTTCGCCCGCTTGTAATCGTGCGACGTTGCCAGTGGCACAAAACGGGTCCCATCACTGACGACCATGTACGAAAGCTCCTCACCGGAGAGCATCTCCTCGACGAGGACTCGCCGTCCGGCGGTTCCGAAACGCTTCTCGGAGAAGAACACGCTGAGCGCTTGATCGAGCTCATCGTCTGTCTTGACGATGATGACGCCCTTGCCCGCCGCCAGACCATCGGCTTTCAGGACGATCGGCAGCCCCATTTCGTCGACGGCCGTGCGTGCTTCGTCCCCGGTTTCCACGACCCGGCTTGAAGCCGTTGGAATGCCGTGACGGTGACAGAACTCCTTGGCAAACACCTTGCTGGCCTCGATTTCTGCAGCTGCCCGGCTCGGACCGAAGAGACGCAGCCCACGCTTGGCAAACTCATCCCCAATTCCCATTGCCAGCGGCAGCTCAGGGCCAACCACCGTGAGATCGATATGGAGATCTTCCGCGGCCTCGGCGAGGCCAGCGATCTCATCAGCTGCAATGGGCAAGACATCCGCCGCTGCGGCAATTCCGGCGTTGCCGGGTGCCGCAAACACCTCGGCGACGCTCGGAGAACGGCGCAGCGCATGAACGATTGCATGTTCCCGGGCTCCGGAGCCAACAACGAGGGCTCTCATAGGCCTATCCCTTGGCCTGAAGGAGCGTCAGGCACGCAGTCTGCACGATATCGGCCGCGGAGCACCCACGGCTGAGGTCGTTCGCCGGCTTGGCAAGACCCTGCAAAAGTGGGCCGAGCGCGCGTGCTCCGGCAAGCCGCTCCGTCGCCTTGTAGCAGATGTTGCCAGCGTTAAGATCGGGGAATACGAACACGTTCGCGTGGCCGGCGACCGGTGAGCCTGGCGCCTTCTTCTGGCCGACGGCGGGAATCAGCGCCGCATCCATCTGGAGATCCCCATCAAAGGCAAATCCTGGGTTTCTTTGAGCCAAAAGGGCAACGGCATCGCGCACCTTGTCGACCATCGGATGATCCGCGCTGTGCTTCGTTGAGAACGAGAGGAGCGCGACCTTTGGCTCCGCCCCAACGATCATGCGGAAGCTGTCAGCCGCGGCCATTGCGATCTCGGCGAGCTGTTGGGGGTCAGGGTCCGGCAACACCGCGCAATCCGCGAACACCATGACGCCGTTCTCCCCCCATTGCGAATCGGGGTGCACCATGACGAAACATGAGGACACAGTCTTGAGACCCGGCTTGGGGCCGATGCAGTGAAGCGCAGCCCGGACCGTATCGGCCGTCGTACGAACGGATCCACCGACCGAGCCGGAGGCCTCGCCGAGCGCCACGAGCAGTGAGGCGTAGTACAGCGGATCATCGACAGCCTGAGCGGCCTGCTTCCGGGTCCACCCCTTCTTCTCGCGCCGTGAGAACAGATGATCGATCAGCGCCTCACGCCGCGGATCGGTTGCAGGATCAACGACCGAGACGCCGCCAGCTTCGAGCTCATCGTGGGCCGGGGTCCGCTTGTCAGACGGACAGAGCACCGAAACACGGCAGATGCGCTTCGATAGGAGCTCGGCCGCCGCTGTCATCACACGGGGATCGTCCCCCTCTGGAAGCACGATGTGACCGTTGACCTCACGCGCCCGGCTTTCGAGCGCCGTCAGAAAATCCATACTCACCTCCGCGTGTCATTGTATCCCAGCCGGCTGTGCCACAACGGCGCCATGCGCTGCAGGCCGCCGGTCTTACCGGGGTTTTGCCATTTTTTGGAGCAACCCCTTGAGCGTGTTGAGCTCGGCGCCGTACCCCGCCCAATCACCCTTCTTCAGCGCGTTCATCGCCCTATTGTAGGCGTCGAGAGCCCGCTGCGCCTCCCGTGCGAGAGGGACGGCCGGCTCCTGACCCTGCATCACCTTGGCGGCGGTCTGAGCAGGAACGTTCTCGGCGTTGAAGACGGCACGCAGTGCCCGATCGAGGTTCCGGCGCATTTCCAGCCTCTCCTTGAAAGAGACGATGACCCGCTTGAGCTCGGGCATTTCGCTCTGCTCGGCCTGCAGGTAGACCGGCTCAACGTAGATGAACGAGTTTTCGATCGGAATGACCAGCATGTTGCCCCGGATGACACGGGAGCCCTTCTGACCCCACAGGGTCAGCTCGGATGAGATGTCCGGCTTCTGGTTGATCCGGGCTTCGATCTGCATCGGACCGTAGATCAGCCTCTCTTTTGGCAGGTCGTAAACAATGATCTCACCGTAATTCGGCGCATCGCACCTGGCACACATCCACGCGACCATATTGTCCTTTTTCGAAGGGGTCAGCGGGAGCATCAGGATGAATTCCTCCGACGTCCCCTTGGGGAGCTTCATGACGATGTAGTACGGAAGCATCCGCTGCTGGTGCTCCTGATAGATCTCGGAAGGCGTTGTCCAGAGATCCTCACGGTTGTAGAACACCTGCGGATCGGTCATGTGGTACGTGTTGTTAAGATGCGCCAGGATCACAAACAGGTCGGTCGGGAACCGAATGTGTTCCCTCAGTGATGCCGGCATCGCGCTCAGAGGTTTGAAGAGGGCCGGGAAAATCTTCTCGTACGTTTGGATCAAGGGGTCAGACGGATCGATGACGTAGTAGTTGACATCGCCGTTGTACGCGTCGATGACGACCTTGACCGAGTTGCGGATGTAATTGAGGCCACGTTCCCCGATACTTTGTGAAACCGGCTCCGAATACGGGAACATGTTCGTCGTGGTGTAGGCGTCATGAATCCAGTACAGTCTGCCATCACCACCGACGACGAGGTACGGGTCGCTATCGTAGCTGAGGAACGGCGCGATGGCGCGATCCCGGACCGTGATCATCCTGTTGTACATCAAACGGCTCTTGGCCGTAATAGCGTCTGTCAGAAGGATTTTGACGTCGGAAAGCTTCCAGGCGTATGTCATCCTCCGGAGCCAGCCGGCGATCGGGACCCCGCCCCTGCCCTGATAGGTGGTGTAGACGTTCTGGTTCCCCTTCGGGTAGTCGAATTCCTTGGTCTTGGAATGGACGATTGCGTAGGAATCAGTTTCCTCGCCGTAGTAGATCCGCGGCTGTGTAATTTTCAACGGAATGCTCGCCTGAGGCGGAATATTCTTGATGATGAACCGTGGCATCCCGTCTGATGTCACCTGGTTGACGGGGCTCATGACCATCCCGAATCCGTGGGTGTACATCAGATGAATGTTGACCCATGTCCGCGCGCGAACCGGAATCTGCGATTCGGGCAGCTCCCGTGCCGCCAACGCCACTTGGAGGTACGTCTTTCCAAGCCTGTAGCGGTCGACGTCGACGTTCTTGAAATCGTAGTAGAGCCGGATCTCCTGAAGCTGCTTGTAGGTTTGAATCAACGGCCGGCGATCCCACAGCCGGATGTTCGTCACCGTCGCTGCGTTGTTCTGAATATCCTTGTACGTGAGCCCCTGCACACCTGGGAAGTGGCGCTGCTCGATCTTATCAAGTCCGTACGCCCGTCGCGTCAACCGAATGTTGTTCTTGATGTACGGCTTTTCCTTGGCGAACTCGTTGGGGCGGACCACATATTGCTGGACGATGGTCGGGTAGACCCACGTGAAGAGCACCAGCACGACGACGTACGCTCCGAGCAGGTACGTCAGGACCTTCCAGCGCTTGAAGTATGGGGCGAGGAAGAGCATCAGCGCCACCAGGGCCGTGATCACGAGCAGGACCCAGTAGGCCGGGAGCAGCGCATGGACGTCCGTGTACGAGGCGCCGTACGCGACACCGGTCGTCGAGAACAGGAGGGCGTACAGTTTCAGGCGGTAGAGAACGGCGATGCCGAGGAAGAGGAACCCGCCCAGGACCGCCAAATGATTCTTGGCTTTGGTCCCGATCACGAGACCCCGAGGCCCCAGGGTGATCGCACGGTCGATGTTGTAGGAAAAAACCACCCCAGCAGCGATGAGCACGACTGCAAGCAGGTACCATCCCTGCAGGAATTGCTCCACGGGAAGCGTGAACACGTAAAAGCCCACGTCCTTTCCGAAGATCGGATCGCTCATGCCAAAGTGTGAGGCGTGCAGGAACTTGAGAAAGACTTCCCAAGATCCGGATGCGGCGAGCCCCATCACTGCTGAGAAGAGGATGATCATGAGAATCCACAGGACCTTCATCATCCGTGAGTTGACCAGGAGATCGAGCGGGGATCCTTGAACCTCGCCGGCCTCAATCGTCATGACCGGCCGGACGGTGCGGCCGTTCTTCCTGGCAATTGCAATGTTGATCGCGGCAGCGATGCCAAAAATCAGGAAAAAGATGACGAAGGCTACCACTTTCGCCACGAGCATGGTGTCAAACACCGTGGCATACCCAAGATTCCCGAACCAGAGCCAATCTCCGTAGTATTGGAAGAAGATCGCCCCAAGGCCGAACAGCCCAAGTGTCAGCAGGACTGCGATGAACAAGGACCGCGTTTTTCTCATCATTCGATCTCCCCCCATTCGTTCGATCCTCAGGTCAGGCCCGCTGGATGACTGTAACGCGGTGGAGATGGCGGAGCAAGCGCCGCTACGTTTTTCCCCGGCACCATCAGTTGACAAGATCCATAAAGCCGGCGTCCGTTGAGAGAGAGCCGCCGATACCTTGCACCTTCTTGCCGCTTCTGAAATAGCCGGCGCCCCCATACGCAATCATCACGGCGCTTCCCGCGATGAGGAAACCGTCAAACAGGCTCCACCAGGAGAGACCAAAGTAGCGCAGGAACCCGATACCCAGCGTTAGGAAGGCCAACCCCGTTCGAATGAACGCCAGGAACGTTCTTTGGCGCGCAAGCTCGGTGCGTTGAAACGACAGCCGTGTCCGCGTCCTCGCCCGCACCGTTCTATCGGTCGCCATCTGGGTGCGGCCGCGGGAGAGGTCAGTCCGTGTATGGGCGAGATCCGTGCGCTGTCCAGCGAGGTCCGTGCGGCTCTGCGCCAATTCGGTCCGTTGTCTCGAAAAGTCGGTCCGTGTGTTGGCGAGATCGGTTCTTCCTTCAGCGAGCTGTGTCCGCATCTGGGCCAGGTCCGTGCGGCCTTGAGCAAGCGAGGTCCGCTGACGTGCCATATCAGTCCGCACAACGCACAGATCAGTCCGTTGGTTCGCCAGGCTCGTCCGTTCACGCCCGAGCTCAGTTCTGATGTTGGCGAGCTCGGTCGCTTTCGTGGAAAGCCGAGTCTGCTCGCGCGTCAATGCCGTGCGTTCCCGGGCCATACCGGTTTGGGCCTCGTTGTACTGTGCCGTCGAAGATGACAGCTCAACCAGCGTGGCGGTTGCCTGGTACGTCTGTCCTGCCAGCTCGGTCCGTTTTCTTGAGAGCCCCACCTCCAGCTCTTTGACCTCGATCGATTTGGCAACGAGCTCCTTGATTTTTTCGAGAATCTCGTACTGCGGATAGTCGGTATGTGTCCCGGGTGACATGCTCTCCTCCTTGGCCCTAGACGAGCGATCGCAACTCCAAGCCCGTCGCGTATCCGGGTTGGTAGTCGACCGCCTTCACGCCCGGCACGGATCTCGCGATGCTGAGGACCGCCTCGACTGTGTCCGGGCCCAGATACGGACCTTCCAAGAGCACGTTCCCGTCCTTGGCACGTGCCCCGATCTCCGTACCGGCAGGGATCGTTTCCGGATGGGTGATCAGCTCGGCCTCAACCCGCGAGGAGAGATACAGCTCATGGAGGGCCCTCTGTGTTTCCTCTGTCGGTTGAAGCTCTGGCGCCGTGCATGCGGAGGTGATCATGGTGGAGACGGTGTCGGTCGACAGCCACCCCAGTGAGAAACACACGTCGTAGAGCTTTGGGTCACGAATGTCGCGGCCGTACATGAAGCGTGCCCAGCGTACCCGCTCCTCGTCTTCCCTTCGAATGGCTTCCCGCGCCTGGTCCTCGGGGAGACCCAACCGCTCCATCGCATTCTGCACCCGCAGATCGAGGGGGGCATCGATCCGGACCTTCAAGCAACACGGCATGTCCGGAATCAGCAGGTGACCGGAGTATCCCTGATAGACGATGTCTCCCTCGAGAATCAACTCAAGCAGAGCAAGCCGCATCAGGATGAGGTACGGTCGCCTCAGCTGGCTGAACTGGTCGTACGCACGGGGGGCGTTGCCCAAGGCTTCCAGGACCTGCTTTGCATACGGGCCGTGCCGGTCGACCAGGGCAACGAGATCCTCACGCGAAACGCTCCGGACCCCGAGCTTCTTAGCCAGGCACCGGGCACATTTCCTCGAACCTGTCATCGTGCCCCGGGAGATCAGCACAACCGGCATGGCGCTTCCACCTCTCTTTTCAATAATCTGCCCGTTTCTCCCCGGCCTGTCAACGGGTTATGCATTCATCCACATATAGTTATGAGAGGCTGAGGCCATCGGCTATCCGGCGGCGAAGCCGGATGAGGATGGGTCCAAACGGCCCAGGTGTGGCGTGTACGCCCCCACACCCGAACGCGGCGCGTGCAGCCGGCATCACCGCTCAAATGTGGAAGGGATTCGACCTCGTCTGCAACCGGGGCGCCCCTTGATCGTACGGGTCATATCAACTAAAAGGTGACTGGACCTTCCCCAAAATTCGGTGAGAGAAGCTGGGAAGTCATGAATACTGAGTTGGATGCGTGGAGGACGCAGGTGTCACCGGCGACATTTTGGGCAACTTGATCCAGTCCG
Source organism: Acidobacteriota bacterium (assembly GCA_015493585.1). Taxonomy (GTDB): domain Bacteria; phylum Acidobacteriota; class Thermoanaerobaculia; order Thermoanaerobaculales; family Sulfomarinibacteraceae; genus JAADFN01. Next base: position 18,386 of record WGCW01000009.1, read on the forward strand.
AGTTGCGGCGGTCCGGAGGAACGGGTACCCTGGCGTCAAATCACCGGGGGAGGATGTATCAATGAGGCGATATATGGCTCGGGCCGCAGCGGCGTTGATGGTTCTGTGTGTGGCGAACGGGGTTGGGGCTGCCATACCGGGGACGGATCTGTGGGAGCCGTCGCTGGCGCGGACGCCGGGTCAGAACGGGTCGCAATGGTATGCGACGGTGTGGATTCACAATCCGGGGACTGAGACCGCCCACGTGACGGTCAGCTTCCTCGTGCGGGATCAGTCGAATCCGTCTCCGGTGCAGCAGACGGTGACGGTCGATCCCGGTGAGACGTTGAAGCTGGGGGACGTGTACGAGGATCTCTTTGGGCTGAGCAGCGCGATCGGTGCGTTGCGGTTTCAGAGTGATCGAAAGATCGTTGTCGCGGCGCG
>WGCW01000010.1 GCA_015493585.1 Acidobacteriota bacterium
GGGAAGTCCGAACTGATCAAGAGTTCCCCGCACCCGCGGGGCTGAACCGTTGGTGGTGCACGATCTGATGGACCATGCTCCGAGTTCCCCGCACCCGCGGGGCTGAACCGGCGATCATCCGCTGGTACGACACCAGTGGGAAGAGTTCCCCGCACCCGCGGGGCTGAACCGCTCAGCAGGGCGACGCGGCCGACGGATCGGATGGAGTTCCCCGCACCCGCGGGGCTGAACCGTCGCTGGCCGGCCGGTAGAAGGCCCGCGAGCCGAGTTCCCCGCACCCGCGGGGCTGAACCGGGCCGTGTTACAGATATCAGAATCCCGACGGAGAGTTCCCCGCACCCGCGGGGCTGAACCGGCGTCATTGACTGCAACAGCCGCCAGAGCTTGGAGTTCCCCGCACCCGCGGGGCTGAACCGGGACGAGCGCAACGCATCCCCATTTTGATAGGGAGTTCCCCGCACCCGCGGGCGGGAATGTATCAACTATGATCGAATAATTATTGGAGTACGATCTCACCCTGGCCCAATGGACGGGTGAGCGGGGGGGTGACACGGAGGTTCTGGGGACGGCTTCCCGGTGGTCGTTGGACCGGGCTTTCCCCTCCGAAGTAGGGAGCCGGGAAGTGCGATAGGACCGGACGCCCGGGCCTTGTGCGGTGGGGGATGGATGATTACGATGACGGGTATGGAGACGATGATTCCTTCCGGCGGGTGGTTTTCGACGCGGTTCCGGGTGCGGTTTGCGGAGACCGATGCCGCGGGGATCGTGCACAATTCGGTCTACCTGGTCTGGTTCGAGGAGGGGCGCTCGGAGCTGTCGAGACAGCTCGGGATGCCGTATTCGGCGTTGGAGGAGGCCGGTGTCGAGCTCCTGCTAACGCGGTCGGAGGTGCGCTACCTCAAGGCGGTGCGATACGACGAGGAGGTCGAGATCCGGACGCGGGCCGCGGTGCTCAAGTCACGGGCGATGACCTTTGAATACCAGGCGGTCCGGGTTGCGGACGGTGTGCTCGCTGCGACGGGGACGACGGAGCATCTGGCCGTGTCGAAGATCAACGGCCGTCCGGTTCGGATCCCCGAGCCGTTCTTCTCGTCCTGGAAGCGGGCGGCAGACGCCGCCGCCCGGTAACGTTTTACTCGTCAGAACGCTCACTTGAGGTCCGACCACTCGGGAAGCAGGGGGCCGCGGCGGGTGACGTCGCACCATTCGACGTCCCGTGGCGTGGCGGGGAGTGGGACTGTCCGGACGATCTCGCTATGGCCCACCTTGAAAAAGGACAGGCCTGGCCGGGCAGTCGCGGCAACGGCCCAGAGCCCATCGGGGGAGACGGCGAGGCGCAGCGGCGCGGCCTCGAGGACGACCGGTTTCTTTTGCGACATGCTGAGACCTTTGCGCTTGACCTTCAGGCGGAAGGTTTCGATCGTGCCCCGATGATTCCGTGCGACGGCGGCCAGGAGGATAGTGTCCTCATTGGCGAAGGCGACGTCCCGGACGGTGCCGCCGGGCTCGAGTCTGCGGACCGTTTTCAGCGTCACGGGATCGGCGAGCAGGACGCCGGAGGCGCCATCGGCGAAGGCCAGGAGGCCGAGGTTGCGGGAGAACGCCATCGAGACGATGCCTGCGTCGAGCGGCGTCTTGCGCAGGATGTCACGGTTGGTCAGGTCGACCGTCCAGAGAACCGGCGGCGCGGCAAGGCCGGGCGTGCGTTCAAGGATGAACAGCGTGGACCAGTCCTCCGAGATGGCCACCTGCCACGGCCGCATGATGTGAGCTGGGATTCGTGCGAGCATCGCGCGTTCCGGATAGCTGAGGACCATGACATCCCCGGCAACCGTGATGTACCGGTCCGCGACTATGGCGCCGAAGTGGGGCATTGTGACACCCTTGAGCCGTTGTGCGATCCGGAGCTTCCTCAGGTCGATGACGAGCGTCTGTGCGTGGACGAGATCGGGTGCGAAGAGCAGGCCGCCCGGGGCCGGATAGAGCCAGCCGACCGGGCCGGATTCGAAGCTTCTGACCGCCCCAGTGGCCGGTGCGACGAGCGCTACCTTCTGCCCAGCCGAGACGGCAACGAGGCCGGGAGGATCGGGTGGGGCTGCGGATTGTGCGGGCACGGCCACACCCAGGAAGACACACGCTGCCGCCGAGACGAGCGCTCGAGAGATCTGCTGCTTCATGGAGGTACTTTACACCAGCCGCCGGTTGTCTCCTAAGACGCTGTGATGGTGCGGATGGCCTCGTACAGCGGCTTGAGCCGGCCGTACATCTTGAGGTACACCTCCTGGTAGAGGCGCTGGTAGGTCGCATGCGCCAGCAGGTTCGGGCGGAACGTCTGCGCGGTCCGCGTCATCGCGGCGGTGGCAGCCTCGAAGCTGGGATGCAGCCCGAGCCCGACGGCGGCGTCGATCGCCGCGCCGAGCCCGGACGCCTCGGCAACGTGCGGCCGGGATGCTGGCAGGCCGAAGATGTCGGCGGTCACTTGGAGCGCCTGGTCGCTCTGGGAGCCGCCCCCGGCGACCCGGAGCTCGCGGACGCGCACCTTCGAACGGCTCTCGGTGCGTTCGAGCCCCTCGCGCAACGCGTACGCCAGTCCTTCGAGGATCGCGCGGTAGATGTGGGCTCGCGTGTGAACGTCGGAAAAGCCGATGATCGCGCCGCGCGCCTCGGGGCCCGGTACCTTGACCCCCGGCGACCAGAACGGCTGGAGGATCAACCCCTCGGAGCCGGCCGGGATGGCGGCGATCAGCTCGTCGAAGATCGCCTCTGGGGCGACGCCGCGCTTTTCGGCGATCCGGGCCTCGCGCTGCCCGAACTCCCGCTTGAACCAGGACACGAGCCAGAAGCCGCGGTAGATCTGGACCTCGAGCGCATAGGCGCCGGGGAGGGCCGCCGGGTAGGGGGGGATGAACGGCATTGGCTCGACGTAGTGGCTGTGGATCGTATTGACCGTCGCCGTCGTGCCGTAGCTCAGACACGCGATGTCCGGTTCGAGCGCTCCCGATCCGAGGACCTCGCACGCCTTGTCGGCCGCCGCGGCGATCAGCGGCACGCCTGCGGGGATCCCCGTGGCTTTCGAGGCCTCCGGAGTGATCTGGCCGAGCGGTTCGGCTGGCTGGACCAGCTCGGGAAGCATGCCGGGCTCGATCCCCGTTGCCTTCCACCGCCAGTCGTGCGGGCCGGCCCACCGCTGTTTCTTGTAATCGAACGGGATGTAGCCCACCTGGCAGGCGACGGAGTCCCGCCAGGTGCCGGTCAGCTTGTGGGTCAGGTAGCCGGAAAGGAAGACGAGCCTCCGCGTCCGTTCCCAGATTTCGGGCGTGTGAATCCGGATCCAGTTGCTCTCGGCTTCGGCCGTGAAGTACGCCGCCGTCTCACTCATGCCAACGAGCCGCAAGAGGAGCCCCCAGAGACCCCCAACCGGCGGGAGCCCCTCCGTGCGGCGCTGATCGAGCCAGACGATCGCGGGGCGCAGGGGACGCTCGTCCTCACCGATGGCGATCACGGTGTTGCGCTGGGTCGTGAGGGCGACGCCGGCGATCGCGCCGGGGCCGACCGGGCTCGTTTCCCACAGCCTCCGGCATGCGGTGGAGAGTGAGCGCCAGTAGTACTCCGCGTCCTGTTCGGCCCAGCCCGGCTGGGGCGAGACGTACGCCTCAAGCGGCACCCGTGCGAGCGCGACCAGATTGCCGGCCAGATCGAAGATCAGGGCACGGACGCTCTGGGTGCCATTGTCGATCGCCAGAATATGTTGGCGCATTGGCGCATCCGCCTTGCCCACGCTCCTACTGCGTGCCCTCGTACGTCTTCCGCAAGACTTTCTTGTCAATCTTTCCGACGCTGGTCTTGGGGATTTCGTCGACAAATTCGTAGCGGTCCGGCACCGCCCAACGGATCAGCTTGCCTTGGTTGACGAACTGTTCGAGGTGCTCCTTGAGCTGATCACCGGTCAGCTTGCCCCTCCAGCCCTCGCGCGGCACGATGACGGCCAGCGGCCGTTCGTCCCACTTGGGATCTGGAACACCGATGACGGCAGCCTCGAGCACGCCCTCGTGGAGGCTGAGCAGGTTCTCCAGATCGAGCGAGACGATCCATTCGCCGCCGCTCTTGATGACGTCCTTGAGGCGGTCGACGATCTGGACGTACCCATACTCCTTGAAGTGGGCGACATCGCCGGTATGGAGCCAGCCGCCTTTCCACAGCTTCTCCGACCGTTCCGGCTCCTTGAGGTAACCCTCGGTCAGCCAGGGGGCGCGCACGACGATCTCGCCGGTGGCGTGGCCGTCGGCCTCGACGTCGTTCCCGTGCTCATCGACGATGCGCAGGTCGACGAGCGGGATGGGGAACCCGGTGCTGACGTCGACATCGACCTGGGCGTCCTCGTCCCAGTCGTCCATGAACGGCTTGCGGAAGGCCAGGGTCAGGACCGGGGCGGTTTCGGACAGTCCGTAGCCTGCGTAAATGATGATGCCGAGCTTGCGGGCCGCGAGCGCGAGCCCCTTCGGCAAGCGGGCACCGCCGATGACGATCTTCCAGCCGGGGAAGGTCAGGCCGTGCGCTTCGGCGGCGGTGACGACCATCTGGAGGATCGTCGGGACGCAGTGCGTGAGCGTCACGCCTTCGGTCTTGACGAGCTTGGCCAGGAGCTCGGGCTCGTACCGGCCGGGGTAGACCTGCTTGAGACCGAGGAGCGTCGCGACGTACGGCATGCCCCAGGCGTGCACGTGAAACATCGGCGTCAACGGCATGTACACGTCACGTGTCGTCGCCGAGCCCTGGCCGCCAAAGGCCGCGAGCGAGACGCCGAGCGAGAGCGTGTGGAGCATCAGTTGCCGCTGGGTGAAGTAGACGCCCTTTGGCTTGCCGGTCGTTCCGGTGGTGTACGCCAGCGTTGCGCGCGTGTTCTCATCGAGGTCCGGCAGCTTCTCGAGCGGTTTCGCCCGCTTGAGCAGCGCCTCGTACTCGTCGGAGGCGACTGGTGTCTTCGGAGCCTCGACTCCATCGGTCAGAATGACGAAGCGGCGGACGTGGCTCAGCTCCGGGCGGAGCTGCTCGACCAGAGGGAGAAAGTCCTCGTGAAAGACGAGGATGTCGTCTTCGGCGTGCTTCATCGTATAGAGCAGGTCGCCCGGCGACAGCCGCGGATTGATCGTGTGCATCACCGCGCCGATCCCGGGAATGGCGAAGTACATCTCGAGGTACCGGTGACTGTCCCACTCGATCACGCCGACGGTCTCGCCCGGTTTGACACCGAGCTCTCCGGTCAATGCGCCGGCGAGGCGGAGGACCCGGGAATAGAAATCGCTGTATTTGAGGCACAGCTTGTCCCGGTAGACGATCTCCTGATCCGGCGCCCAGCGAACGCCATGCTCGAGCAGATGCTTGAGCTGCAACTGATAACCGTACGCGCTCATCTCACGCCCCCATTCTGTTCCGGACGGTGCCGGGACGCGGGTGCCTCCACACCGCCCATCGTTGAAAAGTCTCCCGCTTATCATACCACCCCAAGGGCGTTGCGCTGCTGGGAAGGCCAACGTGAGGTTGTTGCGCTGTGCCCCGTCGGCCGGAAGCAGCCTTGGAGCGCGGACTTCAGTCCGCATCTTTTTGTACCAGAACGCGTTAAGCGTACGATGCGGACTGAAGTCCGCGCTCCCTCGGGCGTTCTCCCCGCGACCGGTTGCCGTGGCGTTGGGGTGAGCGTGCTTCCATCGTGGTCGTATCCGCTGGGATCACACGAGTTCCGCACAGCGCAACAACCTCAACGTGGATCGAGAGATCCGAAGGCCGCAGCTTCGGCTTCACCCCAAGAAATGGCCGAACTTGCACGTTTTCCCCAGAAGGCGGGCGAGATGGCGAGATCACCTCACGCGGAGCGACCCGCACGATCGGCCCGCTGGCAGAGCATCTGTGCTCCCTTGTGTCTCTGTGCTTCTCTTCTCTCTGCGCTGGCGTGATCTCCGCGGTTTATGCCTTCGATCGCGCACCAACGGATTGAACCGCAGAGGTCGGGGAGGGCCGCAGAGAAAGGACGACGCGAACCTCGAACCCCCTCCGCGCTCTCGGCGGTTAGGTTCCCCAAATGGATCATCACGAGATGGGGACAGTGTTGAACTCATCTGAGCCTTCCTCTGCGACCCTCTACCACACACTGCGGTTAGGTTCTGCAGATGAATCTTCACGAGATGGGGACAGTGTTGAATAGCAGCGTGTGGCTGCCGTGGCTTTTTTCCACCCACCCAAGAGGCTTCTCGCTGAGAACGCCGGGGGCGCAGATGAGATGTTGGTGCGTGAGCGGTCGTGACGGTCTTGGGTGGCGTCGCGTTCAATCCGTAGCATTGCCCACCCACCCAGATCCTTCGCCTTCGGCTCAGGATGACAAGAGAGGGATGGCTGCGCCTTCGCCCCCATGTGCCTCTGCGTTTCATTTCTCTTCCCACCTGTCCCGGAAAGAAGCGGCGCACAGCGCAACAACGTCCACCGGGGTCGAGGGTGGCGCGGGGACGGCCGCTCCTGCATAATGAGGCCTCATGGGACGACGCAACGTTTCTGCGCGGCTTGCCGGACGTATCGATCTGACGGCGGACACGTTCAGCCTGCGTCTCCAGCTCGATGAGCCGGTCGACCGGCCCGTCCCCGGCCAATTCGTGATGATCCGTCCCGCGGGCGGCTCGCAGCCGTTCTGGCGGCGCGCCTTCTCCGTCGCCGGTTTCGGGACGGATGGTGATGGGGGATGGCTCGACCTGATGATCAAGATCGCCGGGCCGGGAACGCGAGCCTGGCACGAGCTGCCCACAGGAGCGGCGGTCGAGGTGCTCGGCCCGCTGGGATCTGGGTTTCCGGTCGAAGCGGTGCACGGCAGGCTGGCGCTGGTTGCCGGAGGGATCGGTTTGCCCCCGCTCTTGTACGCCATCGGGGAGCTGGAACGCCGCGGCGTTGCATGGGACCTTTACCTCGGAGCTCCGGCGGCGCCGGCGCTGGTGGGGGCCGACATCTGCGCCGAGCGGGCGAAGGCTGGGCGCGGGCGTCTGATTATCGCGACCGACGATGGGTCGCGAGGGGAACGCGGCGTGGTGACCGAGGTTCTCGAACGGCATATCGAGGCTGGAGAACGGGTCGATGCGCTCTGGTCGTGCGGTCCGATGCCGATGCTCGCTGCGCTGGCAGCCGTTGCGGAGCGGACGAATGTGGAGGCGTACGTCGCTCTCGAAGAACGGATGGCGTGCGGTCTCGGCGTGTGCCTCGGCTGTATCGTGCCGGCTGCTGGGGGCGGGCACCTCCGTGTCTGTCGCGAGGGGCCGGTCGTCCCAGCCTCCCGCATCGATTGGAGCAGGATGTGACCACGCCCGATCTCACCGTGACCGTTGGTGGCCTGACGCTCGCCAACCCGGTGCTCGCTGCGTCCGGGACATTTGGCTATGGGCTCGACCTCGACGATCTCTGCCCCCCGGAGCGGCTCGGCGGGATCGTGACGAAGGGGCTGAGCCCCGAGCCGCGTGCCGGGGCTCCGATGCCACGGATCGCCGAGACTGCGTGCGGCATGCTCAACGCCATCGGCCTCGAGAACATCGGCGTTGAGGCGTTCTGCCGTGAGAAGCTTCCAGTGCTCCGGGAGCGCGGTGTCACGGTGATCGTCAACGTCTTTGGGGCTTCCTCAGGTCAGTATCGCGACGTGATCGAGCGGTGCGAAGCCGCCGGGGGGATCGCCGGATACGAGCTCAACGTTTCCTGCCCGAACGTTTCGTCGGGCGGGATGGAGTTCGGCCATGATCCAGCGCTGCTCGAGGAGCTGACCCGGTTGTGCCGGGACGCGACGGTGAAGCCGCTGTGGGTCAAGCTTTCGCCGAACGCGCCCGATCTCATCGCCACCGCCCAGGCTGCCGCCGCTGGGGGTGCCGATGCGCTGAGTCTGATCAACACGCTGCGCGGCATGGCGATCGATCCATACCGCCGCAGACCCGAGCTCGCACGAACGTTCGGGGGGCTCTCGGGGCCGGCCGTGATGCCGGTCGCGTTGCGTATGGTGTACGAGGTGCACCGCGCCCTTCCCGGTGTCCCGCTCGTCGGGCTCGGCGGGATCGAGACCGGGCTCGACGCCGTTCGTTTCATGCTGGCGGGCGCGTCAGCCGTTCAAGTTGGGACGGCGACGTTCCGCCGTCCAGACGCCATGCTCCGGATCATCGAGGAGCTCGAGGCCTACTGCCGCGAAACCAAGACCAGCCGGGTCGCATCGTTGACCGGCGCTTTGGAGGAGATCTGATGGACCGGCCATCCGGCAAGCTGTGTGCGGCGCTCGACGGGAGCGACCGCGATTGGATCGTTTCGATGTCGAGGACACTCGCCCCGCACGCCGGCTGGCTCAAGGTCGGGCTTGAAGCGTTCACCGCCCACGGACCCGGACTGATCCGCGACGTTGCGGCGTCCGGTGCTCATGTTTTTCTCGACCTCAAGCTCCACGACATCCCGAACACCGTCCGGCGCGCGGCAGCCAACTGTGCCGCGCTCGGCGCGGGGATGTTTAACGTCCACGCCAGCGGGGGGAGCGCCATGCTTCGTGCGGCTGTCGAGGGAGCGCGCGAGGAGGCTCGTGGCGAGCCCCCGATGGTGCTCGCCGTCACCGTCCTGACGAGCCTCGACCGGGAAGCGCTCGATGAGCTTGGTATTGCGTGGGAACCTCAAGAGCTCGTCGTCCGGTGGGCGCGGATGGCCCAGGATGCCGGTCTCGACGGTGTCGTTGCCTCTGCGAAGGAAGCGTCCGCCATTCGGGCTGCCTGCGGCCCGGAGTTTAGGATCGTCACGCCGGGGATCCGTCCTGCCTGGGCGGCTGCCAATGATCAGCGCCGGATCGTGACCCCTGCCGCTGCCATCGCTGCGGGCGCCGACATCCTCGTCATCGGCAGACCGATCACCAGGGCGGACGATCCCGCCGCTGCGGCGCGCCGCATCGCCGGGGAGATGGCGCACGCCGGGTAACAACTGCTGCCAGCCTGCGGGTTAGAACAATCGTCCGGTATAATCGTGAACCTTGTGCCAGTGGTAGGTGTAGAACGGATACTTGATCGTCACCGTGTAGGTGACGACGATGTGGATGTATTGGGAGTTACGCTCGATCCGGATGTCCTTCGGCGTGACCGGAAGATCGTCTTGTTGCGCCTTCATGAGGATGCGGCCACGGATCACCGAGTTCGTGTAGGTCGAAATGTTTGCGCGTGCCGCGAGCGCCTCGATCTCTTTCTCCATGTCGCCCATGCTGATGACGACTGGGACGGTCTTGACGGCAATCACGACGGCAATCGCCAGGACGATCAGAGCGATGAAACATCCAACGTTGATCTGGCCTGATTCCGAGCGGATCCACTTCCTCATGGCAACCTCCCCCAGACCGGTGCTCCCCTCATGATAGCCGCGATCACCTGAGAAAGACAAGAACGGCCACCGGCCTGCACGCCGTTCAGTGGTGGCTTTGAGCGAATGGATCTTCTGTTTATGTCTGCTCAACAAAAGTAGGGGACACTGTTGATTACTTGACATTGCTCACTGCCCCCGCTACCCTGTTTCTCAGTTCACGCAGGGGAGTTGCATATGGCCAGAGTTGCGCGTTGGAAGGTTTCGGGGGTAGCGGCGTGGTACCACATTCACAGCCGGATTGCCGGTCACCGTGGGGAGTTTCCCCTCTCTGAGCGGGCGACGA
>WGCW01000011.1 GCA_015493585.1 Acidobacteriota bacterium
AGGGTGTTGAGATGGTGTTACCTGGGGACAACGTGAATCTGGAGGTTGAGTTAATCACCCCGATTGCGATGGAGCGTGGGTTGCGGTTTGCGATCCGCGAGGGCGGCCGGACGGTCGGCGCCGGCTCCATCACGGAAATCCTGGAGTAGGTTATGCCGCGGGACACGGTTCACCTGCAGTGCACGGAGTGTAAGCGCAGAAATTATTCGGCTTCACGGAACAAGAAGCAAAACACGACGAAGCTCGCGTTGAAGAAGTACTGCCGTTTCTGCCGCCGTCACACATTGCACAAAGAGGTTTAGAAACACGATGCCTGCAGGCCAGTAGCTCAATTGGTAGAGTCCCGGTCTCCAAAACCGGTTGTTGGGGGTTCGAGTCCCTCCTGGCCTGCCATGAAAACCGACGGGAGTCGTCATGATGGATTGGTGGAAACGTCTCAAAACCTTCCTTCGCGAGGTCAACGTTGAAACGCGGAAGGTCACGTGGCCGAACAAGCAAGAGGTTATCAACACGACCACGGTCGTGCTGATCGCCTCGTTCATCTTCGGCATCTACCTGTACCTTTGCGACTTCGTCTTCTTCAAAGCGATTCACTCGATCTTCTCTGTTTTTCACGTCTTTTCGTAAGGAGCGCCGTTCATGGCCAAACAGTGGTACATCATCCACACGTACTCCGGATTCGAAGACCGGGTCAAGAAAACGCTTGCAGCCCGGATCGAGGCGCTTGGAATGGCCGAGCTCTTCGGTGAGATCCGCGTGCCAACGGAGACGGTTGTGGAGATGAAGAACGGCAAGCGCCGCGAAGTTCGGAGAAAGTTCTTTCCCGGCTACGTGTTGGTAGAGATGGAGATGACCGACGACGCGTGGCACCTCGTCCGCAACACCCCAAAGGTAACGGGATTCGTCGGCGGGGGGAAGAAACCGGTTCCCCTGTCCGAGGAGGAAGTCAACCAGATTCTCCACCAGTCGATCGCGACGGAGGAAAAGCCGCGGCCAACGGAGATCTTCGAGAAGGGTGAACGGATCAAGATTACGGAGGGACCGTTCGCAGGGTTCACCGGGGTGGTCGAGGATGTTAATCTCGACCGGAGCACGGTGAAGGTGATGGTCACGATTTTCGGCCGCGAGACACCGGTCGAAATGGAGTTCCGTCAGGTCCAGAAGCTCACGTAAGGGGAAAAGATGGCCAAGAAAATCGTTGGATTTATCAAGTTACAGCTGCCAGGCGGCCAGGCGACGCCGGCTCCGCCCGTCGGACCGGCGCTTGGACAGCACGGCCTGAATATCATGGACTTCTGCAAGGCCTTCAACGCCAGAACGCAGAAAGACGCGGGCATCATCATTCCGGTCGTCATCACGGTGTACGCGGATCGTACCTACAGCTTTGTCACCAAGACGCCTCCGGCTTCCTTCTTGCTCCGGCAGGCTGCGGGGATTAAGAAGGGGTCCGGCGTTCCAAACCGTGACAAGGTTGGGACCGTGACGCGGCAGCAGGTCGAAGAGATTGCACGGACCAAGATGCCGGACCTCAATACAGATTCTCTCGAGAGCGCCGTCAGCACCGTCCTGGGGACAGCGCGTTCGATGGGAATCGAGGTTCGGGACTAGGAGGTAGCCGAATGGGACATCAAGGGAAAAAGTACCGCGAAGCGGCTGCCAGGATTGAGAAGCCTGCCTACCCGCTTGAGGAGGCGCTCAACCTCGTCAAGGAGTCAGCGTACGCCAACTTTGACGAAACCGTCGAAATTGCGATGCGTCTCGGTGTCAACCCGCGGCACGCCGATCAGATGGTTCGTGGCACCGTCGTGCTGCCACACGGAACCGGAAAGACGAAGACGGTTCTGGTCGTGACGGATGGCCCTGCTCAAAAGGAAGCCGAGGCCGCTGGCGCCGATTACGTCATGACGGCGGAGGAAGCCGTTGAGAAGATTCAGGGGGGCTGGCTCGAGTTCGACGCGGTCGTGGCGACTCCGGACATGATGCGGCACCTCTCGCGGGTTGGGCGTGTGCTTGGGCCCCGCGGCCTGATGCCAAACCCGAAGTCGGGAACGGTGACCCAGGACGTGGCGAGCGCCGTCAACGCCATCAAGGCCGGGCGTGTCGAGTTTCGCGTCGACCGGACCGCTATCATCCATGCACCGCTTGGGAAGGTGTCGTTTGCCGGCGATCAATTGATCGAGAATGCAAGGGCGCTGGTCGATGCCGTCATGAAGGCCAAGCCGGCCTCGGCCAAGGGCCGGTACGTTCATACGGTGTATGTGTCGTCCACCATGGGGCCCGGGGTGCAGGTCGACCTCGTCAGCCTCGACATGAAATAGGAGGCCGCCATGCTCACACGAGAGCAGAAAAGAACGCTCGCCGCCGAGATTCGAGAGCAAATCTCTGCCGTGAACACGCTCTTCATCATGGAGAACACGGGTCTGACGGTCAACGAGGTGAACGAGCTGAGGGCCCGGATCCGGGAAGTTGAAGGAACCTACCGGGTTATCAAGAACAACATCGTGCGGATGGCCGTCGAGGGAACCTCATTGTCAGAGCTGACCGAACACCTGCGCGGCCCCAATGCGTTCGCGTTCACCAACGGCGACGGCATCGCGCTTGCCAAAGCCTTGCGCGATTTCACGAAGAACCACCCCGCTCTTCAATTCAAGGAGGCGTTCCTTGAAGGTCAGGTGCTGTCGGCCGAGCAGGCGGTCCAGGTGGCCGAGATGCCGACGCGAGACGAGCTGCTGACCAAGCTTGCATACCTCTTGCAGTCGCCCATGCGCCGTCTCGTGGTGGCGTTGAACGGCCCCATCCAGAAGCTGGCAACCGCGATGCACCAGATCGCGGAAACAAAAGAATCGTAAACGTGACTGAGCAACCCCAAGGAGGATTTTGAAAAATGGCCCAGATCGAACAGATGATCGAAGACATCAAGGGTATGACCGTGCTTGAGCTCAACGACCTGGTCAAGGCTCTTGAAGAAGAGTTTGGTGTGTCCGCTGCAGCGGCAGCTCCGGTGATGGTTGCCGGCGCCGCGGCCGGTGCCGGAGCTGGCGAGGCTGCCGAAGAGCAGACCGAGTTCGACGTGATTTTGAACTCCTACGGTGACAAGAAGATCAACGTCATCAAGGCGGTGCGTGAGGTGACGTCCCTCGGTTTGAAAGAGGCCAAGGAGCTCGTTGAGAGCACCCCCGCCAAGGTCAAAGAAGGCGTCAGCAAGGACGAGGCCGAGAGCATCAAGAAGAAGTTCGAAGAGGCCGGCGCCCAGGTGGAGATTAAGTAACGGAGTGGCCTTTCACTCGTACCGGACCGACAAGACGGCCTCATGTGCAGGCACGGGGAAGCTATGGCTCCCCGTGTCTTGCGCCCAACGGGTTTCTCGCGACGAGAATACCCATAACGCTTTTTCTGAATCGTCCATCCCGGGTGCGGAATGTGATCCGCGGACTGGGGAGGCGGTCACGAAGAAGCGGCGCCCGGCGCCGTTCTGCATGATGGAACAGGCGTCGGGAGCCGGGATCAGGAGGACGTGCCGATGAGCACAACCCCCAGCACGCGGGTGAACTTTTCAAAAACTCTTTCGACGATTCCAATGCCGAACCTCATTCAGGTGCAGCGGGCATCGTACGTCGACTTCCTGCAGATGGATCTCTTGCCGGAAGAACGCGAACACTCCGGCCTTCAGGCAGTCTTCGAGGGGATTTTCCCCTTCACGGATTTCCGGGATACGTGTGAGCTCCAGTTCGTCAGGTACGAAATTGGGAACTGGGCGTGCCGGTGTGGACGGCTCTCAGGCCTCGAGCACCTTCGGCTGACCTGCCAGTTCTGCGGAAAACGTTTTAAGGCTGGGAGCCCCGACGAGGACCAGGTCGTCTGTCCTCACTGCGGCAAGGCCAACCGGAACAAGGTTGAGACGTGTCCCACCTGTGGCACGCCGGTCGGATTGCGTCTGACGTTCTCGGCCGATGAATGCCGCGAGCGTGGCATGACCTACGGCCTTCCCGTCCGGTGCACGTTCCGTCTTGTGACCTTCGATATTGAGGAAGACGGGACGCGCCAGGTCCGCGATGTCAAGGAGGAAGAGCTCTACTTCGGTGAGCTCCCCCTGATGACCGACACGGGCACGTTCATCATCAATGGAACCGAGCGGGTCATCGTTTCCCAGCTCCATCGTTCGCCAGGCGTGTTCTTTACGCTCGAAGGACCCAACCACTATCTGGCAAAGATTGTTCCGTATCGCGGATCCTGGATCGAGTTCGAGTACGACTCGAAGCAGATCTTGTGGGTGCGCATCGACCGGAAGCGCCGTCTCCCGGCGACGGTCTTTCTCAGGGCGTTGAGCCCGGAGCTCGAGACGAACAGCCAGATCTTGCGCGCCTTCTACACGGTCTTCGATGCGCGCCTGACGCCCAAACAGCCGACGGCAACGCTGCGGCTTGATAGCCGGATCCTCGAGATTGAGGATGAACGGCAAAAGGCGCTCCGCTTCCGCAAGGTCTTGACGCCGACGCTCTTTGCGGGCTTGGTGCTCGACGAACGCCTGCGGACCCGGCTGGAGAAATCCACCCCCGGCAATCCAGCCGAAGTTGCGGTTGGGCGGGAAGGGCTCATCGGAGCGATTCTGGTCGACGACCTGGTCGATCCCGAGACAGGCGAGGTTCTGGCGGCGACGAATAGCCGTGTGACGGAGGATCTCATCAAGATGGCCGAAGAGGCGGGCCTGAGGACCATCTCCCTGGCCTTCCCCGATTGGGATCCCGTCGGTGAGATCTTGCACCAGACCTTCGAAAAGGATGGCACGATTAGCCAGATGGACGCCCGGATGGAGATCTACCGCCGGCAGCGCCCTGGCGATCCTCCAACCGAGGAATCGGCGACAACGCTCTTCAACGGGTTGTTCTTCGATGAGCGCCGGTACGATCTTTCGGCTGTCGGCCGGTTCAAGTTCAATGCAAAGCTGGGGCTCGACAAGCCGCTCGATATGCGGACGCTCGATGTCTCTGACTTTCTGAGCCTGGTGCGTTACCTCTTGCAGCTCCATAAGGACATCGGACGGGTCGACGACATCGATTCCCTGTCAAACCGCCGGGTCCGGACGGTCGGCGAGCTCTTGGAGAACCAGTTCCGCATCGGCCTCGTGCGGATGGAGCGCGCGATCAAGGAGAAGATGTCGATTCATCCCGACATCGACTCGGCGATGCCGCGCGACCTGGTCAACTCGAAGCCAGTGATCGCCGCCGTCGATGAGTTTTTTGGCTCATCCCAGCTTTCGCAGTTCATGGACCAGACGAACCCGCTGTCCGAGGTGACGCACAAGCGCCGCCTCTCTGCGCTTGGACCGGGAGGGCTCTCCCGGGAGCGCGCTGGGTTCGAGGTGCGTGATGTCCATTCGACCCACTACGGCCGGATCTGCCCGATTGAGACCCCCGAAGGGCCGAACATCGGACTGATTTCGTCGTTGTCGTGTTACGCGCGCCTGAACCCGATGGGCTTCATCGAGTCGCCGTACAAGAAGGTCGAAAACGGCCGGGTTCTCGAGCACATCCGGATTACGCAGGTTGGTGATTCCGGCTTTGAGCTTGGCCAGATCGTTCTCAAGCAGGATTTCGAGAAGACCAATGCCAAGCTCCGGAAAGCCAAGAAAATGGAGGCGTGGGGGGAACCGTACGCGTTCTACCTGCCGGCCTGGGAGGAGGAGAAGCTCAACATCGCACAGGCCAACGCCCGGGTTGATGAAGAAGGGAACCTCGTCGACGAGAAGGTGATCGCCCGTTCTGGCGGCGAGTACCTGTTGATCGACCGGGATCAGGTCGATTACATCGATATCTCCCCCCGCCAGGTCGTTTCGGTTGCCGCGGCGTTGATTCCATTCCTGGAGCATGACGATGCAAACCGGGCCCTGATGGGCTCGAACATGCAGCGGCAGGCCGTTCCGCTCGTCCGGCCCGATGCACCGATCGTTGGGACAGGGATGGAGCGCGTCGTCGCCCAGGATTCGGGGGCGGTTGTCGTGTGCCGCCGCTCCGGCATCGTTGATACCGTCGATAGCCAGCGCATCATCGTACGTGTCGAGGGTGAGGGCGAGGAAGAGGGCGAGTTCGGTGCGGATATCTATCAGCTGACGAAGTTCCGGCGGTCCAACCAGAATACCTCCATCAATCAAAAGCCAATCGTCAGTGAAGGGCAGCGGGTCGTCAAAGGACAGGTGCTGGCGGACGGTCCAAACACGGATCAAGGCGAGCTGGCGCTCGGCAGGAACGTCCTCGTCGCCTTCATGCCGTGGCGGGGTTACAACTACGAGGACGCCATTCTGGTGTCCGAGAAGCTGGTCAAGGAGGACTACTACACCTCGATCCATATCGAGGAATTCGAGACCTCCGCACGCGATACCAAGCTCGGGCCAGAAGAGATCACCCGGGACATCCCAAACGTTTCCGAGTCCGCACTCGCCCAGCTCGACGAAGCCGGAATCATCCATATCGGCGCCCATGTCAAGCAGGGCTCGATCCTGGTTGGGAAGGTGACGCCGAAGGGTGAGACGCAGCTGACGCCGGAGGAGAAGCTCCTCAGGGCGATCTTCGGTGAGAAAGCTGGAGACGTCAGGGATGCATCGTTGCGATGCCCTCCCGGGATCGACGGCGTTGTTGTTGGCGTTCAGGTCTTCGCCCGCAAGGGAGTCGAGAAGGACTCGCGCCAGCTGGCGATCGAATCGGAGGAGATTGCACGCATCCGCAAGAACTCCGAGGATGAGAAGCGGATTATCCTGGAAGTTCGGGACTCCAAGATCGTCCGGCTGTTGGACGGCGTCAAGGTGGCTGCCGACGTCAAGGACTCGAAGCGGAACGTTGTTCTTCGCAAGGGGCAGCCGTTGACCGAGGAGCTGATCAGGAGCTTGAAGCGGGCTGAGATCCTCAACCTTCCGCTCAAGGACGATCTGCTGACCGACAAGGTCCGGATGCTGATCCGGCAGGCGGATTCTCAGATCGAGGTGCTCGAGCAGCTCAACGAGGAACGGATTGAGCTGCTCCGGCAGGGCGATGAGCTGCCTCCGGGCGTGATCAAACAGGTCAAGGTCTTCATCGCCATGAAGCGCAAGCTTCAGGTCGGTGACAAGATGGCCGGCCGGCATGGGAACAAGGGGTGTATCTCGAATGTCCTGCCCGAGGAGGACATGCCTTTCATGCCAGATGGGACGCCGGTTGAGATCGTGCTCAACCCGCTTGGCGTCCCTTCCCGGATGAACGTCGGCCAGATTCTTGAAACGCACCTCGGCTGGGCGGGCCGTGAGCTCGGCATGCAGTTTGCGACGCCGGTCTTCGAGGGCGCCACCGAGGAAGAGATCCATGAAATGCTGGGCCGGGCCGGGCTGCCCGAGGACGGCAAGAGCCTCATCTTCGACGGCCTGACCGGCGAACCGTTTGAACAACGCGTCACGGTTGGTGCGATCTACATGTTGAAGCTGTCGCACCTGGTCGATGACAAGATCCATGCACGGTCGATTGGACCGTACTCACTGATCACGCAGCAGCCGCTCGGCGGGAAGGCGCAGTTCGGCGGTCAGAGGCTTGGAGAGATGGAAGTCTGGGCGCTCGAAGCGTACGGCGCGGCCAACATCCTCCAGGAGCTGCTGACCGTCAAGTCCGACGATGTCGAGGGACGCGCCAAAGTCTATGAAGCGATCGTCAAGGGACAGGTTCCGGAAGAGCCCGGTCTTCCCGAGTCCTTCAATGTTTTGGTCCGTGAGTTGCAGGCGCTGGCACTCGATGTCGAGCTCCTGCAGCAGGACGACGAGTAAGAAGGGGGCACGACATTATGGAGCGTTCGACCTTCACAGAGGTCCGCAGCTTCTTCGAGAAGCCAAAGCCCTTGAACGATTTCAACGCGATTCGCCTTGGCCTGGCCAGCCCGGAGAAGATCCGTTCCTGGTCGCACGGTGAGGTGACGAAACCCGAAACGATCAATTACAGGACCTTCAAACCGGAACGCGATGGGCTGTTCTGTGCCCGGATCTTCGGGCCGATCAACGACTGGGAATGCCTCTGCGGGAAGTACAAGCGGATGAAATACCGTGGCGTCGTGTGCGACAAGTGCGGCGTTGAGGTCACGAAGTCGAAGGTGCGCCGGGAACGGATGGGCCATATCGAATTGGCCGCTCCGGTTTCGCACGTCTGGTTTTTCAAGGGGCTTCCATCCCGGATCGGTCTGCTGCTAGACATGACCGTCCGGTCCTTAGAGCGGGTTCTCTACTTTGAGGCCTACATTGTCGTCGACCCCGGAGATACCACGCTCGAAGAAAAACAGGTTCTGACCGAGGAAGAGTACCGCGAGGCGAAGGAAGAATTCGGCGAGGCGTTTGTCGCCAAGATGGGTGCCGAGGCGGTCCGGGAGCTTCTCGAGAAGCTCGATCTCGATGACATGGCTGCCGAGCTCCGGATGTTGATGCGGACGGAAACGTCGGTTATGCGGCGCCAGAAGGCGGCCAAGAGGCTCAAGCTCGTTGAGGCGTTGCGCCGTTCTGGAAATCGCCCTGAGTGGATGATCCTCGAGGTCATTCCCGTGTTGCCTCCTGAGCTTCGTCCACTGGTTCCACTCGATGGCGGACGGTTCGCGACGTCCGATCTCAATGACCTCTACCGCCGGGTGATCAACCGCAACAACCGGCTGAAGAAGCTCCTCGATCTGAGAGCACCCGAGGTCATCGTGCGCAACGAGAAGCGGATGCTGCAAGAGGCCGTCGATGCCCTGTTCGACAACGGGCGGAGGGGCCGGGTGATCAAGGGCTCGAACAACCGTCCGCTCAAATCGCTCTCTGATAACCTCAAGGGCAAGCAGGGCCGCTTCCGGCAGAACCTGCTCGGAAAGCGCGTCGATTACTCCGGCCGTTCCGTCATCGTCGTTGGCCCGGACCTCAAGATGCACCAGTGCGGCCTTCCAAAGAAGATGGCGCTGGAGCTGTTCAAACCGTTCGTGTACAGCGAGCTTGAGAAGCGCGGTCTGGCGACGACGATCAAGATGGCCAAGGAGCTCGTCGAAGAACAGACACCCGAGGTCTGGGACGCGCTGGAAACGGTGATCCGGGAGCATCCGGTGATGCTCAACCGTGCCCCGACCCTGCACCGTCTGGGCATTCAGGCCTTCGAACCAGTTTTGGTCGAAGGCAAGGCGATCAAGATCCATCCGCTCGTCTGCGCCGGCTACAACGCGGACTTCGACGGCGACCAGATGGCCGTCCATCTGCCGCTCTCGCCGCGCGCTCAGCTTGAGGCGAAGGTGCTGATGCTCTCCTCGTGGAACATTCTTTCCCCTGCAAGCGGCAAACCGTTGGCGGTTCCGTCTCAGGACATGGTCATCGGCATGTACTACCTGACGACGGAGAACCCGTTCGCCAAGGGCGCTGGGAAGATCTTTGCGGATTTCGACGAGGTTTTTCTCGCCCATCATGCCGGCGCCGTCGGAACCCAGGCGCCGATTCAGATCCGGTACACCGGCAAGCTTGTTGACCTCGTGGCTCAAGGAGAGAGTCAGGATCTCTTGCACGCCGATGTCATCGAGGTCGAGAATATGCTCCTGGAAACCACCGTGGGCCGGGTGCTGTTCAACATGAGCCTCCCCGAAGGGCTGCCGTTCATCAACGGCCAGCTCAAGAAGAAGGGGATTCAGAGCCTCGTCGCCTACGCCTTCATGCACCTCGGACACGATTGGGCGGTCGGTCTTTTGGATCGCCTCAAGGAGATCGGATTTGCCAACGCAACCCGGTCGGGCCTCTCGTTTGCGGCGGACGACATGGTGATCCCGACGAACAAGCAGGAACTTCTCGACAAGGCGATGAAGGAAGTCGAGGAGGTTGAGCACCAACGGGCGGCGGGATTGATCACGACGGGCGAGCGTCATAACAAGATCATCGATATCTGGCACCGGGTGACCGAACGGGTCGCCAAAGAGATGTTCGACCAGATGTCGTCGATCGACCCTGAAACAGGGGAGTTTAACCCCGTATTCATGATGGCCGATTCCGGCGCACGGGGCTCGAAAGAGCAGGTCCGGCAGCTCGCCGGGATGCGCGGCCTGATGGCTAAACCGTCCGGTGAGATCATGGAAACGCCAATCACGGCCAACTTCCGTGAGGGGCTCTCGGTGTTGCAGTACTTCATCTCGACGCACGGGGCGCGCAAGGGGCTGGCAGACACGGCGCTGAAGACTGCCGATTCCGGCTATCTGACCCGGCGCCTCGTCGATGTCTCCCAGGACGTCATCGTTGTCGAGCATGACTGTGGTACCGACAACGGGATCGAGGTCACGGCGATCATGGAGGGCGGTGAGATTCTGGAGCAGCTCCGCGACCGCATCGTCGGCCGTGTTGCCGCAGAAGATATTTTTGATCCGCTCGAAGGCAATCTGATCTGTGCAGCCAACCAGGAGATCACGGAGACGTTGGCCGCTCGCATTCAGGAGGCCGGGATCGAGCGGGTGAAAATCCGTTCCGTGCTGACCTGCAATACAGAACGCGGCGTCTGCCAGCTCTGCTACGGGCGCATGCTGGCCCGTGGGCAGCTCGTCGAGATCGGCGAGGCCGTGGGCATCATCGCAGCCGAATCGATCGGTGAGCCAGGAACCCAGCTGACGATGCGGACGTTCCACTACGGCGGTACGGCGACCAGTGGCGGCGAGAGCTCACGTCACGTCGCCGGTCACATGGGGACGATCCGCTTTATCAACGTGCAGACGGTTGTCAACAAAGACAACCAGAACGTCGCCATTTCCCGAATGGGCAAGGTCGTCATCGTCGACGAGCGGGGCCGCGAGAAGGAGCGGTATTCGGTTGCCTATGGATCACACCTCCTGGTCGAAGACGGACAGCGAGTCGACGTTGGCACGCCTCTCGTCGAGTGGGATCCATTCACGTCCTCCGTGTTGACGGCGATCCCTGGAACAGTGCACTTCATCGACCTGATCGAGGGTGAGAACGTCCGTGAGGAGATCGACAAGCTGACAGGTCACGCCCACAAGATCGTGATCGAGCCGTTGGGCTCGGGGAAGCGGATCCCAACGATCGTCGTCATCAACGCTGACACCAGCGAAGAGCGGCGGTATCAGCTCCCGATTGGATCCCATCTGACGGTCAACGAGGGAGATGCCGTTGCACCCGGCGATGCGCTCGCCAAGATTCCGCGGGAGATGTCGAAGACAAAGGACATCACGGGTGGTTTGCCCCGCGTGGTCGAGCTGTTCGAGGCCCGGAAACCGAAGGAGCCGGCGGTCGTTTCGGAGATCGATGGCATCGTCAAGGTGACGGAGCCCGTGCGCGGCCAGCGGCGGATTCTGGTCGAGGGCGAGGGGGACATCCGGCGGGAGTACACGATTCCCCGCTACGCCCACGTCTCCGTCCAGGAGGGTGAGTTCATCCAGGCCGGAGATCCGCTGACGGAAGGCCCGATCAACCCGCACGACATCCTCTCGATTCTCGGGGAGAAAGAGCTCCAGCGGCACCTGGTCGACAAGATCCAGGAGGTCTACCGTTCCCAGGGCGTGGCCATCAACGACAAGCACATCGAGGTCATCGTCCGGCAGATGATGCGGTTCGTCAAAGTCGTCGATCCCGGAGATACCGATCTCCTGCTCGACCAGCAGGTGCCGAGGTACCTCTTCGAGCACGAGAATGAGCGGGTCATCGCGGCCGGCGGCCAGCCCGCCACGGCGAAGTCGCTGTTGCTCGGGATCACAAAGGCGTCCTTGGCGACAGAATCGTTCATCTCGGCGGCGTCTTTCCAGGAAACGACCCGGGTCCTGACGGAGGCCGCTGTTGCCGGTAAGGTGGACAACCTTCACGGGCTCAAGGAAAACGTCATCGTCGGCCGCTTGATTCCGGCGGGCACTGGGACGCCACGGTACCGGCGGACGGTCATTGATCCAGTTCCCGAGGAGGAGCTGAGTCCCGAACCGGAGCAGGACGACCTCTATCGCGAAATGACCGAAGCGGCTTCGGCGCTTCTCGATCCCAAGCCCGAGGGGAGTTGACACAAGGCCGAATCTCAAGTATTCTTCCGCGGCTTTCGGGGTGAGCCCGGAGCTTCCGAATCCAGAGGCCAGCCAAGTGGATGATGCACTTGGCTTTTCTAACCCGAATCGGAGAGTGATATGCCGACGATCGTGCAATTGGTCCGTAAGGGACGCCGCAGCATGGCGGAGAAAACTAAGAGCCCCGCGCTGCAATCCTGCCCACAACGACGTGGGGTCTGCACACGTGTCTTCACGACGACCCCCAAAAAGCCGAACTCGGCGCTCCGGAAGGTGGCGCGTGTTCGTCTCACCAATGGGATTGAGGTGACCGCGTACATTCCCGGCGAAGGGCACAACCTGCAGGAGCACTCGCAGGTGATGATCCGCGGTGGGCGCGTCAAGGACCTTCCCGGCGTTCGGTATCACATCATCCGGGGCACGATGGACTGTCAGGGCGTCGAGGGCCGCCGCCAGCAACGCTCGAAGTACGGCGCCAAGCGCCCGAAGAACTGAGGGAGGTCGACGATGCCCCGCCGCGCAACCGTAACCAAACGCGAGATCCTGCCGGATCCCGTCTACAACTCGCAGCTGGTGACCCGCTTTATCAATTCCGTCATGAAAGATGGAAAGAAGACCACGGCGGAACGCATCTTTTACGGGGCGCTCAAGCTGATCGAAGAGCGCACTGGCGACGATCCGCTCAAGCTCTTTAAGCGGGCCGTGGAAAACGTCAAGCCGCACGTCGAAGTCAAGTCCCGGCGTGTCGGCGGATCGACGTACCAGGTTCCTATGGAAGTCCGGAGTGAGCGGCAGTTGTCGCTGGCGATCCGGTGGCTGATCCAGTATGCTTCGAGCCGGCACGAAAAGACGATGATGGAGCGTCTAGCCGGCGAGTTCCTCGATGCCGTCAACAATCGTGGTGGTGCCATCAAGAAACGGGATGACACCCATCGCATGGCTGAAGCCAACAAGGCTTTCGCCCATTATCGCTGGTAACGAAAGTTCAAGCTGAAGGAGATCTTTGAAAAAATGCCCCGTCTCGTCCCGCTCACCAAAGTTCGGAATATCGGCATCATGGCCCACATCGATGCCGGTAAGACGACGACAACCGAGCGGGTCCTGTACTACACTGGCATCAACTACAAGATCGGTGAGGTCCATGACGGCACGGCCACGATGGACTGGATGCCACAGGAGCAGGAACGGGGTATTACGATCACGTCAGCCGCGACCACGTGCTTCTGGCGCGATCACCGGATCAATATCATCGACACGCCAGGTCATGTCGATTTCACGGCCGAGGTTGAGCGGAGTCTCCGCGTTCTTGACGGTGCCGTTGGCGTCTTTTGCGCCGTCGGCGGGGTCGAGCCGCAATCTGAAACCGTCTGGCGGCAGGCCGACCGGTACAACGTGCCCCGCGTTGCATTCGTCAACAAGATGGATCGTGTGGGCGCCGACTTTGCCAACGTCGTCGATCAGATCCGCCACAAGTTGAAGGCGAACCCAATTCCCATTCAGATTCCTCTCGGTAGTGAAGAGAACTTCGCCGGCGTCATCGATCTCATCCGGATGGTCGCCTACCGGTACGTCGATGAAACCCTTGGGGCGAAGCACAAGGAAGAGGACATTCCCGAGGAGTACCGGGCGGAGGCCGAGGAGTACCGTGAGCGGCTGATCGAGGCCGTCGCGGAAACCAGTGAAGAGCTCCTCGATGCCTATCTTGGCGAGGGGCAGTTGAGCGAGGACCAGATCCGTGCCGGGTTGCGTCAGGGAACGCTGTCCGGACAACTCGTGCCGGTGTTGTGTGGCTCGGCCTTTAAGAACAAGGGCGTCCAGCCGCTTCTCGATGCCGTCGTCGACTATCTGCCGTCGCCGCTCGACGTTCCGCCAATCGAGGGGCACGATCCAAATACGGGCGATTCGCTGGTCCGGCATGCTGATGATGACGAACCGTTCTCGGCGTTAATCTTCAAGATCATGACCGATCCGTTCGTTGGCCAGCTGACGTTCATGCGGGTCTACTCCGGTCATGTCAAGACCGGCGTAGCAGTCCTGAACGCCACATCCGGAAAGAAAGAACGGATTGGCCGGCTCCTCAAGATGCACGCGAACAAGCGTGAGGAGATTTCGGAAGTCTACGCCGGCGATATCTGTGCGGCCGTCGGCCTGCGCCTCGTCTCAACGGGTGACACAATCTGCGATCCGGCAGCGCCGATCCTGTTGGAAGCGATGCACTTCCCCGAGCCTGTAATTTCCGTGGCGATCGAGCCCAAGACGAAGGCCGATCAGGACAAGCTCGGTCTCGCGCTCGGCAAGCTGACCCACGAGGACCCGACGTTCAAGGTCAATACCGACGAGGAGACCGGCCAGACCATTATCTCGGGCATGGGGGAGCTCCATCTCGAGATCATCGTCGATCGTCTGACCCGGGAGTTCAACATCGGTGCCAACGTCGGCCGGCCGCGCGTTGCGTACCGGGAGACGATCACCGAGGAGTCCAAGGGTGAGGGAAAGTTCGTGCGCCAGAGCGGCGGCCGGGGCCAGTATGGCCATGCCAAGATCAAGATCTGGCCGCTGACCGATGGCACCGACTTCGAGTTCGTCAACGACATTACCCAGGGGACAATCCCGCGGGAGTACATCAAGCCGGTCGAGCTCGGGATCCGCGAGGCGATGGAGCGCGGCGTGCTCGCCGGGTTCCCGCTCGTTGGGATCGGCGTCTCCCTGTATGACGGATCGTTCCACGAAGTCGATTCCTCCGAGGTCGCATTCAAGGTCGCCGGATCGATGGCGTTTCAGGATGCCGCGCGCCATGCGCATCCGGTCCTGCTCGAGCCGATCATGGAGATCGAAGTCGTCATGCCGGAAGAGTACGTCGGCGACGTCATCGGAGATCTCAATAGCCGCCGGGGGCGGATCGTCAATATTGAGCCAAAGGCGGGCTTCCAGGTGGTGAAGGCGAACGTTCCGCTGGCCGAGATGTTCGGCTATGCGACGCAACTGAGGTCGATCACGCAGGGGCGTGCGACCTACACGATGCAGTTTGATCATTACGACGAGGTACCAAAACAACTCGCAGAGGAGCTTGTGGCCCGCGCCAAGGGCGTCACGGTTTAGAGGAGGCAAGGGATGGCCAAGGAGAAGTTTGAGCGGACGAAGCCGCACGTGAACGTTGGGACGATTGGGCACGTGGATCATGGGAAGACGACGTTGACGGCGGCGATGACGAAGACGTTGGCGGCGAAGGGTTTGGCGGATTTCACGCCGTTTGATGCGATTGACAAGGCGCCAGAGGAGAAGGCGCGTGGGATCACGATCAACACGGCGCACGTTGAGTATCAGACGGAGAATCGTCATTACGCGCACGTAGATTGTCCTGGGCACGCGGATTATGTGAAGAACATGATTACGGGTGCGGCGCAGATGGACGGGGCGATTTTGGTGGTATCG
>WGCW01000012.1 GCA_015493585.1 Acidobacteriota bacterium
GCTGAAAAAGGGGATGATTATCGAAATATCTGGGATGCCGGATTCGAGGGATAACGGCACGTTCAAGATTGCGACAAACATGCACGACAGCGGGCCGTACTGGTTCAAGGTGTACAAGCAGAACGCTGATGGAACGTTCCAGACATCAACGTACAAGTTTCATGTCTCATCCGGCGATACCGATTACATGACCATTCACGTCATCCCCACGACGAGCGGCGACGTCGTCTGGTACTTCGTCCCGCCGTCACGAACGGCAATCGTCAAGAGCGTGCTTGGCAGCACGGTCCGGACCTATGAGCCGGCTCCTTCGGTGCAACCTTCCGGGACCGATGCCGATGGGAAGTCCTACTACCTCTTTCCGGCCGGCTCGGGACCAGATGCGGTTCCTGTATCCGGTACCTGCCCGCCAGATCTCGCCAGTAACTGTGGCGCCTACTACGATTACCCCAACCATCAGTGGGTCGGCTGGAACGATCACTCGTACGAGCCCGTGCCCAATCCGTCGTTCACCATTCCCTCCGCGACAGGTCATTGGAAAGATGCGAAGGGCAACTGGGATCTGACCGGCAATGTCATCGCAAACTCCGGAAAGGACGTCGACTTCGGCCTCGTCGAGTACTCCGGAGATACAACCATCACCAGGGTTGTCCCCAACCCCGATGACTCCGATCAAGCGGCCAACCTCGCCGCGGTCGAGCAGCGGTATAGCTTGATCACAGATGGCGGTTTCATACCCCGTGGATGGACGCCGACATCCCGGGCGCTCAACCAGGCGAAGCAGGCTCTCGCGTGCACGTGGGGTCCCTGCGATGTCAACGGTCAGACCTACCGGGACTACTGGGCGGTCTGCGGCCGGCTCTACTCGACGATTCTGGTGACTGACGGTCAGAGTAACGAGTGTAACCCGGATGACAAGGAATGGGGCAACAAGTGCTCCGGTTATGGGTCGAATTGGAAGAAGTATCCACCGGGCCGGACGGATGAGCTGTTCCTCGAGAGGGACGATTCGACCAGCGGCTGCTCGTCTGACGATGCCAGCCCGACCCATGTTCAAACGTTTGTGATTGGGCTTGGCCGTGACGTAGCCCGGTGCGAGCTCAACCTCGATGCCTACTTTGGCCGGACGGACGCCTCCTCGGACAACCCCTCAGACTACAAGCACGATTCCCGCCTGCCGCACAACACGAGCGGCACGACGAGCTTGAACGCGTACGACCCATCCACAGGTGATTACGCCTACTTCGCCAGCTCGGCCAAGGCGCTTGTCGATGCGTTTCGCAACATCCTGCAGTCCGGTGGCGAGGGCGATTACGCAACGTCGGCGCCATCCGTAGCGGGAACCGGTGTCACGGCGGGGAACATGGTGTTCCTGCCGAGTACCGGGTATCCTGGCTGGAAAGGCCATTTGCGTGGTTTCAAGAAGGCTTATGACAACGGTGTCTTGACGTGGCAAGAGGCGTGGGATGCCGGCGAGAAACTGACCGATCACCTGATGGCGTATACCGGCCACCGGCGTCAGATCTACACGTGGGATCCGTCGAACAACAATCAGCTCGTCAAGATCAGTTACCCGAAGGATGCGACGCAGCAACAGGATGTCGCCGACAAGCTCAACGCGATCTGCGATGGAGGCACTGGAAATGGGTGTGGCATCACGCCGGCGGTCATTTCGTTCATTCGGGGCGAAGAGTGGGTTGATGGGTCAGTCGAGGAAACGCCGGGGCGGTGGCGTCTCGGGGCCTTGATCAATTCGACGCCCGCGGTGATTGGTCCTCCGAGAAGATGGACACAAGCGCCGGCATCTGGCGCGCGAGCGTGGGAGAAACACGAGGCATTCCGGGGTGAGTACAAGGACCGGCACAGTCTTGTCTGGATCGGAAGCTCGGATGGGATGATTCACGGATTCGATCCGGTGGACGGTGCCGAGATCATTGCGCTCCTGCCGCCGGACCTGCTTCCACTGCAGGTTGAGCTCGCCAATCAGTGGGCATCGGCGCCTGACGCATCACCGACGGGGGAGCCGAAGCTGCCAGGTGATCACCATTACGGCGTGGCGAACTCGCTCCGGTTCGGTGATGTGTGGGATAGCACGGCCGGGGAATTCCGGACGGTGCTCTTCGTAACGGAGGGCCCCGGCGGGTCTGGCATCGATGCGATCGATGTCACACATGTCTATCCTGGGCGAACGATCGATGGGAAGGACTATCCGGCAGATGCCAACTACAGCTCGACTGCGCCCGTCAAGGTGCTGTGGAGCCGGACGAGGGACGGTGCTGCGGGGACCACGGCGACACCGCAGCTGGGATCGAAGACGTGGAGCATCCCGGCGCTCGGTATTTCTTCTGTGGACAACCAGGGCAGGATCGACCAGGTCGTCATGGTTGGTCAGGGAACGACGGATGATCCAAACCAAAGCCGTGAGGTGCTCGTACTGAACCCGATTTCTGGCGACATCGTCGAGTCCGATACGCTCAGCGACGCTTCGAACGCCTTGGTGACGAACCAGGCGTTCGCCGATAGCGTGCTGTGGCAGACCGACGCGCCGGTCTTTCACCAGGACAACATCACGAACGAGGGGATCCAAGTCGACCTCAACGGGCATGTGTGGAAGATCCAGGGATCGCAATTCGGATCGATCGATACACTTTTCGACGTTGGCGGCGACTCGCCGCTCTATTACAGCCCGGCAGTCGGTGCCTATCCAAGCTCCGTCAATCCAGGGTTTAACCTCTTTGCGTTTGCGTCCGGTTCGTTTTATGAAAAGAGCTCCAAGGTCACGGGACGGCACTCGGGCTTCGTGCCGACGATCTATCTCGGGGTCCGGGAGACACAGTCGGGTCACCTCCACCTGGCGAGCCTGCCGATCACGGATCTGCACCTTCCCCAGAAGGTCGATGCAGACGGAAACCCGGTTTTCGACAGTAATGGCAATCCTGTCTACACGACGTTACCAAACGGCGACACGACATTCAGCGACTGGGCTCAGGTCATTGCGTCCCCGATGTTGCTGGTTCCGGGCAACGGTTCTGATGAGAAGCCGATTGCCCTGTACCTGATCTTCGACCCATTCGCGGATCCGTGTCAGGGGATGACGTTCGTCGAACGAATCGATTTCGACGTCGAGAGTATCGTCAATAACAATGTTCAGGTGACAGCATCGAGCTATGCAGCGGGTAAGAGCGCTGCTGGCGGGTTCGCGCTCGCGGGAGAGAAGGTCATCGTCAGCCAGTCTGCAGTTGGCCAGAACGCGAAGGCACACCTGTTTGCCGTACCAAACCTGACGATCAAGAGTGGAAATCCTGGACAGGCCGTCTCATGGTGGACCGAGCTTCAGTGACCGGACGAGGAGGGAGAGGGGGGGGCGTTGATCGCGGGAGGAAAGCCCCAGCCGCTGACCAGAATGTTCCTGGTCTGGATCTTGGGTGTGCTCGCGTTGACGCTCATCCTGACCAGCGTCTTGGTGCTCGCCTGGGAACGGAGCTTTCTCGCCGGCGAGCTTGAACACAAAGCCGGGACCTTCGCCCGGACCCTGGCTGCCGTTGTCGCGACAGGCGGCAACGGCAGCGCAGCGGAACTTGCGCTGTCAGGCTCGCCGGAGCTGCGGGCGGCAGAGGTCCGTGACGAGCACGGCCGGCGCCTCTGGCATTTTGGCCCACCGCTTGCGATGATGCGCCAGGACCCCCGGAACATCCTGGTGCTCAGCAAACAGGTCACTGTCCCGGCTCCAGGTGGCACTTCCGTCCGTCAGGTACGCTCCACCGTTGCTTTGTCCCGGATGGGTGTCCGTCTCCATTTGATCGAAGCCGGCGTCCGCATTGTCTTGGCGCTCGGGGCGGCACTGAGCGCGGCCTTTCTCGTGGGGCTTGTTTTCTTCGAGCGGATGGCGGCGCCGCTTGAGGAGCTTGCCGAGTGGGCGCGTGACAGAGATCTGACGACGCCGGTGCCCCGTCCTCCGCGTGGCAGCGGGCGTGAGGTGAACGATCTCGCCGAGGCGTTTGCCGGCTTGATGGAACGTCTGCGGGCGGATCGCGAGGTTCTTGCGGCGAACGAGCGGCGTTTCCGGGAGCTCTTCGATGCGTCGCCGGCGCCTCTTCTGGTCGTTGACCGGGAAGGTTACCTCAGACGGGCCAATCGGGCTGCGGAGCCGTTCCTCGGCGTTGATGCGGCCAGCGTCGCCGGTGTCGCTGTCTCGGCCTACGTCGATGGTTTGCCGGATGGATTTCCGCAAACGAAGGAACACTGGGAGATCCCGTGGCGGCTTCCGGAGGGAGAGATTGCAACCGTCGAGCTTGGTGTGGAACCGGGGCTGTCGAACGACACGGAGGAGAGTCTGGTCGTTGTGTACGACGTGACCGACCGGTTGCGGAGGGCGGGCGAGCTGTGGAGGAGGACCTTTGATGCCATGACGGACGGGATTGCCGTTGTCGATGCCCAGGGCCATGTCACATTGGCTAACCGTGCATTCAAACCGTACGCGGGGTGGCTCGAAGAGGATGCCGCCCGGAGACTCCGCGAAGGAAATATGAACGAGTGGGAAGCCAAGAAAGACGGCCGCACCGTACACCTGAGGTTCTCTCCGGTACCCGGTGGCGGTGCGATCCTGACCGTGCATGATGTGACCGCCCGCGTGCGTGCCGAGGAACGGGTTCGTCAGGCTCTGAAGTCTGAGACGGTCACCGTGTTGGCGAGCGGCGTCGCTCACGATTTTAACAACCTGCTCTCCGCGCTGTTGCTGCACCTGCGGCTGGTTGAGAAGGATCCCGCACATGCCGGCGAGGCGGTGGCGGCTATCCGGGAGCTTGCTGAGCGGGGCGCTGAAATCGTGCAACAGCTTCTCGAGTATGCCCGGCATGGCGGCGGGACGGTGGCGGAGGTCGACTTGGCCGGCATTGTCAGGTCCAGCGAGTCGTTTGCGAGCTTTCTCCTCGGTTCGAGAGCTGAGCTGACGGTCGAGGTGCCGGCAGAACCGGTTGATGTGTGTGCCGATGCGGTCGAGCTCAAACGGGTTTTGCTCAATCTCGTCGTCAACGCCAGGAACGCACTGCCCCGGAAGCCGGGTGGCCGGGTGCGAATCAACGTACGTCGTGAGGGGCACCTCGCTGTTCTCGAGGTTGAGGACAACGGGAGGGGGATCCCCCCGGAGCTCGGTGATCGCGTGTTTGAGCCGTACGTCAGCTCAGGGGAAGGGGATTCGGGGTTTGGTTTGGGCTTGGCTGCGGTAGCGGCGATTGTGGAGGCCTACGGCGGGTCGGTCGAAGCGGGGAGCGCGGACCTTGGAGGGGCTCGGATCACGGTACGGATTCCAATTGCGGCTCCCCAACGGAATGCGTGCTAACATTTAGAGGACGGGGTGATACCCAAACGGGCAAGGAGAAAGGTCATGAAGATCAGAATCGTGGTGGGCACGCTTGTTGTGGCAATGATGGCGGTCACGATGGCGTTTGCAGTCAACGTCGTCCTCAAGGACGGAACCGTGATCAAGGCGAAGAGCTACACGGTCAACGGCTCGTACGTCATGATCGACCTTCCTACTGGCGCAAAGGTTGCGTATGCGGTGACCGATGTCGATCTGGCAGCGATGCGGCGTGCTGAGAAGAAGGGCGAGGCCACGAAGGCACCGCAGCCAACCAGTACGTTGCCGGCACATTCGATGCTGTTGGCCCGGGCGAAATCCGCCGTGAAGGCAGCACATACGATTACGGACCAGGACGTGACTCATGTCGAGACTGGTCCGCCCGGTGGCGGCGAGCAGGGAAAGAAGGGCCAGGAAAATGGCGGTGGAACCGTGGTGGTCCAGAATGTGAGGGTCGAGGCCGGGGCTGCCAAGGGTGCTTGGGTTGTCCGCGGCGAGGTCGTCAATCAGATGAAGAAGATGACGGTGTCCGACGTCCGGGTTGACCTGATGGCAACCGTTCCTGGCGCGGCGCCGCTACCGAAGGTGCAGAAGCAGGTTGCTGGCTCCCTCGGGCCGGGGGTCAAGGTCCCGTTCTCCTATACGTTCACCTCGCCAAAGAAGCCACAGGTGACGGTCCAGCTGCACTGGTTGCAGCCTCAAGCGCCGGCGCCTGCCCCCAAGAAGATCGTGCCGAAGAGGAAGGCTGCTCCCCAGGCAAAGCGAAAGAAGAAGGGAGCGACCGCATTGCGCTGGGGAGGCCCGCCGCCGGTCCTTCCAGGCGTGACGCCAGGGGGTGAAGGCTACTGAGCAAACCCGAGAGCCTGGTCCAACGGGGCGGCGATGCCGGCCTGCCCTAGTCCGTCCCCGCCTGCCGGTCGAGGATGGCCTCGATCTGATCCATGATCGTATTCATCCGGCGGATGAGCGCCTCATAGGGGGCGGGAGTCGCGAGATCGGCGCCTGCCGAGGCGAGGATCGTGTATGGATCCTGAGATCCACCCGCCTTGAGGACGGCCAGGTAGTCATCTCTTGCCCCCGCGCCCTCCTCGAGCACCCGTTCGGCAAAGAGCGAAGACGCGGCGATCGATGTGGCGTACTGATAGACATAGAAGTTGTAGTAGAAGTGTGGGATGTATGCCCATTCGACGGTGTACAGGTCGTCGATTGTCAGAACGCCCTCGTCATGCCCGTGATACTTCCGGAGAAGATCTCCGTAAATTGTGGAGAACCGTTCGCCAGAAAGCGCCTCTCCGTTTTCGACGAGACGGTGGATCTCGAGCTCGAACTCGGCAAACATCGTCTGCCGGAAGAAGGTACCCCTCAAGCCTTCGAGCGCCGTCCCGAGGTAGTAGAGGCGGCTCGTGTCATCCTGGGCGTTCTTCAGCATCAGGTCGAGCAGTAACGCCTCGTTGAAGGTCGACGCGACCTCGGCGACGAAGATCGAATAGTCCGCCGTTGGGTAGGGCTGGGCAGCATTGGCGAGGAAGGTGTGCATGCTGTGCCCCCATTCGTGGGCGAGCGTTGAGACGGACTCATAGTCGTTGTTGTAGTTGAGTAGCACATAGGGGTGGACGCCGTAAACCGGCTCCGACGAGTAGGCGCCCGAGCGTTTCCCGGGACGGGGAAAGACATCCATCCAGCGGTTGGCAAAGCCGTGACGCACCGTTGAAACGTAGTCAGGACCCAACGGCTCGATCGCTTCGAGAACCAGCCGTTTGCCCTCCTCGATGGGGAAGTCGAGATCCGCGTGGACCAGAGGCGGATAGATGTCGAAGTATCTCAGCTCGCCGATGCCGAGCATCCGTCCCCGCAGGCGGAAGTACCTGTGGAGCGTCGCGAGGTTGGCGTTGGCCATGTCGAGCAGGGT
The DNA here is from genome assembly GCA_015493585.1 of Acidobacteriota bacterium. Classification (GTDB taxonomy): domain Bacteria; phylum Acidobacteriota; class Thermoanaerobaculia; order Thermoanaerobaculales; family Sulfomarinibacteraceae; genus JAADFN01. The sequence continues at coordinate 7,266 of WGCW01000012.1, forward strand.
GGTATAGACGGCCGGCGGGATGTTGTCATCATCGAGCGCGGCCGCAAGGCACGAATCGTAGCGGCGCGCCTGTGCGTAGAAGAGATCACGTTTGATGCCGGAGTACAGGGTGACGCCACAGGTTTGCTGGTATCCCTTCCACGTCGTCCAGAAGGCTTCGAAGATCCGGCGGCGGTCCTCACGTTGGGGGACGGCCCGGACGCGGCTGTAGGCCGCCTGATCGAGCCGGACGGACGTCCCGTCGCTTAGCTCGATCTCGGGCCAGGGGATCTCGGCGTTCGACAGAATCGAGTAGACCGTGGACGGCGCGTCGGCCATTAAGCCGGCCGTTGCGACAAGTTTCTCCCCGTCCTCGCCAAGCGTATGGGGAGCCTGCCGGAGCATTTCGGTCAGCGGGAAACGGTAGATGCCGAGCGCCGGTTCCTCGGCGAGGAAACTTTCGAGCCTGTCTCGTCCGATCGCGATGATCTCGGGCTTGACGTAGCTCGTGGCCTGTGAAAACCGTGTGGTCAGCAGCTCGGCCGACTGACGCATCTCGAGCGCGTGCGCGTTCCTCGTGTCCTCGTCGGAGAGGAGCGCCGCATATGCGCTGACGCGGCGGAGCTGTTTCGAGATGCCATAGATCGTGTCCAGGCACCGCTTGAGCTCCTGCGCGCTTGATCCGAGCTGGCCGCGGCAGCCTTCGAGCGAGTTGAGCTTGTGATCGAGGTCCGCCATGGCGTGTTCCCACGCCTCTTCCGACGGGTAGATGTCCTCAAGGTTCCAGCGGTACGAAACGTCATCCTGAAGCACGGCTGCTCCTTTCCACGCGGCATGCGCGCCGCGCCTCCAGGGGAGACCTTACCCTGCCCGGCAGTCACCGGCAATGGCCGGGGTCCACTTCCGAGATGTCGTGCCCCGGACCTGGCCCATGGCCGGGCCGCGTCCCGCGCTCCAATCCGGCTCTCGTGTCCGTGGACAGGCGCAGCTTCGTCGGGAATGCACGCCGCAGGACTTCGTCCCTCCCGCGCGCAAACCGGTATTCAATCCGGGCCAAGGAACACCGGGCGAGGTTACGACGCCATGCTCCCTTGCTCACGAGTCGCACTTGACCCCAGCCTCCGTTCCATCGATGCAGGGTAGGATACGATGGCGTGTGAGAGGGAGGTGCGATGGCACACGGGTTTACGCGGGGCGAGGAGGTCAACGGGTTCAGGCTCTGGGAACACAGAGGGAATGGTTTGACCGCGATCATCTATGCGACGCCGGTTGCGCCCGTCGTCAATTTCTCGGTCGTCTACCGGGTGGGCTCCCGGTTCGAGGCGACCGGTCATACGGGGGCGACACACCTGCTCGAGCACCTGATGTTCAAGGGGACCGAGCGGTTCAACCGTGAGAAGGGGACCGGGATCGCGCGGACGTTGCAACGGGTCGGAGCGTCGTTCAACGCGACGACGTGGCTCGACCGGACGAGCTATTTTGAGACGCTTCCAACCGAGCACCTGCCATTGGCGATGGAGATCGAGGCCGACCGGATGCGTGGGGCACTGATCCGGGACGAGGATCTTGCGAGTGAACGTACGGTCGTTCTTAATGAGCTCGAACGGGGGGAAAACGATCCGTTCGACCTCCTCTTGAAACACTCGTTCGCCCATGCGTACCTGGAACATCCGTACCACCATCCGACGATCGGGTGGCGGTCCGATGTGGAGCATGTTCAGGCGGCCGTGCTGCGGCACTTCTACGACACCTACTACTACCCGGACAACGCGGTGGCGATTGTCATCGGGGATATCGAGGAAGGGGCGGTGCTCGAGGAGCTCGAGAAATGGTTTGGCGCTCTTCCTCGGGCCCCCCGGGATATCCCGCAGGTGATTGCTCGGGAGAGCGAGCAACGGGGCGAGCGCCGCTTCGAGCTTCACCGGGGGGGTGAGGTTGGCTGGGTTTCGCTGGCCTGGCACATCCCAGAAGCGTTGCACCCGGATCTGCCACCGTTGTCGGTTCTTGGACAGATCCTCGCCGAAGGAGTGACGTCGCGCCTGTACCAGGAGCTCGTCGAAACCAACCGATGTCTGGGTGTTCACGCATTCGCCTGGGAGCTGCACGATCCGGGGCTGTTCCAGATCGTGGCGGCGCTGGCGCCGGGAGCCGGGCATCAAGAGGTTGAGGACATCATCCGGGATGCCGTCGAGCGGGTGCGGAGGGAGGCGCCGGATCCTTCCGAGGTTGCGCGGGCAAAGGTGCAGGTCCGTACCGATCTCGCATTTCACCGGGAGTCCCCGGAGCAGATCGCGGCGGCGATCACCGAGGGGGTCGCGATGGGGGACTGGACCCGGTTCGCACGTCAGATGGATCTCGTTGGATCGGTGACGCCCGGGGAGGTGCAGAGGGTTGCTCAGACGCACCTCTGCGATCCCAACGTGACGGTGGGGTGGTTCGTTCCCGAACATCAAGACACGGGTGCAGCGGGAGCTGTGGTGATGCCTTCACCAAAGCCATGCGCCTACCGGGCGCCGTTCACTGAGCGAGTGATCGAGAAACGTCTGCCGGGGGGGGCGCGCCTTGCAGTCTTGAAGAACCCCCACGCTCCAACGGTGACGTTGGCCGGATCGCTGTTGGCAGGGCCGGCGCTGGTCGACGATGGACGCCGGTCGATCGCCGGTTTGACGGCGTCGATGCTGGATCGGGGCACCCGCCGTCACACCCGGATGGAGCTGGCACGGGAGCTCGAGGATCACGGGCTCCAGCTCGATGTTGATGCATCCGCCAGTGCCCCGACTCTCGTGACCTTCTCGGCCCAGGGGCTTGCGGAAGAGTTGCCGCGTTTGACTTCGCTCCTGATTGAGGTCCTGCGCGAACCCGTCTTTCCGACCCAAGAGCTCGACAAGCTCCGGACACAGGTGTTGGGTCAGCTTGCCCGGGAACGGCAAGAGACGTTTCCAACGGCGTTTGGTGCGCTGTCCCGCAGGCTCTATCCGGCCGGCCATCCGCATTACCGCCGGCGAGTCGAGGAAAGGGAACACGAGGTTTCGGGCATTTTGAGGGATGATCTCGCGGCGTTCCACGCGGCCGTGTATGGTCCGGCCTCGCTCGTCATCGCCGTCGTCGGCGATGTGGAACCAGCGGA
>WGCW01000013.1 GCA_015493585.1 Acidobacteriota bacterium
GGGCCGGAGATAGCCTTGGAGCGCGGACTTTAGTCCGCATCTTTTTCTGCCACGACGCGTTGAGCGCACACAGCGGACTAAAGTCCGCACTCCCTCAGGCGCTCTCGCCGCGGCCGATCGCCTTGGCGTTGGAGAGAACATGCTTCGATCGTGGTCGGATCCACTGGAATCACATGGGTTCCGCACAGCGCAACGCCCTCGCTGGAATCGCGGATCTGGCCGGTGTGTTGTCCCAACCGTGTGAGGCCTTAGGTTAGGATATGAGCGCTTGGGCATATTAGAAAACAAGATAAGGTCTCAAGAACAAAGGCGATATTGCATTGTATCGTGGGCCAATGTAGAGTGCCTGCGGATTGGCGTTGATCGCCGTGAGCGAGGAGGCCTCCCGTGGCTCAGATCGTTGCGAAAGAGGAAATCGCCCCGAAGTTCATGAAGTATCTCATCCGCGCTCCGGAGGTTGCCAGGAAACACCGGGCCGGTCAGTTCGTCATGATCCTCCTCCACGATCACGGAGAACGGATTCCACTGACGATCGCTGGATCCGATCCGGAAGCCGGGACGATCACGCTCGTCGTGCAAGAGGTCGGCAAGACGACGATGGAAATGGCTCTGATGGATCCTGGCACCGAGATCGAGGTCGCCGGGCCGCTTGGGAGGCCCACGCACATCGAGAACTGGGGGACCGCCGTCTGTGTCGGTGGCGGGGCCGGTATTGCACCGCTGTTGCCGATCGCGCGCGCGTTGAAGCGGGCCGGGAACACGGTGGTCGCCATCCTCGGTGGCCGGACGAAGGAGCTCGTCATTCTGCGGGACGAGATGAGCGCCTTCGCCGACGAAATGATCTTCACGACGGACGACGGAAGTTTCGGACGGAAGGGGCTTGTGACGCATGCACTGACCTCGCTGATCGAGGAGCGTGGCAATCCCGACATCGTCTTCGCGATCGGCCCGGCCATCATGATGAAGTTCGTTGCACTCCTGACGAAACCGTACGGGATCCCGACCATTGTGTCTTTGAACTCGATCATGATCGATGGAACGGGTATGTGCGGGTGCTGCCGCGTCAGCATTGGAAACGAGACGAAGTTCGTGTGTGTCGATGGGCCCGAGTTCGATGGACATCAGGTCGATTTCGACCTGCTCATGAAACGGCAGCGGACGTATCTGGCGCAGGAGGAAGAAGCGAGGCGGCGTTTTCTGAACGATCATCAGTGTCACGCTCTGGAGTCGATGGAGGATCAGCGATGAGCCGCGACCTCAAACCAGCCGAGCGCATGAAGCTTCCCCGGCATCCGATGCCGGCTCAGGATCCGATCAAACGGCGTCATAATTTTCTCGAGGTGGCGCTTGGATACACCGCTGAAATGGCAATGGAGGAGGCGGAGCGGTGCTTGCAGTGCAAGACCCCGCACTGCGTTGAGGGCTGCCCCGTCGGAATCGATATCCCCGGCTTCATCATGATGGTTCGTGAGGGCCGGTTCGGCGAGGCCCTCGAGGTCATTCAGCAGACCAACACCTTGCCGGCGATCTGCGGGCGTGTCTGTCCCCAGGAAGATCAGTGCGAGGAAGTCTGTATCGTTGGGAAGAAGTATCAGCCCGTCGCCATCGGACGGCTTGAGCGGTTCGTGGCCGATACCGCCCGGCAACAGGGCACAGGCAAGACGCCGGTCCGGGCGGAACGCTCGGGGTTGAAGGTGGCCATCATCGGCTCAGGTCCGTCTGGCCTGAGCTGTGCGGCTGAGCTCGCCCGGTACGGGCACGACGTGACGATCTTCGAGGCGCTTCACAAACCCGGGGGAGTCCTCGTCTACGGGATTCCAGAGTTTCGTCTGCCCAAGGACATCGTCCGGTACGAGATCGAGAGGTTGCAGGAGATGGGGGTCGAGATCCGCTGCAACTTCGTCGTTGGGAAGACGGCGACCGTGAAGGAGCTGATGGACGAGTGGGGCTATGACGCGGTCTTCATCGGCACGGGCGCGGGGCTACCGTACTTCATGGGGATTCCGGGAGAAAACCTGATCGGCGTGTATTCTGCCAACGAGTACCTGACGCGGGTCAACCTGATGAAGGGGTACCAGTTCCCCAAATACGACACGCCCGTTCAGGTGGGAAGTACGGTGGCGGTTGTTGGCTCGGGCAACGTCGCCATGGACTGTCTGAGGACCTCACTGCGGCTTGGGACTGAGCATGTGATCTGTCTGTACAGGAGGACGCGGAACGAGTCGCCCGCACGTCTGGAAGAACTCGAGCATGCAGAAGAGGAAGGCATCGACTTCCATTGGCTGACCGCTCCGATCGAAGTCATCGGCGACGACGATGGGTTCGTCAAGGCGGTCCGTGTCATCAAGATGGAGCTCGGAGAACCCGATGCCTCCGGCCGCCGCCGGCCGGTCCCGGTCGAAGGCAGCGAGTACGAGATCCCCATCGATACGCTTGTTGTTGCGATCGGCCAGGGGCCAAATCCCCTGGTCACCCAGAGCACGCCGGGTCTTGAGCTCAACCGCCGGGGGAATATCGTCGTCGATGAGGCGACGATGATGACCTCGATCCCTGGCGTCTTCGCCGGTGGGGATATCGTGACGGGTGCGGCCACGGTCATCCTGGCGATGGGAGCGGGGAAGGCGGCAGCCCGCGGGATCGATCAGTACCTGAAGGAGAAGCAGTAACCTCCTTCGTTCGCAGGGCATTGGCTCGAAGAACGCCCGCCCCTCTCCGGCCCGGTAGAGGGCCCGTCATCACCGCGAGTAGATGTACGATCTTGTACTGTGTCATCATGATGTGGCAATGGGGTACCGGTGACGTGATGGCGGAAGGGCACATGAGACGGGGCGTACTGCTCGATGCCGTCCGGACGTCCCTGTTTCCGTTTTTGGATCCGCAACTTTTCAAGGGGGAGAACTAACTCGCCGTGGCCATTGGAGGCAACCTCCGGACGATGCCATTTGCAGATTTGCTGCAGTGGGTGTCGCAGAGCCGGAAGACCGGAACGCTGATCATCGAAGGTGTCCGCGTCACGAAGAAGATCTACTTTCGCGACGGCCTCGTGATTGCTGCGGCGTCGGACAATCCCAAGGAGTTTCTCAGCTACTACCTCGTTGGATGGGGGATCATTGGAGAGACGGAGCTCGAAGAGCTCCTGGACATGCAGAACAAGCATGGGGTGCTCCTCGGAGAGATGCTCTCCATCATCGGGCGGCTCACCGAGGATGAGCTCAACCACATTCTGCTGACCAAAACGCAGGAGGCGATCCTCGATCTCTTCGTGTGGGACGAGGGCGAATTCCGGTTTCTCGATAATATTCTTCCAACGAAGCAGTTTGTCCCGCTCAACCTTCAGGTTGACGTGCTCGTGATGGAGGGTGTCAGACGCAAGGACGAGATCGAACGGATACGTCCGGTTATTCCGGCGAGCAGTTGGATCCCCCGGGTTGTGAAGCCTTTTGACAAGAGTCAATTGAGCCCGATGGATCGTGTGATGGCGCGTGAGATCGACGGCGAAAAGAGCATCGAGAAGATTGCTCTTGCAGCGCGGGTTGCCGAGTTTGCGGTGATGCAGCTCGTCTTCGAAGGTGTCAAGCTGGGCTTTTTCGAAGTGCACCCTCCGTCCGAAGAAGACCAGACGATTCCTGGGTTTTCGAAACACTCCTGGAGAGTCCTGCTCAAGAAAGGAGAGGATGAGCTCGCCCAAGGAAATCTTCTCAAGGCATACGAAAGTCTTGAGGAGCTCCGGAAGAAGTACGAGGATCATCAGGAGATTCAGCAGCTCGCGACGGGGCTCGAGGGGCGTATCAAGGAGGCTTTAGAGAGCAGACGGATCGATGGAAAGGCGGTTTTGGAGTTGGCCCGCCCCGCCTCCGAATTGACTCAGATGCCATTTGGCCCGCTTGAAGGGTTTGTCATTTCCCGGGTCAACGGCATCTACACGCTGGGCGAGATTCTGACACAGCTTCCCTGTTCCCATGTGCAGGGTGAGCTATTGATCGACGCACTGATCCGCGACGGAGTCCTTGCCGTCAAAAAAACCGGTTAACCCGTTCTTGAAAGGTCATGACCTTTCAGGAAGGACGATGGTCGTGGGGTGTTTCTTTGGTTTCAGCCGGCCGCACGGGCCGGGGATCATACGCCTCAAGTAAAGCCTGAACACGAGGATGCTGATGATGCGCCCGAGCTCAGACCTGAGCTCGATCCGGCGCTGGCGAACGAAGACACAACCCGTTCAACCTCGGAGCTTTCGCATTTGGGACACGTCACACCCTCCGATGTCGCACCCATGCGTTGCAGCCGGGAGAATACGTGCCCGCATTCGTTGCAACGGTATTCATAGATGGGCATCCGGATCTTCCTCCTTCATCTCGATCTTCGTGTGGGAAAAGCGCGGGATCACCGCTGCTTCGTTTGCATCTTCGCACATCGATTAAATAACCCAGTCATCTGATGCTGTATTCCGCTTCACCGGCGGCAGCCTACCGCGGAACGTCCTTGGGATCTCTCGGTTCAATCTCCCGGCGTTCGGCCACGACGCTTTGATGGTCGCGATCGAGCCGCATTTCAAGCGAGTCACAGACATTCCGGCAGATGGTAAAGACGCCGTCGTCGATGATCCGGTAATACACGTTCAAACCCTCCCGGCGGCTGGCCACCAGCCCGGCCCGCTTCAATACGGAGAGGTGCTTCGAAATATTGGCTTGACTGCCTCCGACAGCCTCAAGGATGTCGGAGACGCACCGCTCGCCGTACTGAATGCAGTGAAGGATCTTCAGCCGGGTGGGATCGGCGATCGCCTTGAGGACGTCTGCAATCTTCAAAAAAAGCTCGTCGGCCAATGCCTCCCCCTTTCATCCCTCACGCATGGTGATTCTATCACCCTTTGGGAATATGGTTCAATCATTCCATCTTTTTCGAGCTTGTTTTGCTGTGAGCCGCTTCTTCGCGAAACCGGTGGGAAGAGCAATGAAACGCAGAGGCGCAGCCATCCTTCCCCTGTCATGCTGAGGAGGCAACGCCTTCTCCTCCAGCGTCATTCTGAGGAGGCAACGCCTTCTCCTCCAGCGTCATTCTGAGGAGGCGAAGCCGACGAAGAATCTGGGCGGGGGAACGGCCGCGAGAAAAAGGCAACCGCGGAGGGCGCAGAGGTTCGCAGAGGAAGGCTCAGACAAATTCAACACTGTCGCCAGTTGTGGGGTTTTGGCGAGGTGCGCGAGCACGTCTTGGACACAGGGGCGACAAG
>WGCW01000014.1 GCA_015493585.1 Acidobacteriota bacterium
CCCCCGCACCCCCTCGCCCCAAGGCAGCCGCCTGCCGGGCTATGGAAAGCTGGCCTACGGCCACCTTCCCACAACCCTTGGAAAACGCCTACGGCGTTTCCCACAGGCCGCTGCCTACGACGACGAGCACCCTCTCCTCTATGACCAGAAATAATTGTCGCCAGCGCTCAGAAATAGTTGACGTCGAGCACCCGGGGCAATCCGCTCCCACGGACGCCTATGATCACTGGTCAGGTCACTGGCTGTGCTCACGACGCATCTTTCGTGTCAGCGCTCGCCATCCGGAGCGGGCGCGCGGCAACATCCGCCTCCGTGCCAGGTCTCCACATTTGTGTGATTCGGGCGGAACCACGTTCCTGCCACCGTCGTGGGTGTGATCCTAGGGTTGACATACTGGAGGAGAGTTTCCCAGAGGCGCTGATGGACCCTGTCAGCGCGGCGTGAACCTCCATGCAGCGCTCGAGGTTGGTGATGGCCTGGACCTGAGCGGGCCAGAGGCCGGTCTCTGGCAGAAGTGTAGAAGACCGGCACCTCTGCGGCAACATTCAAAACCCACAAATGTGGGAGACTGGCACCGCAAGGCGAGCCAGGGGCTGCCACGCGGGGAAGGTCCGGGTAGGGTGGGTGGCGGGGTGCCGCGAAAGCACCTGCCGGCGGCGGAGTGCCCGGCGTGTCGGGATGTTTTACGAGCGCTTAAGCAGCGCGGCCAGCGCCTTGCTGACCCGGGAAAGGCGGTCCTCCTGCTGGCCGGGCATACAGGTGGTCACGCAGGCCTCGAGCTCGTGTTCCAGCAGCACGGCGGCGAAGGCGTTGAGGGCCGCCTTGACGGCGGCGACCTGGAGCAGGATATCGTCGGCACAGCGGCGCTCCTCGACCATGCGCCGGATGGACCGGATGTGCCCCTCCATGCGGGAGAGGCGGTTGGTGAGGGCCTTGACGGCCTCCTCGTTCAGGTAGGTCGCGTTCGCAGTCGCCGCGTCATCTGCCATGGTTGCCTCCATCACCGGTCATCATACATCCCCCGGATAGGGATAGCCAGCTTTTTTGCTCCAGTCATTGCGCAAATTTGCAAGTTATCTGGATTCCCGGTAGAATCGTGCACGCAATGGGCCAGAATGCCGAACAGCGCGTGTGTGTAACCTCACTCAGTCATCTGGCATATCAGGGTCCAGGGGAGGGGGATATGGCCGAACGGCCCGCGAATGACGGCTCCCCATGGAGGTGAATCATGGCATCGGATGGAACGGTAGGAACGTTGGGAATCGGCGCGGTGTTGACGGCGATCGGCGCCTCGGCCTGCTGTGTGCTGCCGCTCGCGTTGGGTTTTCTCGGGCTCGGCTCGGTGACGTTGGCCGCCAGTCTCGAGCCGTTCAGGCCGCTGTTCATTGGGCTGACCGCGGGTTTCCTCGGACTCGGCTTCTACCAGGCGTACCGCAGGCCGAAGTGCAAGCCCGGTGAGGCGTGCGCCGTGCCCGCCAACCGCAGGCGGCAGCGGATCGTGCTGTGGGTGGTGACGGCGATCTCCGCGCTCACCCTGGGGTTCCCGTACTACGCCGTGTCCCTGTTCTGAGGGAGTGTGTCATGAGAACGAGAGCATCCAAGCCGTTGATATTGGGAGCTGTGTTGGCGGAATACCAGGTGACCGGCGACAGGGCCGCCGCCGGCGACACCGGCACGAGCCCCGGAACGAAAGGGAGGCCGTGATGTCAAAGACGATCAAGCTGGAGATTTCCGGGATGACGTGCGATCACTGCGCGGTGAGCATCGCCCGCTCCCTGGAGAACCTTCCGGGAGTGAAGGCGGCGGTCAGCTTTGAAGAGGCGACGGCCATGGTTGAGGCCCCCGAGGACATCGAGGCGGCCCGGTTGGCCGCGGCCGTGGAACGCGCCGGGTACCGGGCGGCCGTCATCGGTGCCGGGCCCGCAACGCCCGAAGCCCCCGGCCCGCGCGGCGGCGACGGGGGATCGCTGCGCGTCGCGATCATCGGCTCGGGATCGGCCGCGTTCGCCTGCGCGATCCGCGCCGCCGAGGAGGGCGCCCGGGTGACCATGATCGAGGCGGGTACCGTCGGCGGTACCTGCGTCAACGTCGGCTGCGTGCCGTCGAAGATCCTGCTCCGCGCGGCGCACGTCGCCCACACCATCGCGCACCATCCGTTCGCCGGGATCGGCCGCTCTGAGCCAGCCATCGACCGGGCGGCCGTCGCCGCCCAGCAGGCGGCGCGGGTGGCCGAGCTGCGCCGCGCCAAGTACGAGGACATCGTCGCAGCCAACCCAGCCATCGAGCTCATGCGCGGCTTCGCACGCTTCGCAGGTCCTCAGACGTTGCTCGTCGAACGCCCGGATGGCCCGCCGCTTCAGCTGCGCCCGGACCGGATCTTGATCGCCACCGGTGCGGCGCCGTTCGTGCCGGACATCCCCGGGCTCGAAAACACGCCGTTCTGGACCTCGACCGAGGCGCTCGAAGCCGATGCGGCCCCGGAGCACCTCGTGATCCTCGGCGGCTCCTTCGTCGCTGCCGAGCTCGCCCAGGCGTTCCGCCGCCTGGGCTCTGACGTGACCATGATCGCCCGCTCGACGCTGCTCTCCCGTCTCGACCCCGAGCTGGGCGGGGGCTTGCAGGAAGCCTTCGCGGCCGAGGGCATCCAGGTAATCACGCATACGGTTCCCGAGCGTATCACCCACGACGGCGGCGTCTTTCACATCACGGCGGGAGCCGAGACCATCACCGCGGACCGGCTGCTCCTCGCCGCCGGCAGGCGGCCCAACACCGCGCCGCTCAACTTGGCGGCGGCCAGCGTGGCGGTAGACGAGCGCGGGGCCGTCATCGTCAACGAACGGCTCGAGACGTCGGCGCCGGGCCTCTACGCCGCCGGCGATTGCACCGCCCTGCCGCAGTTCGTCTACGTGGCCGCCGCGGCGGGCACCCAGGCCGCCATCAACATGACCGGCGGCGACGCGCGCCTTCAGCTCGATGTCGTCCCCGAGGTCGTGTTCACCGATCCCCAGGTCGCCGTCGTCGGCATCGACGAGCAGGAGGCCCGCGAGCGGGGGATCGAGGCGGAATCCAGGATCCTGCCGCTGGAGGTCGTGCCGCGCGCTCTCGCCAACTTCGAGACCCGCGGCTTCATCAAGCTCGTGGCCGAACGATCGTCCGGGCGCCTGCTCGGCGCCCAGGTGCTGGCCGCCGAGGGCGGCGAGATCATCCAGTCCGCGGCCCTCGCCATCGCGGCCGGCATGACCATCGAGCGTCTGGCCAACCAGCTCTTCCCCTACCTGACCATGGTCGAGGGCCTCAAGCTCGCCGCCCAGACCTTCACCAGGGACGTCAGTCAGCTCTCCTGCTGCGCGGGGTAACGGATCACCCACGAAATGGCCAGGCCGATCCGGGTAAAGGAGATAGGTAGATGCACCTGGCCTTTCTGCCTGTCGTCTCTGATGCGGCGCCATCCCTGCATGCATCTAACGACCTGCGGAATCTCTCGCATCCATATCAGTGGTGCCGTGCACTGATCCCATGTGCGTGGTACTGTTTCCTATCTCAGCTCAGCGGTCAGCCGATGCTCGTTTCAGGAAGCGATGGGGAATTGGAGGACCGGTTGGCCTCTCCGAGTGTCGAGGGCATCCGCATCGAAACAGTACCCGTATCCGCTCCTTAAGATCTGGGAGGCAACCGGCTTGCCAAAGACCTTTCGCAGAAAGATGTAGCGTGACGAGAAAAAGAGAGCGCCGAGGTCTTCGTCATAGTGCACGCTGAGGGGGCGCGAGTGCTTGAGAACCAGAAGCTCCGTTGGGCGGCGGGAGTCGACCGAGAGCGTGGCAAACCATCCCTCAATCTCTTCGAGCCCGCGCTGCATCCGAAGCGGCCAATCCGCGTCATTGCGTCGCGGGCCGACCAGATCGATCAGTTGGAAAAGGGCCTCACTGTCGACTTCGGCCCGTCTCGGTAAACGATGGCGGTGCGAGAGGTGGCGGTCATTCCGGACTTCTCCATTGTGGACACCGGTAACGTGCTCGGTGGCAATGGGATGGTTGTTTTCTGGTTTGTCGGGTGAACCCTTGGTGGGGAGACGGGTGTGCCCGAGAATGCACGCGGTCGAACGATCTACCTTTGCGATCACGTGCCGAAGCTCTGGCCGGGACACGAGCGTCCTCGCGGGGACGGCGTCTTTGTACAGGATGCGCGTACCGTGACGGCTGATGACGGCCACGCCAGAGGCCTCTTTCCCACGGTCCTCGTTGGCAACGAGGTTGTCCAGGTGGATGGCACAGATCCTTCTCAACATCTCGGGAGGCCGTTTCCTCGGCGCAAGCAGCACTCCAGCCAGGCCACACATGGTTAGCTCCGGAAGACCATGGCGCCGAGATCCGGATCCCAGCCTAGATCCCTCAGCCGGCTAAGTTGATCCAGAGCCTGTCTCGCCGATGCCAGGCTGATACCCGTGAGGGTAGCCGCCTGAGCCAGCCAGCTCTGACGGTCACCAAAGCGTGTGAGCTCCATGAGCTCAATCATGCGCATGAGGCGGCGTTCGGGCGCAGTCAGATCATCCCGTGGAAGGCTGGCCCTTCCGGCGAGGGTTTCCTCGATTTCCTCCCAGCTCATTCCGCTCGACCGCAGCAATGAGATCGGGTTTTCCGCAAGGAAGCTCAGCACCTCGAATGCGGGGTGTTCGTCCCCAAGTCCACCATCGGCGAGCGCCAACCGTACCAGGGGAGGCTTGAGCAACTCCAGAAGCTCACGGGCGTCGGAACGCAGCTCTTCGATGGCACCGTCGTCGATCCCCGAGGTGTCACTGGTCGCGTGGTTGCCGTCGTTGTTGCTCAGCAGATCCAGGAGCAGTTTTTTGCGGGTCCATTCCCTCACCCGGCCCACGTGAATCACACCGAACTGGGAAAGGTCCACCGCCTTTAGCGCCAGTGCGAGAAAGAGGAAGACCTTGGACACAATGGATGTTACGGCAAGATCAGCGTCGCAGAAGCGAAACTCAATATGGAGCCGCTCGATCGTACCGTCGCCGGCAAAGACCACATGCTCCAGGTTCAGAAAGTTCTGATGCTCGGGTACCGCTGAGCTCTCCCGCAGTTTCCGCTGAATCTCCCGCATGGACTGAATCCCAGGTGTGTGACGTACGAGCTCGAGATGACTGGCATAATTCCGGCGCCGGCACAGCGCGCCCCGGTCGTCCCCAGTGCTCGTCAGAAACCTCAACCCCGGCGCGTACCTCCGGGTGAGGTTCCAGATGTTTGCGAGAATGATCTCGGGCATGTTCTGGCGTAGATCCGGAGCCAGCAGGTGGAAATGCAGGCCACATGTGGAACGGGCCCGTGCGCCGTCACGGACTAGTGGATCGACAATGAAACGAAACTGGCTGACGAGCGCCCGGTAGGTTGGTTGCTGACCAATGACCTGGATTTCGATGCCACAGTGTTCGGTCACTACGTCGAGCACCCCGTGCTCTCCCAGCTCATCGAGGGACTTGGAAGGTCTGAGCGCCGTTACGAGCGTTGGGAGATAATCGTCCTTGCGGACGCCCTTGGGCACGGCGGCCTCAAGCTCGACGCCGATCTTGACCGTGCGATACAGCAGGTCTTTCCAGTAGAGCGCCTCGCTCGGACGAAGGCAGTCGTCGCGCCGGAAAATGAGAGGATCTTTCACCTTTGAGAAGCCAGGAAATGGGGCGGGCAGCCCGCCCCAAAATTATCGATGATTGGGAGGCTAGACCATGCGGAAGCAGAGGCCACAATGCTTGCCGTCCACATCCACATTGATCTCTCGGACCTGGGTCTGGATCTGCAACCGCTGGCGCATGGCGCTGGCGGCGATGTTGAGGAAAGGACACATGAACGGCTGGATCCCTTCGTTGATCAGATCGCGTTCGGTTTTCAACAGAACACAGTTCTGGACCTCGAAGGTCACATCGTCGCCTTCCTTATTGATGTCAAACTGGGTTGCGATACCAATCTCATCGACGAAGATCCGGCCGATCTCGGTGAGGATGTCTTCGGGATCCTCACCGGCGATCTCGAGACCCATGCTCTTTTCGAGCTTCTCCAGCATCCCCCCTCCGACGTGAGTCGAGACGGCAAGAGCCGATTCTCCCATGAGATCCCACAGGCCCTTCTCCAACCCGTAGATGATCATCGCGTTGATACGTCCGAGATTCCGTTTCTTTTCTTCTTCAGTCGCCATTGACGGGCTCCTCTCTTGTTGGATTGTTGTTGGCTTCGGACGAGCTGTCAGCCGATGATCTTCTTGACATCATCGGCGGCTTCGCGGAGGTCGAGCATGATCATGCCGAGGTTCGACCCGGCCTGTGCCATGGCCACAACGCCAACCTTACCCGCGATCACCGCTACCAGCCAGGCATCCGTTCCTTGGGAAATCAACGCGTCGGGCTTGCCGCATCGAAGCTGCTCCAGGGTCCGCTGGCTCAACCCAAGCAGAGCGGCCGTCTGGGCGCCGACCCGTTCGACCTTACCGTACCCTTCTGGAAGGCTGGCTCCGAGCACCAGCCCGTCGATACCGACTGCCAGCGCGCCACCGATCTCGGACGAGTTGACAACCAACTGGTCCAGCCGTTCCTTGAGCCTCTCACTCCTCGTCTTGCCTGTTTCCGCCATTTCTGTCTCCTTTCCTGCATATGGTTTTTCGTTCGGATCCTGCCAATTGATGGGATCAGCCGTTTCCCTGGCTTCGGTTGCCGGATCCGATGGTTCAAAGGGATCGTCGTTGCAGCTTTGAGCTGTCAAGACGAGCTCGTCGCGCGTCATCGTCACATTTCTTTCGTACACCTCTGGGGCTTCCCGATTCAGCTCCTGGACGGTTCCTTCACCCCATGCAGCCATGGCGAAGAACGCTTCGTCGCCCTCCAGGTCTCCCGTAGCACAGTGAATCAGGTCCCCGGCCAGAACAACAAGTCTTCCGGAACCGTGAACAGCGGTGAACTCGAGGACCTTGCTTTCCCCTGTTTCCGATAGGAACTCAATGATCTCGAGGACGGTCAGCCCCCCGATGGGCTGAGAGCGCTCCGGAGTCGCCTTCAGCTGGTCAAGGAGAAGCTCGAGCGAGTCGAGATCTACAGGCTTGTTCAGGAACCGGAGCGCACCCCGATTGATTGCCTCCCGTTGCATGGTGGGGGAGCCGTGAGCCGTCATGATGACCGGTCGAATGGATGGCTGCGTCGCGAGAGCCTGACTGACAAGCTCCAAGCCATCAAGTCCAGGCATCCGCACATCGGTCAGGAGAATGTCGTATGTCTCTTTCTGAATCAGGTCGAGCGCTTGATCTCCCCGGGTCGCCGTCGCCACCTCATACTCGCCATCAGTCCGCCGGAGGAACTCCGCGAGGTTGCGAACGAGGGCGGTCTCATCATCGACAATCAAGATCCTCTTCATGTTCCCCTCTCCAAGCACATTTCATGCCAGCCCGGAATAGGGATACTCGCTTGGGGAAACCGGAGACATCCGGAGAAAGTTGGACATCGTGGAGTCACGATTGCGGCGGCCGCACGATACCAAGGCGCCGCATCCGGTACCGCAATTGATGCCGGGCAAGCCCGAGGCGTTGCGCCGCTCTGGTCACGTTCCAACCCTCTGCTTCCAGCGCCGCGAGGATCTCAGATCTCTCGGAGGGCCGTGTGTGCGCGGGAAGCTGGAGGTCTTCAAGCTGGATGGTGCTTCCCCGGCCCAGTACGAGGGCGCGCTCGAGCCGGTTGCATAGCTCACGGATGTTTCCAGGCCAGGAGTAGCTGAGGAGTGCTGCTTCCGCTGCCGGCGAGAGCTGTCTGGCGGAAATGCCGAGATCAGAGGCCAGCCTTTCGAGGATCAGATGGGACAGTGGCAACAGGTCCTGGCGGCGCTCCCGTAGCGGGGGAAGGGTGAAGCTGACGACCCCGAGGCGATAGTAGAGATCCGGCCGGAACTTCCCTTGCCGGCTCAGCTTCTCGAGATCCTGATGGGTTGCGGCGATAATGCGGCACCGGCTGGAGAGCTCCTCCTCACCTCCCACGCGCCGGAAACGCCGGTCTTGCAGAAACCGGAGTAACTTGGGTTGCAGGGACAGGGGCATTTCTCCGATCTCGTCAAGGAAGAGGGTTCCGTGCCGCGCGAGCTCTGCCAGTCCCCGGCGGCGGCTCACAGCACCCGTGAATGCTCCCTTCTCATGGCCGAAGAGCTCACTTTCGAGGAGCTCAGTTGGGATCGCGGCACAGTTCAACGTTACGAAGTCGCCCTCTGGCGATGTCGCTTCGTGGATCTTGCGAGCCAGAACCTCTTTACCCGTGCCGGTCTCGCCGAGGATGAGAACCCCAGTCAGGGGGGCGCGGGCGAGGTGATCGATCTCTTCCCGGATACGAACCATGTCTGGATGACTTCCCCAGAAAATCGTCTCTGGCCCGGCGCTCTCGACGGCCTTCCCAGAGGCTGTTACTGCCGCCATCTCGCGCCGCAGCACCATTAAGAGCCCTTCGAGCTCCCACGGTTTGACGAGATAATCCCGGGCCCCGAGCCGGAGTGCCTGGACGGCCTTGGCAACGCTGTCTTCGCCGGTGAGGACGATGACGCGGGCCGCTGGGTTGAGCGTGAGGAGCTCTGGAAGCAGGTCAAGACCGTCGCAATCCGGCAGCCCGAGATCGAGGAGCACGATATCCGGCCGCCATTCCGAGGCCAGCGTGAGCGCCGCGCGCCCCTCAGCGGCATGCAGGGCCTGAACGCCAAGCAGCGCAACTGTATCCGAGAGAATGGCGGCGTGTTCTGGATTGTCTTCCACAACCAAACATACTGTCATCTCATACCCTCTGCAGGAAGAGCGTAAACTCACTGCCACCGCCCTCCCGGGCTCCGGCTATGGCCCGTGCCTGATTGAGCTCGCAGACGCGCGCCACGATGGCAAGCCCGAGACCGGTACCACGATGGGGTCCCGCAACGAACGGTTCGAAAAGCCGTGCCTCGATCTGTTCTGGTAATCCAGGCCCCCGGTCGCGTACGTGAAGCGCCACCATGTGCCGCCCCTCGGTCGTCCACGATACCTCGACAGCATCATTCGAGTAGAGCAGGGCGTTGTGCACGAGCTCGGTCAGCGCGAGCAAGATTTGGTCGAAGTTAACGAAGACCTTTGGTGCGGGGTTGTCACCGCAAGAGAGGATGTTCAACCTCTGCTCCTCCGAGAACTCGTGTGCGAGAGCATCCATGAGCCGGCTCATCGGGAAGGTATTGGAGGTTCTCCGGGTGAGGGAGAGCAGGAGGCGCATACGGACGATGATGGTATCGATGCGAGCCGTGGCCGCGACGGCATCCAGGAGGTACTTGGTCAGATCTTCGGGTTCGGACGTTAACCGGAGATAGAGTTGAATGCCAGACTTGATCGTGGCGAGTGGATTCCGGATCTCGTGGGCCAGCCGGGATACCATGGTCTGCATCAGTTGCGGGTCGTTCATTCGGGACCTCCCGTCGAGTCGTTCCCTGCGGTCTTTCCAGACGCGCCGGCTCCCGTTGTGTCGCTGACGCCTGCATTCTTGCGGAGAAGGTCCCGTACAACCTCCTCGAAACGATCGTTATCGAACGGCTTTTCAATGAGAGAAAAGCGAGGATCGGCCACGGTATTTCCCTCCCCGCTCATTCCGTCGATCTCACCGGTACACAACAAGAACGGCACCCGCTGACCGGTCTGGCGGAGCCGGCGGTAGAGATCGATGCCGTTCATACCAGGCATCCTTGCATCGCTGACCACGAGGCGCAGGGAGTCCCCAATGTTCCGGAGCATACCCCATGCTTGCATCCCGTCAGGGACCTCAAACACCTCCAAGCCAAGGCCCTTCAAGAGAGCCCCCTCTAACCTCCGAATCTCCGGCTGATCTTCGGCCACGACAGCGGAACCCGTCAGCGGCTTCGACGAACGGGAGGAGCCGGGACGTTGATTGGATACCGGGCGGGCGGCAGGGAAATACACGGTGACTGTTGTACCGCGGCCCGGCACGCTCTCAATGTCTATCATTCCACCGTGTTTCTTGGCGATACCGTACACTGAGGCAAGCCCAAGCCCGGTGCCTTTCTCCGGACTCTTCGTCGTGAAAAATGGGCTCAATACCTTTGTACGGGTCACCGCATCCATTCCCACACCGGTGTCCTGAACCCTGACCGCTGCGTACCGTCCCTTGCGTGCCCACGGATGGGTGCGAGTGAACTCGTCTCCCACCTTGGCGTATTCGGTTGTGATGGAGAGGGTGCCCCCCTTAGGCATGGCGTCCCTGGCATTGCTGCACAGGTTCAGCAGCACTTGCTGAATCTCTACGACGGTGCATTCTGTACGGCAATGCTCGGGGGCGAGTTTGACGCCGAGAACGATGGCATCCGTGAGCAGACGCCGTATGAGTGGAATGGTCTGGCTCACGACATCATTGAGATCCAGAAGCTCCACCTGACCGGAGCGCTTGCGGGAAAACCCCAGCAGAGACCGGCAGAGCTGAACACCGGAGTTGATGCTCTTGTTGATGGTCGTAATTTCACGGCCGACATCGTCCCCGAGGTTCGGCAACTGACACGCCTGTAGGCGAGCCGCGCTCGTCTGCATGACGGTCAGAAGATTTTTGAAATCGTGCGCAATTCCGGCGGAGAACTGACCGATTGCTTGCATCTTTTCGGCCTGTACGAGTTGCTCGCGGAGCACGATTGTATCCGTGATATCGCGGCCGACGGCGACGTAGAGGACGCCTCCCTCAACCTCCGGCACGTGGGCCAGAAAGATGGAGGTATCGATGTGGTGGCCGGCCCCACTTGATGAAGCCACCACGAGAGTGCCGTGCCAAGGTTGCCCAGCACGTAACTGACGCCAGACGTCTCGAATGCTTTGAAACGCGAGATACGACCTCGTAAGATTCCACGCGCTCCTTCCAACTACATTGTTGCGGGAAAACCCAAGAATCCTTTCTGACGCTGGGTTCGCGTAGACGACACGTCCTTTGGCGTTGATAACGACGGCTGCATCACGCGTCTGCTGCAGGATGACCGAGCCAAGAACATTCTCAATAGAACGCTGGTTAGCAGTAGGCCTCTCGCTTCTATCCGGCCTCATGCTGGCAACCCCCACTTTCTGAAATCGTACTCTACCGCTGCTCTCTTGTCACCCAATTCGACACCTGGACCTTCTCATATTTTTTGGTGAGACCCTGATCCTGCGGTAGGTGGTGATGAGGTAATACCCCATTGGTCCTGCTGGGTCAGCAGGTGAGAACTCGTTTGTGCTTGACGTTTCAAGCACCAACGAGATGAATGCATGGTATCACAAGGCGTACTTCCTCACATCTACCAGGCAGAGCGGCACACGGGTGGAACGACGGCATGAGGCGGGTGCCGGCGTATGCGGATCTTCCGTGGGCTCTTGGGGTTTCTGGTTCGGTCCGGCGAATGTGCAGGTTCGCCGGCACGCGGTTGACACCGTGTCAGGAGGAGGGGAGCCGCTCCCCGAGCCAACCCGGCGCCAGCCCGGGAAGCCGGGCGCGCGGTGAACCCGGTGGCTACCGGGTGACGCCGCCTTCCCCGTTGGAGAGGAGCCGCCCATGCCACCGGACGGCTTGGCCGCGCCGCTTGCGCCAAGCGAGCACGGCGAACAACACAATCAGCTCAAGCGCGATCCACAGCATGCCGCCCTCCGGAGTTGCGTGCGTTCCCACGAGCCAGCCCGGCCCGTGAAAGGCGACGCGGATCCACGAACGGCCGTTCCCCTGCCCGCTCATCCCAAGCAGGGTGTCCTGCGTCCAATCCCAGGCAAAGTGCCAGCCGATCGCCGTCCAGAGGGAGCCCGTCAACAGCCGGAGGATGACCAAGAGCGACGAGATCACCACTACCGAAGCTGCAAAGCGCAGATTCCATCCGGCCACGCCGGCGTGCAGCCCGGCAAACACCAGCCCCGTCACCAAGGTGGCCGGCCATAGCGGCATGGCCTCCGCAAGGTTTTGGAAGATGTACCCCCGCATCAGCAGCTCTTCTTCGAAACCGACCGCCAGGAATCCGGCTAGACCCAGGAGCAGGCCGTTTGGTGACGCTCCGGGAGCGCCTTTTGCGGCGGGGAGAACCTCGAGCAACCGCGAGGCCCACATCACGCCGAAGAGCATCCCAATCATGGCCATGCCGAGGACCGCCCCGATTCCGAAACGGCCCAGACCCGGCAAGAGCGGCCCGAGCGCCATACCGGACCACTCCCGCCGATCGATCGTCCGGCGCAGGAGCCACGTGAAACCGAGGAGCACGCCGATGCCGATCGCAAGGGCGGTGACGTACGCGATCGCTCGCGGCATCCCGAAACCCCGAAGCCCCCGGTTCGCCAGGGTTGCCAAGATGACCGCCGCTGCGTAACAGAGCAGGGAGAGCAGCAGACGCCAGCCGGTGCGAAGCCGCCGGTCTCTCCCTTGGACAAGATCTTGAAGCCGGAATGACCCCATCGCTCCCCCTCCAGACGCCGCATCCGGGAAAAGCCGGGCCGCCCGGCCGCTCACTGCACCGATCGTCCCGCAGGATCCCGGCTGATGGACAGCCGGCTCATTTTTCACCAGCGTCACCGGATGATACCCAATTCAACCCGGATGAGCCATGAGAGCTCCACTGAGCGGCCGTTGCGCTGTGGCCGGCTGAGCCGAGGCAGCGCTGGAGCGCGGACTTCAGCCCGCATCTTCTCCCAGCGCAATGTGTTGAACGCTCGATGCGGACTTCGTGCTCATGGTGACACACAGTGCAAGGCCATGGGGCACCCCCGTAGCTTAGCGGTGGGCTGCCGGAGCTGGGTGGGTGGCGATCCAGTCTTGGAAGAAGGCGACGACCCGAGGCATGAAGCTGTCGAGATCTGGATAGTGAGCGCGGTTGGCCTCGTAGGTGCCCAGGAGCCGGGTCAGGTCCCCGACCCAGAGGAACTCGCGCCGCTTCTGTTCCTCCTCGTGGGCCCTGGCCGCCGCGGCGCGGCCGGTGTCGAGAAGGTACCGGCCGACCACGGCACGGACCATCGACTCGTACCCGACGGTATCGGCGTCGCCGTATCCCTGCCGCTCGAACGCCGCCTGGTGCCGCCGGTTGAGCTCGGCGAGGAAGGGGCGGAGCTTGGGCAACCAGCGCTCGACCACGGGGTTGCTATAAGTGTGACCGAATTCGTGGACCAGCGTCGACATGTCGTCCGCCTGAAAGGCCGGTTGACCCTTGGCGCCGGTCCGCCATACTCCGAGGATGGCGTAGCGTTGCAACTGGCCATCGAGGGTGGTGGACGGACCGTAGTTGCACCCCCCGAGGAGCATCCCCGCCACCACGTGAAAGCTCCCCTGTTGGCGTGCGCCGGCCCCGAAGAACTTCGGAAACCATTCAAGGTCGAGCTCCGTGTGAACGGCCTGCGTCAGACGGTCCACGACCTCGTTGTAGAGTGGCCGGTTCTCCCGGAAGAACGCGTCGAAGTTGGAGTCGCGGCGGAAGGCGCGAAGCCGTTTCAGGAACTCCCGGACGGTGGACGCCCGCCACCTCCGGTCGAACGATTGGGGTCCCGGATCGAGCGGTACGAGGAGCCGCATGGCGGGGTCCGGGCTGACGCGGATGGCGAGGCTCATGGGCGCGTCGAAGCCGATGCCGTAACGGTTGCGGAGTTCCTTGGCGTAGCGGACGGCGGGATGATCCTTCAGCCGGGAAAACCACCGGTCGACCCGCTCCCGGTACGGCTGGTACTGCGAGGGCTGTGTGTAGGCGGGACCGCCCGACAGATAGAACACGATGCTGACGAGCTCCACCCTCGGGTCCACCGTGACCTCCGGCTCCAGGCCGGCCGTCGCCGCCATGGAAACAATCCCCGGCATGGCCAGGAGAGCGATGAACAACAGGACGTGTACGATACCTCTGCGATCTGTCATGGGCATGCCCTCCTGCGGCCGGCCGGATCTCGCCGCCGCT
Source organism: Acidobacteriota bacterium (assembly GCA_015493585.1). Classification (GTDB taxonomy): domain Bacteria; phylum Acidobacteriota; class Thermoanaerobaculia; order Thermoanaerobaculales; family Sulfomarinibacteraceae; genus JAADFN01. The sequence continues at coordinate 13,914 of WGCW01000014.1, forward strand.
GAGACCGCCGGGCTGAACGATCCAGTTCCCGGTGTTCACCGGCCGCCTCCGGGGGAACGATACCTTCGGCCAGACGCATCGGCAAGCGGCCGCACAGCCGGCCTCGGGGGCTGGGACACTCGGCCGGTTGTACCGGCGGTCCCAACGCCTTGATCCTGATGGGTGGCTGGCACGGTCTCGTACCGAGGCAGAACCGAGAGGAGGTCCGGCCGCACAAGTAACATCACCCAGTGGCCTCGAAAAGAGAACAGAACGTTCGCCGAACGTCCGTAACTCGGCACTGCGATTGCTGTGCCCGCTTGCCGAACGCCTGCTCATGCGTGGCACCGATGCGAGGCCACGGTCCAGGTCATCGCCAACCTTGAGCAATCCCCCAAACCACGAACACACGATGATGGCAGTCCGGCATCCAGGCGGAGTGAAACGAGCTCCCTCTTGCACCTCCGTGCCGGGTTTCCATATGTTGTGATCTTGTTCGAGCCCGGAAACGGCGCCCCATACGTGCTCGCCCCACTGCGGGTTATGCGGATGCGAATGGTACCCGGGAATGGCCTCTGCGCTTTCCCGACAAGGTTGAGCTCAAGCGTTCCTTGATGGGGAGCCGGTGGTCCCTGAGCCCACCGGGGCGGCTCATCCTCCAGCGGAGCCGCTCTCGCAGGCGATCGTAGACCTCCCGGCGGTGACCCTGCGGCGACCACGAGGATGTCGATCCGGTCTTGGAAGATGCGGTAGACGATTCGCCAATCGCCGGTTCGCGGGAGCTGTGCTGCACGAGCAAGACCAGGAGTGTCCGGGTGCATCCCCTTTTCCCCCCGAGGTGAGAGACAGACAAGCAGGAAGAGTCGTGACTGTGAAAGTCAACCGGTGACACCAATTTGGCCAGGACGGCTGGAGGGGCTATACTCACTATATTCTAGACGAAGGAGCTTATGCCTTGTGTCCGGAAAGATGGGCCGCACGTTGCGGCACACAATGGGAGGTTTATGCTGACACTCGGAGTTATCGGAACGTCAAAAAAGGAACATGAAAGACGGATGCCAATCCACCCGGATCATCTACGGAGGCTCCCGGAACGGTATCGGCGGCAACTGATCTTTGAGGAGGGCTATGGGAGACCATTTGGGGTATCGGACGTGGAGATCGCCTCGCGGACGGGAGGCTGTGCGACACGTGATGAGCTCCTCACGGATGCTGATGCGGTTGTGCTCCCCAAGCCTATGTTGGAAGACCTCGAAACGCTCCGCGAAGGTGGCATCCTGTGGGGCTGGCCGCACTGTGTTCAACAGCGGGATGTGACACAGGTGGCGATCGATCGCAAACAAACTCTTATCGCTTTTGAGGATATGTTCTTCTGGAGTCCAGATGGGCACGCGGGCCGGCATACTTTCTACAAGAACAATGAGCTGGCCGGCTATTGCGCGGTGTTGCATGCCCTGCAATTGAAGGGCATCGACGGGCACTACGGAAACCAACGCAAGGTCGTCATCATCAGCTTTGGTGCTGTGAGCCGGGGCGCCATCTACGCACTCAAGGCGCGAGGGTTTCGGGATATCACGATCTGTATCCAACGGCCCGACTACGAGGTGCGAGAGGAAGTGCTTGATTGTCACTATGTCCGTCTTCGGGAGGGCAAGGAGGGTGAGGCACGCCTTGTGGTTGTCGAGCACGATAGTGCCGAGCGGCCGTTTTGCGACCTTATCGCGGAAGCAGACATCATCGTCAATGGGATGTTTCAGAACCCTAACCGGCCACTGATGTTCGTGACCGGGGAAGAGATTTCAAACCTCAAGAGGGATTGCCTCATCATCGATGTGAGCTGCGACGAGGGCATGGGGTTTGCCTTCGCCAGGCCGACCACATTCAAAGAACCATTGCTCGAGATTGGAGTCGTGAGCTACTACGCTGTCGATCATACGCCTAGCTACCTGTGGGAAAGCGCATCCCGGTCGATCTCGGCTGCCCTGGTCGTCCACGTGCCGGCTGTGCTGAGCGGACGCGACCGCTGGCTACAGAACGAGACAATTCGACGGGCTGTAGCCATCGACGCAGGGGTGATCCAGAATCCTACAATCCTCTCCTTTCAGAAGCGCAAAGCACACTACCCGCACGAGCCCCTCTGAACAAAGAGCTGTTCCATAGGCGCCCGGCTGCACAATCTCCCCATCCGTGCCGCTCACCCATGAGAAGGCATCGGCGCAGCACCTGGCGGGGCTCAGATAGCTCCTGGATCACTCCCGGAGGAAGTGGCAGGTGTAGCCGTTTGGGTGTTTCCCCAGGTAGTCCTGATGGTACTCCTCGGCCTTCCAGAAGGTTGAGGCTGGAACGATTTCTGTGACGACGGGACGTGTCCACGCGCCCGAATGGTCGACCTCGGACCGGACGCGTTCGGCGATTGTCCGCTGCCGCTCACTGAGCGGGAAGATCGCCGAGCGGTACTGGCCCGCCTTTCTCACCAGCTTCCTGCTGCGGGCGAGGATCTCCCCACCATTGCAGGTCTTCTCCCTGTGACGCCGCCTGCGACGTGCCTCGAGCACGCCTCGGCGACGTCTTGTTCGAAAACCTGCACTGACAGGCACCTCCGCGCCCTTGCGACGAAAGTTGGTAAGAAAGGCGGGCTGGGTCCCGGCGTCGTTGTGCTGGCGGTTCTTCGTCGTCGGATCGTGGAGGCGGAAGAAATAGCGGAGGACCTCCTCGTAGCTGACGATCGAAGGGTCGAAGACGACCTTGACGGCCTCCGCGTGGCCAGTTTTGCCCGTACAAACCTGCTCGTAGGTTGGGTTCCGAGTGGTGCCACCGGTATACCCGGCCTCGGTCGATACGACGCCGTCAAGCTGCCGCATCAGGTGCTCGACGCCCCAGAAACAGCCACCCGCGACGATGGCGGTCTCCCTGGAGGGCTTACCGGCTGGGCGAGCCGCAACCTTGGGAACGATTCCGGCCTTGACGAAGGCCGCCAGGTATTGGCCATACCCCTCGGCCTCGAGGCGGTCGGCCGGGATGAAGCGCAGCGCGGCGGAGTTGATGCAGTAGCGCAGACCTGCCGGCCCGGGACCGTCGGGGAAGACGTGGCCGAGGTGCGAGCCGGCCCCGGACGAACGGACTTCAGTCCGGACCATGCCGAGGCTCCTGTCCTTTCGCTCTCTGATGTTCGAGGGCTCCAGCGGCCGGGTGAAGCTGGGCCAGCCCGAACCCGAATCGAACTTGTCGAGGGAGGAAAACAGCGGTTCGCCGCTGACCACGTCGACATAGATCCCGGGCTCGTGGTTGTCCCAGTAGGCATTGGCAAAGGGCAGCTCCGTGCCGCAGCGTTGCGTGACCTGGTACTGCTCGGGCGTCAGCCGGCGGCGGAGCTCGGCATCGGCCGGTTTGTTCTTTGCGGGCATCTGTTCCTCCGGGGCCACCGTCCGGTCAGCCGGAGCACTGGCAGCGCGGCTGCACGCTCCAACCGGCATCGCCAAAAGGAGCGTCATACCGAGGAGCAGCGTGGATCGGGGAGATCGTTGCACGTCAGCCCGGATGATTCATGAGAGTGCTACTGCAACACAGCATCTGGTGGCGTCTTCTCGTCTCGCTCACGAGTTAGGATCCTTTCGTCGTTCCACCGGTCCAAAGATCTGGCGGCGGCTGTCCCCACGGACAACAGGATTCACCCGGGCGTTGTTCCC
>WGCW01000015.1 GCA_015493585.1 Acidobacteriota bacterium
GCGGGTGACGGACGCGTCGGGGCAGAAGAGGAGCGGATCACTGCTGCATCCGGACGTGATCCCGCGCGCCGCAATCTCTTCGATCCAGGGCGCAAACGGGCTCGACGCCGGTACGTCGCCGAAGAGCCCAACGGCGGCAGGGGGTGTGTATGACCCTCCCTCCTTCGACCTGAGCAGGAAGACCGACATCTCACCCCGGCTGACGGGCGAGGCCGGGCAGAAACGGAGCGGATTGATTGCGCAGCCTTGGGTGACATAGTTCAAGTAGAGCGTCCGGATCCATCGCCGTGCCCAGAAGCCAGCCGGGACGTCGGAGAAGATCGGATCGGGCTCCAGCGAGAAATCGATACCGCCGGTGTCCGCACCGCCGGTCACGGTGACCGGTGTCCCGGAGGTCACGTTGCACCCGCCCTCGCAGGCAATGCCATCGAAGAGTTGATCCTGATGACCCGTAACATCCGTGACGACGTAATATGTCCCGGCGGTCTGAATGGGGATCGTGTAGTGCCCGTTGGACTCAGCCCACGCTGAGGCGGCCAGCGTCCCGGTGGCGTCGTATGCGTGCACCCAACCGCTGATTGGGTAGCCTCTGTAAGAATCCGTCAAAACGCCGGAAATGCTGCCGAAACGCTGGAGTGCAAAATCGATCCCGGTCGTGTCCGCACCGAGGTGCACCCCGATCGGATTCCCCGTGTTGACGTCGCATCCGCCTTGGCACGGAATGCCGTCGTAGAGGATATCCCCGTACAGCGGGTCTGAGGCGACGGCGCGGTAGGTCCCTTCATCAAGCCCTTGAAACGAGTAGCTGCCGTCAGCCGCAGTCCATCTCGATGCTGTGGGATTGCCTGAGGAATCGTACAGCGTGACGGAGATCTGCCCCAGGGGTGCTCCGGAGGCCGCATCGGTCACGTGCCCGAGGACGCGGCCAAACTGCTCGAGCGAGAACCCGATCCCGGTGGTCTGACCCAGGGTCACGGAGATGCCGGTCCCGGTCGTTGGTTCGCACTGGACCGGGCAGTTGATGCCCGAATAGAGCTGTGAGACCCAAAACGGCGGATCATTCTGAGCATCGGCCGCAGTCGCGAAGTAGGTGCCGGCCGGCAGCCCGGTGAATTGGAACTCTCCCTCGTCGTCGGTAAATGTGCTGAACAGTTGGGTGCCCGCATCATCGAAGAGTCGAACGTGCATCCCGGCGAGAGGAGCGCTGGCGGCGTTCGTGACGGTTCCGGCAACAATACCCCCCTTGTCGAGCGCAAAATCGATCCCCGTCGTATCGGCGCTGTTGTTGACGGTGATGGCGGTTCCCGTGGTCGGATCGCACTGATTGAACGGACATGGCAAGTTCTGGTAGAGCTCGCCGATATAACCCTGCAGCCGGGCGACCGCAAAGTACTGGCCGGGGTACAACGCGTGCGAGGCGAACTGCCCGTTGGCATCGGTCGTGGCAGAGCTCCAATAACTACCGGCGCTGTCGTAGACGTCGACCGTCGTACCCTCAAGCGGCGAGCCGTCAGCGGCATCGGTCACCGTACCCGAGATATGTTGGAGCCTAGCCAGGGAGAAATCGATGCCGGGTGTCGCGGTGCCCAGCGTGACGGTGATCGGTGTGCCACTGGTTGGATCACACTGTCCCGCACAGTCGATACCGTCGTAGAGTTGCGCTTCATAATTTCCATTCCATCCCGGATACGCCACGGCTTCGTACGTGCCGGCTGGCAGCCCGATGGCGCTGTAGCTTCCATCGGAGCTTTGGACGTCGAACCCGGCAACCGCATTGCCCGCAGTGTCGTAGATGGTGACGCTCCCTTGGGAGAACGGTTGGCCCGTGTCCCTTTGGGTGATCGTACCCGTGATCGACCCGCCGAGGTCGAGGCTGAAATCGATCTGCTCTGTCATCTGACCGGAGCTGACCTGGACCGGCGTCCCGCTCGTCGGATCACAGCTATCCTGACACGGAAGATTGTTGTAGAGCTTGTCGAGATATCCGCTGATGCTGGGCTGGACCCAGGTCCTGAGGAAGTACGATCCCGGTGCCAGCTCGGAGAACCGGTACGTTCCATCTGCCGCCGTCTGGATCGTATCGACGAAGGAGCCGGTGGAATCGTAGAGATAGACCGGGACGGCAGACAGCGGGCTCCCGTCTGCTGAGGCCGTGACGGTTCCGCGGATGGCGCCGAATCGAACGAGCGCGAAGTTGATCCCGGACGTTGTGTGCCCGTCGATCACGTGAACGGCGTTGCCGCTGGTCCAATCCGTCCAGCCCTGCACGGGAACGTTGTCGTAGAGCTCGTCCTGGTAGTCGAGCTCATTCCAGGTCCGGACGTAGTAGTCGCCGGTCCCGAGCCCGCCCATCGTGTAGGTCCCATCCGCGCCGGTCATCGTCTCGGCGTCGAACGAGGGGTTGTCGCAGTAGACCTCGACGCGCGTGTAGGGCAGAGGATCCCCCGTGGCATCATCGGTCAAGACTCCGGTGATCGCGCCGGTGCCGGTCGCGGCGCTGACCTTCAGCGGCCGGTTCGGATCGAGCGGCGGCTTGACGACCCAGGTGTCGAGACGTTGCTGGAGCGTCTTCAGCCGGGTGTGGAGCTGATCGATCTTCGCGAGCAGGGGATGGACGACCGTCCAGTGCAGCCCGGTGAGCGAGCGCTGGATTCCCCGGAGCTTCTGCTCCAGGGTGGTGATCCGGGCGGTGAACGACGGAGGCAGTGCGGCGCCCCGCCTGGAGACGGTCAGGACATCAGCGTCCAGACGAGTGATCCGGGCGTCAATGCCCGCAAGCGCGGTGCGAGCCCTGACCGCGCGGGCGCCTCCCGGCGAGGCGGTTTGACCCGCCAGCCCGATCCCCGGCAGAAAGCTCAACGCGAGAAGCAAAACGCCACCCAGAACGACGCGCCCCAGTGATCGATTCCTTAACATGAGATCCTCCAAACGGTATCTTTTTCCGCGCAAAGACGCACCCAGCGTTTGGCTACATCTTCGATTGGACTAGAAAAAGACTACCACTCGGTGGCATCCCGTGCAAGCAAGGTTGGACTCGGGACCGGCCGTGATCTGGGCCGCCCGGCCTGGTGGGCTGCGTCTCTCGTGGCGACGTACTCTGCGGGCGTGGCGAGATCTTGCCTTTAGGAGGGGGTTCCCCTACATTGAAGGGCCGAAGGGAGGGACCATGATTGAAATCCGTATCCACGGGCGCGGCGGACAGGGGGCCGTGATCGCCTCTCAGATCATCGCCGAAGCTGCGTTTCGTGAAGGTCTTCATGTACAGGCCTTTCCATCGTTCGGATCGGAGCGGCGCGGGGCGCCGGTGGCGGCGTTCGTCCGGCTCGACCATGAGCCGGTGCTCGTTCGCACCGAGATCTACGAGCCGGATGGTCTGATCGTGCTGGATCAAAGCCTGATCCTGCAGAAGCTGGTTGACGTCACGCAGGGGCTCAAGGATGGGGCGTGGATCCTGATCAACACACCTCACGGGCCGGAGGAGTTCACACACCTCGGTCCGTACACGATTGCGACGGTCGACGCATCGCGGATCGCGCTCGAGCACCGGTTGGGATCGCTAACGGCACCGATCGTCAACACGTCGATCCTCGGTGCGTTCGCAACGCTGACGGGGCTGATCTCGTTGGATAATCTCGGCGAGGCGATCGCGGCAACGGTGCCGATCAAGCCGGAGGCCAACATCGCGGCGGCCCGTGAGGCCGCCGCTGCCGTGAAGACGCTCGCTGCGGCTGGAACGGGGAGGTAAGGCATGGTTGATCTCAACCCAAAGATGCTGGAAGACATCCCGGTTACATCGTATTCCGACAACTCGACGTTGCTGATCAAGACCGGCGCATGGAAGTACGTGCAGCCGAGCTATGAGGACAAGCTCCCCGCCTGCTCGCATCAGTGTCCCGCGGGCAACGACATCTCCAAGGCGCTCGATCTGATCGCACGGGGGGACGTCGCCGCCGCCGCCCGGCTGTGGCGCGCTGGGAACCCGTTCCCGGCATCGCTCGGTCGCGTGTGCCCCCATCCGTGCGAGGACCAGTGCAACCGCGGCCAGTTCGGCGGCGCGATCGCCATCCACATGATGGAGCGGTTCCTTGGCGACCGGTCGCTCGATCCGGAATTCCTGCCGAAGGCCAAACCGGCCACCGGTAAGAAAGTCGCTGTCATCGGCGGCGGGCCGGCCGGTGTTGCGGCGGCGTATAACCTCGCGCTCGCCGGTCATGCCGTCGAGGTGTTCGATGACAAACCGGCCGCGGGGGGCTACCTGCGGACGGGCATTCCCGCCTACCGGCTGCCGAAGGACGTGCTCGACCGGGAGCTGGCGCTCGTCGAGCAGACCGGCGTGCAATTCACGCTGAACACTCGCGTTGGCAGAGACGTCAGCTTCGACGAGCTTCGCAATCGCTTCGACGCGGTGATCGTGACGATCGGTTTCCACGGCTCCCGTCCGCTCGGCGTCCCCGGTGAGGACCACGAGAACGTCTACAACGGCGTCCATCTCCTGGAGCGGATCCTGGCGGGAGAGCGGCCTGAGCTGCCCCGCCGCATGGCCGTGGTCGGCGGTGGCAACACGGCGATGGACGTTGCCCGGTCGCTGCTGCGGATCGGTGTCGAGCCAATCGTGGTCTACCGGCGCTCCCGCATGGAGATGCCGGCGATTCCAACCGAGGTCGACGAAGCGATTGCCGAGGGGATCCGCTTCGAGTTCCTGACGGCTCCGAGCCGGGTGATCATCGAGAATGGGAAGGTCACGGCTTTGGAGTGCCGCAAGATGCGGCTCGGGGAGCCCGACGAGTCGGGCCGCCGCCGTCCGATCCCCGTCGAGGGCTCTGAGTTTCCGGTCGAAGTTGGCGGGGTCGTCACGGCGATCGGCGAGACCGCGGAGCTGGACTTCCTGCCAGACGAGGCCCGCGATGGCTGGCGAGTGGCCGCTGACGAGCGGTTTGTCACACCGGTCGAGGGTGTTTTTGCGGCGGGTGATGCCGCTTTCGGAGAGGGGACGGTGACGGCCGCAGTTGGCGCAGGGCGGCGTGTCGCCATGGTCGTCGATGCGTTTCTCGGAGGACGGGAGCTGCCCAGCGTGGCCCCACCCACTCAAGCCTCGTGGGAACGTCCGGTCAACATCGACCAGACCGTCCACGTCGAGCAGCTCAACCCGGCCTACTTCACCGAGGTGCCGAGGCCGGAGATCCACGAGCTCGATCCGCAGACCCGGAGCACCTCCTTCGATGAGGTCGTGCAGGGCTTCACCGAAGAGGAAGCGATCCGGGAAGCGCGGCGGTGCATGGTCTGCGGGACCTGCAACGAATGCTGCAACTGCCTGTTCTTCTGCCCGGACGTGGCCATTCACAAGCGCAGCGGCGCGTTCGGATTCGATATCGACGGGGATCACTGCAAGGGATGTGGCATCTGCGTTGAGGAGTGTCCGCGGAACGCCCTGTCGCTGGTGGAGGTGAAATCATGAGGATGGTGATCAAGGGTAACGGCGCCGTCGCCCACGCCGTACGGCTGGCACGGCCCCAGGTGATTTCCGCCTACCCCATCACGCCGCAAACCTCGATCATCGAGGGGATCGCCAGCATGGTGGCCGAAGGCAAGATCGACGCCAGGTTCATCAAGGTCGAATCGGAGCATTCGGCCCTCGCCGGCTGCATCGCCGCTGAGTCGGCGGGCGCCAGAACCTTCACGGCCACCTCGGCTCAGGGACTGGCCCTGATGCACGAGGTCATTCACTGGGCGGCCGGCGCGCGTCTCCCGATCGTTCTGGCCAACGTCAACCGCGCGATGGCGCCGGGCTGGTCGATCTGGACCGACCAGACCGACTCGCTCTCCCAGCGGGACACGGGATGGATGCAGGTCTACTGCCAGTCGGCCCAGGAAGTCGTCGATTCGGTCATTCAAGCCTACAAGGTTTCTGAGCGGGTGCTGCTGCCAACAATGGTTATTCTCGATGCGTTCTTCCTCTCGCACACGTACGAGGATGTCGAGGTCCCGGAGCCCGGTCTCGTGGACGGTTTCCTGCCGCCGCTCGACCTGCCTCAGAAGATGGATCTCGAACACCCAGCGGCGCTTGGGAATCTGGTCTTCCCCGACCGGTACATGGAGTTCCGGCGCAAGATGGACCTCGCCCATCAGGTTGCGCTTGGCGTCTGGGACGAGGTTGGGCGCGAGTGGGGCGAGCTGACCGGGCGCCCGTACGGCCTCGTCGAACAGTACCGGATGGACGACGCCGAGCTCGTTCTCGTCACGGCAGCCACGACCGCGTCAACCGCGCGCGTCGTCATCGACGCACTCCGTGATGAAGGCGTCGCAGCCGGTTTGCTGCGCCTGCGTGTCTTCCGGCCGTTCCCCGCTGACCTGATCCGGACGATCCTGGCAGACCGAAAGAAAGTCGTCATTCTCGACCGGAACTGCTCGTTCGGACACCACGGGATCTTCCATCAAGAGATCAAATCGGCACTTTATGAGCTGCCCGCCGGGCAACAGCCGGAGATGCACGGCGTGATCGCCGGGCTCGGCGGACGTGACGTCACGGTCGAGGATCTGCGCGGCATGTTGATGGGCGTCTGGGAGGGCCGGATCACGAAACCGGTCACCTGGTGGAACGTGCTGGAGGCCAAGGGCGCTGAGACCGGCGCTGTGGCGATGGGCTGAGGAGGCGAAGATGGCCATAGACATCACGACGTACGATCCGAAGAACCTCCACCTTCCCGAGTTTGACATCTTGCATTCGGGGCATCTGGCCTGCCCCGGCTGTGGGGCCGCGCTCGGTATGCGGTTGGCGCTCAAGGCGCTCGGGCCGAAAACGATGGTCGTCATCCCAGCGTGCTGCTGGGCGGTGATCAATGGCCCGTACCCGTACGAAGCGCTGGGCGTTCCCGTGCTCCAGGTTGCGTTTGAAACCGCGGCTATTTCCGCGTCCGGGATTCGGGCGGCGCTCGACGCCCAAGGGAAGGAAGGAATCACTGTGCTGGCTTGGGCCGGTGACGGCGGCACGTTCGACATCGGGTTCCAGTCGCTCTCGGGCGCAGCGGAGCGCAACGATGACATCATCTATGTTTGTTATGACAACGAGGCGTACATGAACACCGGGATCCAGCGCTCGTCAGCGACGCCGTACGGCGCGTGGACGACCACCACACCGGTCGAGAGCCCGAAACCTGAGCCGAAGAAGAACATGGTAGAAATCATGGCCGAGCACCGGGTGCCGTACACGGCGACCGCCTCGCTGGCATTTCCCGAGGACTTCGTGCGGAAGCTGCAGAAAGCCCAAAGTATCCGCGGCGCGAAGTTCATTCACCTATGGAGCTCGTGCCCGCCGGGGCACAAGTCCGAGGAGCGGTACTCGATCCGTATTGCCCGGCTCGCGGTCGAAACCGGCGTCTTCCCGCTCTATGAGGTGGATTACGGAACGAAGTATACGATCAACCACGAGCCCGCCTTCACGGACATCAATGAATACCTGAAGCTCCAGGGCCGGTTCCGTCACCTCAAGCCGTACCATGTCGAGAACATGCGCCGGAACATCGAGTGGGAATGGAAGCGGCTCAGGGCCAAGGTTGAGATGGGCGAGAAGCTCCCGCTTCCCCCGGCCCCCGTCCACGCGCCCGTCGACGAAGGTGAGCACACCCCGCCGGCGAAATGACCCGATGACTCCGAAACGCCCCGGCCGTCCGGGGCGTTTTCTCGTTTAGAGCATCCCGGGAGTGTGGTGATATTCTGAAGCGCTCGCGTGATGGCCCAGGTGCCCAAAGCGATCGCACGGCGTCGAGAAGGGGACCGGGTTTCCTGGAGCATCTCCCTCGCCCAACGCCGGTACGCCGTGTCCCCGGCACCATCCCACCCGTCCTCACCTTCGCCGGTGCTGTTTCAGGAACTCTTCATACGCCCCGAGTGTGCCTTCGACCATGGCCTCCGCCGTGAAGCGCTCAAGAGCCACCATCCGGGCACGCTTCGCGAGGGAAGTTCTCAGCTCAGGATCGCCCAAGGCTCCGATGATTGCGTCCACCAGGCTCTCCGGGGAGCAGGGCTCGACCAGCAGACCGGTGCTGCCGTGCGAGATCAGCTCCGGCAACCCACCGGCGCGGGTCGCCACCACGGGAGTTCCTGTCAGCATGGCGTCGACGACCGAGGTGCCGAGCCCCTCTAGCTTGGAGGGCATGATGAACAGGTCCAATGCGCCGAAGATCCGGTGCACGTCGTTCCGGTGCCCGAGGAACCGCACCGCACCGCCGATGCCCAACTGGCGTGTCTGCTCCTTCAGCTCATCCCGGAGCTCGCCGGCCCCGGCAAGGAGCAGCACCGCTCCTGGGAATGCCTCTAGAACCTCCGGCATGGCATCCAACAGATACCGGTGGCCCTTGTGATCAGTCAGGGCGGCCACGACGCCCAAGAGGAGCGCCTCGCGGGGAATGTCCAGCTCCTCCCGTAGCTGGCGGTGGGCGTCCGGAGACGTAGCGGGGGCGTTGATGCCTGAATGGACGAGCCGGATCTTCTCCATGCTGACGCCTGTGGTCAGCAGCTGCTGCTCGACAGCGCGCGAGATGGCGATGTAGCCGTCCGCGCCCCTTCGGTATTTCAGGCGGTTGAGCGGATCCTGACCGGGCGTGAAGTCCACCCGGCGTGTGACCACGAAGAGTGGGCGGTTCTTTCCCCGGAAAAGACGCGCCATCATTCCGACGTTGTGAGATCGGCTCGAGTGCATTCCAACCACATCCGGGCGCTGTTGCTGGATGATATTCGTCAGCGTCCGGACAGCCTGAAGGTTGAGTCCGCCACGCACAGGAGTCTCGATCACGTTGATTCTGGCGTCGGCGGCGCGCCGCGCAAGAGTTCCTCCCTGCCGGGCCACCAGCACGACCGGATGGCCCCGTTGAGCCAACCCGGTGCAAAGCAGGAGAACCTGCCGCTGCCCTCCCCGCCAGCCGGGTTCCAGATCCACGTGCACGGTATGCAGCGTTTCAGTCATCGGCGTCGGGAAGCCTCCAGAGGGCCGACAGCAGATGGCCGGCCCCAGCCTCAGCGGTCGTGCCTGGGTCGTCGAAGACTGGGGCTTGAGGCAAGCTTCCATCTCCCCAGCGTTGCTGCTCGGCATGGAGTGGGCCCTGCCACCATACGCGCTCGTACTGTTCGAAATGATGCCTGAAGATCTTTAGGCCCATGAACATCGCCCCCTGGTCCAATGTCATCGGTGCTGCGAGCTGTTCTCAGTGTACACCACCTTTGCCTCTCGTTCGGCCGGTGACCTTGCCGATCATCTGGGAGAAACGGTTGCGCTCTACGCCGCTTCTTTGCGGGACCGGTGGGAAGGGGCATGAAACGCAGAGGCGCAAGGGAGCGGAGGCGCAGCCATCCCTCCCGTGTCATCCTGAGCCAAAGGCGAAGGATCTGGGCGGGGGTGGCCAGTCACTGCGCATCTCACGCCACGCCGCTCAAAACCGTCACGACCGCAGATGAACCACTCTCTTTCCCTGCTCTCCCGGCGTTCTCAGCGAGCAACTCCCTTGGGCGGCGGCAAGAGGGCATTTCTGTTTCCATGTCCGTAGCAGTTATTCAACACTGTCCCTATCTCGTGATGAGCCATCGGGGGAACCTAACCGCAGAGAGCGCAACGAGCACGGAGCTGCCTGCGACCTCGTACCCTAAGTTCTGTGCGTGGATGGGCTATTCAACACTGTCCCCATCTCCGAAGATCCATTTCGAAATGTAACCGCGGAGATCGCGGCAGCGCAGAGAGAAGAGGAGCACAGAGGCACAAGGGGGTAGAGATGGCCTGCCAGCCGGCCGGTCGCGTGGGTTGTTCTGCATGGGTTTGCCGTTTCGCGCGCTTTCCAGGGCAAACCTGCAATTCCGGCGATTTCTCGGGGTGCAGCTGAAGCTGCCGCCTTCGGATCTCTCAATGCTCTGTGGCCTTTCCAACAGCGCAACGCCCTCGTGTGGGGTGCCATCTCGTGATGGCTAGATCGAATCTTTCCTCGCGCTCCTTGCGAGATCGGCCCCGGTCAATCGACGACGCGTAGGGGGGTTGCCTCGAGGTAGGCGGGCTCGACGGCGCCGAGGATGACGCGGCCCTGCATGTACTGGGCGACCGGGAGGCCGAGCAGGTAACAGAGCGTTGGCGCTACGTCCGGGAGCTGAGAAGGCCCAAGGCGGCCGCCGGGGATGACCCCCGGACCCTTGAGGAGGATCATGCCGTTCGGGCAGCTCTCGGGGGAGGTATGCCACCGGTGACCGGCGCCGAGGAGACGGGCGAGACGTTCCAAGGAATCGGGGGGGGCAAGCCCGTAGGGTGAGACGAGCGCGATGAGGGCGCCGTTTCCGGCGTGGCTCAGGATGTGCCCGACATCGGCATCGAAGAGTTCGAGGAGGACCTCTTGAAGGGCTTCTTCCTGGGTGTCGCCGGGACTGAGGGGGGCCAGGAGACGCCGTGCCGTCCCGAGTGCACGGAGATGGATCCACACGTTTGTGGCTGGCTGCGCGGCCTCGACCGCTGCGATGGCCGCGGCGTCAGACTGAACGGCGTTCCAGATCGCACGGCGCTGTGTCGGGAATGGAGCAAGCGCCTCAGTCAAAGAGCGGCGGAAATCTGGATCGAGTGTTCCCGGAGGGCGCTGCCGGAGCCCGGCAACCCCCCACCGGTCGCTCCAGATGCCGGGCCAATCGGCGACGGCCGTCCGGACCCCGGCAGCGCCGAGCCTGGCCCAGAGTGGGGGGATCATGCTCGGTGGAGGCGGCACGCGATGTGTGAGGACGGGGGGGAGAATCCACCGTGATCCGAGAGGTGTCCATGGCAGGAGGCGCACAGCACCGTGAAGGATGCCGGGAGCCGTCCACGCCCATCGCGATTCGACACGGTGATCCCGTGGGTAGGCGCCCGTTGCCGTCGTCGTCCACAGTGAACGTTTGAGGAACGGGTGGTACGGCTCGAGTGTGCCTGCAGAACCCTGGGTGATCAATCGTTGCAGGTTTGCAAACCGGTCGGCGTCGGCTCTTGACAGCAGAAAGTTGAGGTCCAGCCCCTCGACGCCGATCACCACCAGCGGGTGCGCCGGCATTCCGAGCGGCTGCGCGGTGCGGGGGCGTCCGGAAAGCACCGTCGGAGGTTGCTGCAGCACCCTCACCATCGGCAGGAGAGAGACCAGAGCAACGAGCGTCACAGCCCCGGCAATTCCGTGCCAACGCTTCCTGATCGCGTGCCCCGACCCGGCAAGAGCGAGGCTGACGATCAGCCAAATAACGGCGTCCTGCCCGAGAGTCCTATGGCCGCTTCCGGAGAGAAAGACTACGTGCAGGTCGGCGTTGAGCCGGTTGAGCAGCGCGGCGAGGAAGAAGACCGCAGCCGCCGAGTATGGGAAGAACCAGCGCCACTTCCGGACGCCACGGAAAAGTACGGCGCCGGTCAGGATCAGCAGGAGAACCGCGCCCCCAACCGGGAGCATGCCCCACAACCACCAGACCACGCCCGGCATCAACACGTGCAGCCCTGGCGGGGTCGCGTCCGGATTGAGCCGCAGCAGGATCAGCAGGAGCAATAGCCCCCCGACAGCACCGCTCAGGAGGCTCTGAATGATGACCGAACGGAACCAGCGCATGTTCACGTCACCATGGTACGCGCTCCTGAACCGGCGGGGCGCGTCAATCTTGGGGCTCCCGCCTCGTATCGAAGAATGCCCTCAACAGCGCCGAGGCCTCTGCGGCCATCAGCCCGCCGCGTGCCGCCAGCGGCGGTCCGAGCCGTGGATCCTCGGCCAGATCCAATACCGTCCCGCAGGCACCCGCAACGGGATCGGGGGCGCCCCAGATCACCAGGTCGAGCCGTGCTTGCCGGCAGGCGGCGGTGCACATCGGGCACGGCTCAAGCGTGACGTACAACGTGCATCCCTCCAGTCTCCAGTCGCCGAGCGCACGGCCCGCCGCTCTCAGGACGCTGATTTCAGCGTGTCCCGCCGGGTCGTGCTCCGCCTGCCGCCGGTTTCCAGCTCGTGCGACGATTCGCCCGCCGGAGACCAGCACAGCGCCGACCGGGACTTCATCGCGCTGGGCCGCCTTGGCTGCTTCACTCAGCGCTTCAGTCATGAAGGCGCGGTCGGCATCGTCGAAGACCCAGTCGGGCATCATGCCGTTAGGATACCGTGGACCGTCGAGAGTGTGGCACGCGGTGCCTTCAGCCCTGGCGTTGCTCGGGGTGGGGAACTCGAATGAGCATCAGACTGGCGGCGGCGGCGAGAATGGCGCCAGCACCGAACGCGGCCGGAGCGTCCCAGATCTTCCAGATGGCGCCGAACAGAACGCTTGCTGGGAGTGCGGCGAGGCCCACCGTCAGGTGGTAGAGACCAAAGGCGGCGCCGCGGCCCCCGGCCGGAACGAGGTCGGCGATCCAGGCCTTCTCGACCGGCTCGGTCAGACCAAAGTACAGACCGTAGACGAGGAAGGTGATGATGAAGACCGTCCGGCCATGGCCGAGGGCAAACACCGCGTAGACCGCTGCGTACAGCGTCCATCCGGTGAGCATCATCGGCCGTCTGCCAGCCCGGTCCGACAGCCGGCCGCCGAACCAGTTCGCCAGCATCCGGACGAGGTTGTGGGCGGCCCAAAGACCGGCAACGGCAGCGGCGCCGACGCCAGCACCGGTCAGGCGCAGGAGGAGAAATGCGTCGGTCGAGTTGCCGAGCGTGAAAATCAGGAGAGCTGTCAGAAACGGCCGGAGCGGTCCGGCAGCCTCGCGAAGCGACCCGAGGCGGGTGCTATCGTCACGATGGGTCCGGTCCGGCTCGTGGACTCCAAAGACGAGGATCGCCAGCACGATGGCGCCTGGAATGGCTGCCAGGAGGAACACGGTACGCATGCCGAGGCCCAGCGCGCGCAGCAGCACGACAGCGGCCAGCGGCCCGAGTACCGCTCCCGCATGGTCCATGGCGCGGTGGACGCCGTACGCGGCGCCCCGCAGCTCGTCCGGCGTGACATCGGCCAGGAGGGCGTCGCGGGGCGAGGTGCGGATGCCCTTTCCGGTGCGATCCGTGAAGCGTAGCGCCAGCACGGCCGGCCATGCCGTTGCGAGACCGATCAGCGGCCGGGCGAGCGAGGCGATGCCATAGCCGATCGTTACCAGCGGCTTGCGTTTTCGTGTCCGGTCGGACAGCCATCCGGAGGCCAGTTTGAGGAGCGAGGCGGTCGCCTCGGCGGTTCCCTCGATCAGGCCGAGCGCCGCCGGTCCGGCGCCGAGCACGTTGGTGAGAAAGACCGGGAGCAGCGGATAGATCATCTCGCTTGAGAGATCGGTGAAAAGGCTGACGAAGCCGAGCATGATCACCGTTCGCGGGAGACGCCGGTACCAGGTCATCGGCTGGAGGATACCAGGGGTATCCACGGATCTGTTCGTGATCACGGTGCGTTTCCCTTGCCCGGCGTTGCCTTCGCCGATATGCTGCGAGAGCGCCGCTCGATCCGGAGGCCTTCACGCCAAAGCGGGGGGAAGACGGTGATGCGGAGCAGACGGGCATGGCTCGGGAAGTGACGCACGAAGGCTGAAGGGGTGGACAGGTGACACGCGAACCGAAGATCTATCCGAAATCGAAGGTTGAAATACGCGGTTTCACGGCACGCTTCTACGACCGTCTGATGGACCTGGTGACGTTGGGGGGCTATGGCCGTTTCATCCGGCGCGCCATCGCGCTGATGGAGATCGGGGAACACGATGTCGTGCTCGATCTTGGCTGCGGGACCGGGAGGAACGCCTGCCTGATGGCGTCGTACCTCGGTGAGGGAGGATCGCTGCTCGGGCTGGACATCTCCGAGGAGATGGGACGGCAGTTCAGGAAGCGGTGTGCGAAGTTTCCAAACGTCAGGTGGGAGAAGAGGCGCGTGGACGTGCCGCTCGAGCTCGCCAGCGCCTTTGACCGCGTGTTGATTTCCTTCGTCCTGCACGGCTTCCCGCATGAAACGAGGCACGTCGTTCTTGACAGCGTTTTTGAGGCGCTGAAGCCCGGTGGCACGCTCTACCTGCTGGACTACCGTCCCTTCGACCTGGCCAAGGCACCGTTTCACATCAGAACCGGCTTCCGCCTGATCGAATGCCCCTACGCCTTCGATTTCATCGAGAAGGACTGGAACGCCATTTTCACCGAACACGGGCTGGAGCCGCATGTGGCTGGCCTGTTCTTCGGCGGCTACGTCCAGCTGCTGGCGGGAACAAAACCGGCAAGCTCCCCCGCGTGACCTCCGGTGCAACGTCATCCTGAGCGGCGTGCCAAAGGCGCGGCGCGAAGGATCTGCGTGGGGGGGCGGGTGCATCAACAGCGCCTTGCCACGGCTCATGGCTACAACGGCGAGCGCGGACTTCGCCCAAACGGCCGAGCAGGGGACAGTGTTGAATATCTGAGGTCTCACGCAAAGCACGCTGCGAACGCGGAGGAACATATTTGGCTTGCCTGAGGTCATGCCGTTCTTGGCGAGCGTGACGCAAGAATGGCTTGGAGGGCGGTGGCCACCGGCTATTCAACACTGTCCCCATCTCGTGACCCCGGACGGATTCAATTCATGATAGGTGCAGCCCACGATGGGATGTGTTGGTCCCCCCGCCCAGATCCTTCGCCTCCGGCTCAGGATGACAAGGGAGGGCTGACCGCGTCGCCTTTGGCACATCGCTCAGGATGACAAGGAGAGAAATGGCTTCGCCTCTTTTCAACTAACAGCAATTGCAGCATCCGAGGGAAAGGCGCGTAACATACTGATACCACGCAACGTCGAGAAATCGTATCCGAATGCCTGTTCGTCCACCCTCCCGGTGTCCCTCCGGGGCATGTGGGTGCTCAGAATGACACCTCCCCCCTTGTCATCCTGAGCGGCGTGCCAAAGGCACGCTGCGAAGGATCTGGGCGGAGGACTCGGATGCACCGGCGATGCCTTGTCGCCCTCTGTGGCCAAGACGCGCTGA